>JASJDH010000340.1 GCA_030065175.1 Leptolyngbyaceae cyanobacterium MO_188.B28 | reverse complement strand
ATTTCATCCATAGGAAGCCGTCCGCTCCAACCCACATTAGCTGAGTATCGTATTGATAAGTGAGGTTCTAGCTATCGTATATAGAACAGATACCCCCTACAAAGAAGTCCCGGTCGATTTCATAAGAAACTTAATGCATCTCGTATTCTGCTTTAAGGAAAGGCAGTCCTATAAAGGCGTATAGCCATCAATAGCTCTGCAAGTGTTCCCGAGCTTCGGAGAGTGCTTCTAGCGTCTTATGTTGTTTTTTGTAAACAGCTATAGGAGCCCAATCAGAATTAAAAGCAGAAGGTTTCAACAAAGGTGCTTAAGAGACTCTAAATTTTTCAAAGCTTTTTCCTTGACAAATGTGATATGTTGCCCCATATTTATACTTACAATTATCAACTTGATAGAAATTATTATCAACTCGATAAGCCTAGTTTAGCAACTAGCCGTCACGTCTAAGGTGAGAGGAGCGTTAATTTACCATCGGTGCTACCACATGCTGAAGGTGTCCTATGTTTTCTGCTAAGAATCGAGATCCGGTGAATCAGTTCTTTGAGTTGGCGAAAGAAACTTTGCACTCCTATCAGAGTTTTCAAGAAGGCAAGCTAATCGTTGATTGCAAGAGACTTTCCAACAGGGAAAGTAAGCCTGAATTCAAAGTTTTTCTACCGGGTTCTCCCTATAGTTCTTTCTATTTCACCCCTAAAGAATTGGAGCGCTACGGGGCGTATCGACAGCTGCAATCCATTGTCAGCCCGATGGAAGAGCCTTTATACAAAGTGGAAGAGCCTTTACAGTATCTGGAACAAAGTATATTCGAGATCTTTCGAACAACGGGCTATGGCTCAGTAGTGCTCGAATTTAAACGGAGTAAAAAAACACAAACCACCTTTATTTGCGCCGTAACCATTTCGCATCAGGGCAGGATTTCATATCGGTCGTAGCGCGTTTCAGTCCGCTTGCTTGGGTGGGGAGGTCCTAACAACTGAAAACAGTTGATGGCTTCAGACCGCTTAATAACCGAAGAATCAATCGCCATCTGGCTTGGAGAGTTAGTTACTAACGACGAAGGCTGGTGTAGTGGATAAGCCGCTATACCAGCTCTTTTTTTGAAATCGATTAGCATTACCAGGAATAGAGCTATGAAGGAATATTTTTCAGATTTTCTAGCATTTACTGCTCCTAAGATTGAGATGTTTGAAGAGGGGCTTAGTGGAGTCGTCACTAAACCGATAGCCCTTTATCAACCCGGAAGAATAAAATGCCAAGGTACATTTTGGCGCGCGAAACTATATGAACCGAATTGCCAGGCAACTTTGCTTCAGGGACAGCCCGTGATTGCAGTTGGCAGAGAAAATCTAACATTTCTTGTCGCGCCCTTACATTGCCCTATCAATCGCCAAAAGGCGAATGATTTGAACATTTGGCCATCTCAGTTAAACTCCAACGCCATTTGGTTGTCTATCATTGGGAAACTAAGCAAGAATTTTAACGATATGCCGCATCCTACTTGCTATGCTAAGCACCCCCCTTATCAGGCAGGGTTTAATTAAAAACTCTGTCTAAATTTAATGGGGCAAAAGAGCCGACATCAAACATCAAAGAGAGGGGTATCAACAATCTCATCCAAAGAAGTAAGATCAGGGATTAATGGTGAAAAGGCACTAGCATTAGCGGTGAGAGCGTTATCAACAGCCGCATCCAGGGAATAAAATTCGGACTGGGGGTGTAATACGTCTCATCCAAGAGGGCGTTAATGCGCTGCTCCAAACGACTACACGGCGCATCGCAGCTGAAAGCGGCGCAGATTTCCTCAGAGGCTAATAACGGTGTTTGCACTACCTGAATTAGAGACTCCGCCAAAATCAACTTGTCGATCTGTTGCGCCGCCCATTGATCTGCCCGAATTTCTCGCAGCAAAAGCAATTCTTGCCACAATGCTTCGGTCTGAGGCAACCAAAAGGTAAGCCTCCGCAGCCAGCCTAACCAGAAAAACCAAAAGGTGTCGTGGTAATGATGGTGGCCTTGTTCATGGGTCAACACCGCCTCTAAATGGGATTCATCTAGATAGTCCAGCATGCCTTGACTAACAAGCAATTCAGGACGCCAAAATCCCACTTGGGCGCTGAAGACGCCCGCCGCGCCAACCAGTCGGCCTGAGTATCCTGCAATCTCAAACTTAGGGTGCTGACGCGCTTGCCTGACGGCTTGCCAGCCATGCCACGCCAGGTACAATCCCAACCCGACGGCGATTGCAAGAAAGCCCAGTGCGACGCCATAACTTAACCAGCCTTCTCGATGCCGAAACATTCGGCCTTGAGGTCCCATGATGACAATTGCGAGCGCCGTCACCACAAGCAGGAGGGAAGGAATTAGGAATAAACTCAAGGCGCTGCGCCAGCGCTGTGAGTAGCCGCCAATTGGACCTACCCAACCTAACCGTAACGTACAGGCTAAAAGTAGGGTTAGCAGAACCATACTTAAATGCATTTATCCCTCCTCCCTGGCTTTGCGGGCCGCTCTCACCCGTTGAGCGATCGCTTCTAACTGATCCAAACTTGCCGAATCCAAACTATCTGCAAAGGCCGCTACGATATCGGGATTCCCCACCGCCAGAAATCGCTTCAGTTGGTCATGGGCTTTTAAGATCTTGGCATTCTCACGAGAAATTAAAGGCTGCCAATAAAATGCCCGCTCCCGTTTGTTGCAGGTCAACCATCCCTTTTGAGTCAATCGTCTAAGGACAGTGGTCACTGACGTATAGGCCAACTCCCGATCGGGATCCGTCAATATTTGCTCATGTACCGCCTTGACGGTGGCTGTCCCTAAATTCCAAACGATCTCAAGGATTTCAGCTTCCAAAGGGCCTAAAGACAGTTGCTTAGGGGTGTGATCAGGGAGTGGAGCCATACAGATTAAGTTGACTTGCTACAGAAACTGACTTCTCTAATAGTCTAAGCCATTCAGGAGAGTGTGTGATTTGAGACCGACACAGAGGGAACATTTCGTAGTTAATTTCTTTGCTAAGAGAAACAGGCCTACCCCCCAAGGAGGGAGTCTTAACATTTCGAAAACTATGACAAGCCGTCTTTTGACAGATCCGTAATTCCTTAGCAATTATGTCAAATGAAACTTGTTGACTGGTTAACTTAAGGATAATTACCTGATGAAGAAGTTAGTCTCTGCAATGCTGCTCTTGATGGCGGCGTTAACCTTCCTTTGGGGTGCGCCTGCGATGGCTGCTGGGGACGCCGCAAGTGGAGCAGCGGTTTTTTCCACCAACTGTGCAGCTTGTCATGCAGGAGGCCGTAATGTAGTGAATCCTCAGAAGACTTTGCAAAAATCAGACTTGGAAGCCAATGGAATGAACTCCGCGGAGGCCATCATCACCCAGGTCACAAATGGTAAGAACGCCATGCCCGCTTTCTCTGGACGCTTAACCGATAAGCAAATTGAAGACGTTGCCGCCTACGTTCTTTCTCAGTCTGAGAAGGGCTGGTAGCTCCCTCCCTGCTTTCTGTTAAATCTAAAATCGTTTCACTCTATTGGGGGCGTCAGCTGTGCGCCCCTATTTTTTTAATGGCGTCAGCATTGAGTCTTCATCAGACACAATCTAGTCATCATTGGATAAATATCCGCAGTCGTTCAGGATTACAGGAATTATGGACATCAAACAGCTCGCGCCCATAGCTGCGATCGCATTGACAGCCATTCTAGGAAGCAGCTGTTCGGACCCAAGCCACAATGCTCCTGGGCAAGGCACCGCCTCTTCTAATCCGGCAGAAAGTCCTGTTCACTCTGAGAGTCATAGTCAAAGTTACTCAAAGGCCGCCCAGGAAACTGCCTCGATGGATCAGAGTCATAACGCCCATGCCGATCAGTCATTAAATACCCAGAATGCTGCTTCAACTGGTCACAATCATGACTCCCACGCTCATCAGTCATTAGAAGTTTCTGCAAATCAACCAATTCCAAGCATTGACCTGATTGTCCACCAGGATGACGTTATGGGTTGGAACTTGGAAATTCAGGTTGCAAATTTCCGATTCGCCCCAGAAAACGTGAATCAAGAAAGCAAAACCTATGAAGGGCATGCTCACCTTTATATAAACGGTAAGAAGATAGCTCGGCTTTATGGTCCCTGGCGACATGTGGCGTCGCTAGAACCTGGGGAAAATCAGGTAAAAGTAACCCTCAACGCCAATGGACATGAAAGCTTGTCTTATCAGGGAAAAGAAATCTCCGATACAGAGACTATTCAAGTCCCGACGAACCAATAGGCGAAATGGGGGACGTACCCCTTCCTTCTATTTCGCCTTATTGCTAGACCGATAAAATTCGTTTACATCGCCCTTCCTCTTTGGGTAAGGCGAAGAGATAACGATTACAGAAACGTATAAAAATTCGAGCAAGAAATAACTCGAACGCGATCACTAACTGGCTCGTTAACTAATTAGCTGGATCTCATCAAACCGGTCGATTGAGGCGTCAACATTCGCCAATGAAATGGCTTGAGGCCATCCCCAAGTCACCGCTACAAATCCAGCTGCATCAGCATTCCGAGCCATCAACAGATCCGCCTGAGAATCTCCCACCATTAGAGTTGTCGTCGGACTGACATTCAGAAAATCACAAGCTAGACGCAGACAGGCGGGGTCTGGTTTAGCCATGCCCCCTTTGTCTGCTCCCATTCGAACTTGGATATAGTCTTCCAACCCGTAACACTGCACAAAATCCTCGACATTAGCGGTGCTGTCAGCAGAAACAATCCCCACCTTAATCCCTTTCGCGGAGAGGAGAGCCAGTAATTCCTGGCCGCCCTCAAAGGGAGGGGTGTGAATGGCTTTTCGCTTCAAATAACCATCGGCTTCAGTAAAAGCAAACTGAACGATCTCAAGAGCCTCAAACCAACCGCGCCCAGTCTCAGCAACATAGGCGGCGGCGGCAATCTCGTTTTCTTCACGAGTCCCAACGGCCAGCAAGCCGTCAGCGCTAATATGCTCTCCATCAGCGCCGAAGGCCATTAAAAGCGGTTCCTGAACACCGGGAATTTGAGCATCTATCAGTCGAGAACGCTTTTGCCCTAAATTCCGCAAAAAAGCTTGGGAATCTGAGAGAGTTCCGTCCTTATCAAAGAGAACAGCCTGGATATTTTGAAAAATAACATCCCTACAGCGAATGGTCGCCACAGCGCACTTCTAACTAATTAATTAACTTATTCAACAGCGAGGGCAGGCTCTTCGTCAAAGGAAACTTCAGGTTCTTGACTCGCTTCGTCTTGCTGCTCCATCTTCTTCATCATTTGTTCTCTGTATTTAACAGCCATCTCTTCAGCTTTCTCATAAACAATCTGAGGATTCTTAACCATGTCGCCTGGCTCGGGCTCAAGCTGTTTGGTGGACAGAGAAATGCGCCCCCTCTCGGCATCGAGGTCAATAATCATGACCTTGATTTCGTCATTGACATTGAAGACGCTATGGGGGGTATCAATATGATCATGGGAAATTTCTGAGATGTGCAGTAAGCCGCTGACACCGCCAATGTCGATGAATGCGCCATAGGGCTTGAGGCCGCGGACTGCGCCAATGACAACTTCGCCGACCTGAAGACCGTTCATCTTGCGCTCCACTAGAGCGCGACGATGACTTAGAACAAGGCGGTTCCGTTCTTCATCCACCTCTAGAAACTTAAGCGGCAAATCTTCCCCTACCAAATCTTCCTTAGGTTTGCGAGTACTAATATGGGAGCCTGGAATGAATCCTCGCAACCCTTCTATCCGCACTAAAGCGCCTCCTCGGTTGGTGGCGAAGACGCCTGATCGCACAGTGGCGTCCTCTTGCTGAAGTTGACGAACCCTTTCCCAAGCCCGCATGTATTCAATCCGGCGAATAGACAGGGTAAGCTGTCCATCTTCATTTTCATCCGTTAAGATAAAAAACTCACGGGTTTCATTGGATTGGAGAACCTCTTCAGGGTTATCCACCCGGTTAATTGACATCTCCTGAATTGGGATGTAAGCAGCTGTCTTAGCACCAATGTCAATCAGCGCACCCCTCGGCTCAAGGCTAAATACCGTTCCTGGAACAATATCGCCAGGGCTAAAGTGGTAATCGTACTTATCTAATAAGGCTGCAAAATCTTCGTGAGTAAAGCCGATGTCGGTGTCCTTCAATTCCTGATTGACCATGCTATTGTTTCCTAATGTTGTCTCCGTGATAGTGCGATCTCCTTTACGATGTGTGGGCCCACTTCGAAAAATGCGCTGCTTACACCTATACAAATCTTATCTCAGGAGATTTGATCGTAAATGGGGTCGAATTATATCTTGCCAGACCAATAATTATAGCTTAACTAGCGCTTAACACGACACGCAAAAGACCGCCGGTTTAACTGAAGAAACAGGCGATAGGCCTATGCTAAACCGAACTGGGGAATTCCCTTCCAATTGGAATTACATTATCTCCTAACGACTCTCCACCATGGAAAGGATTTCAGGAGATGAACTATCACTGTCAACGGAGCTAGGGGAAGGAGCCTTACTCTGGAGATGATTCAGCGTATCGGCAAAGTCCCTAATGCCTCGAAATTTCCTATAAACAGAGGCAAATCGGACATAGGCGACTTCACTGATTTCTGGCAAACGCTGGAGAACTAACTCGCCAATTTCACTACTATCGACTTCCCGAGAGGATCGCTGCTGCAGTTCTGCTTCAATATCGTCCACAATGGATTCCATTTGGGGAAGAGAAATTCCGGTCTTCTCACACGCTCGAGCAATTCCCCGTAAAATTTTTGATCGATCCAAGGATTCGCGATCGCCATTACTCTTGATGACCGTAATGGGAACATACTCTATCCGCTCATAGGTTGTGAAGCGGCGATTGCATTCCAGACATTCCCGGCGACGCCGAATACTCCGCCCCGATTCAGCTGACCGAGACTCAAGCACGCGGTTATTGGGGTGTTGACAGAACGGACACTGCATTATTCAGAGTCCTCTCAATAAATAGGTGAGTAAAATTAAATCAGAAATCAAATAAATCCTAATGCAGGGAATCGAAATTTGAAGAAGATGACAGATTTCTGAAGAAGATATTGAAAAACTAGCTCAAGAATAAAGAATAGCTCAAAAACAAAAATGGAGGAGAACTTCCAAATATATTAAGAAGCTCTTACCTCCATCCATTAAAACAGTTTTAGTAAATCCAAAGAAGAATTCTAGAACTGCTGACGATAATTACTTCGAAATCCGAGGGGGTTCGCGGAATGCAATTGCAAAAAACAGCGTTCCAATAACACAAGTGAAAATGAGAATGTAAGCGACGGCTTCCATAGTCTGAACTTTCCTAATTCAGCAAACTATACTATCAGTCTACAATCAATCGAGAAAGCAGCCTAGAAATTCTGGTTACGAAGGAACCTAAATTACCGGGCTGCCTTTAAGTTAACTCAAGGCGTCAACGCCTAGAAAGTTATTGGCCAGCCCGAGTTGTAACATCTCCCACTTTCTGGAAGAAGCCCCATTCCACCTGCTCAACCGATAGGTCAGGATCAATGCCAGCGAATACATCCCGGTAAAGTGTCCGAGCTCCGTGCCAAATATGGCCAAAGAAGAAGAGCAATGCGAACACTGCATGACCAAAGGTAAACCAACCACGAGTACTGGTTCGGAATACGCCGTCAGAATCGAGGGTTTCGAGATCGAACTCGAAGGGCTCGCCCAGCTGGGCCTTACGGGCGTAACGCTTAACGACAGAGGGATCTTTAAAGGCTTGACCGTCCAGAGCGCCCCCAGTAAAGGAAACGGTAACCCCTGTCTGCTCAAAACTATATTTAGACTCGGCTCTGCGGAAGGGAATGTCCGCTCGAATAACCCCGTCTTTATCAGTCAAAACGACCGGGAAGGTTTCAAAAAAGTTGGGAAGGCGACGAACGGTTAACTCACGACCTTCTTTATCCTTAAATGTGGGATGCCCTAACCACTCTTGAGCAATCCCATCCCCTGTATTCATCGGCCCTACACGGAACAAACCGCCTTTAGCTGGGCTGTTGCCGACATAATCATAAAAGGCCAGCTTTTGAGGAATGTTCGCCCAAGCTTCTGACTCCGACAAACCCCGAGCCATGCCTGCCTGAACTCGACGCTGAATCTCTTGCTGGTAGTAACCTTGGTCCCACTGAAACCGAGTCGGGCCAAACAGCTCAACCGGAGTGGTTACACTGCCGTACCACATCGTTCCAGCGGCCACAAACGCAGCGCCGAAAACCGCCGCGATCGCACTTGCTAAAGCAGTTTCCACATTACCCATCCGCAAAGCTCTGTATAGACGCTGAGGGGGACGAGTAGTCAAGTGAAAAACTGCGCCTAAGATAAGAACGATTCCAGCTGCGATGTGGTGAGCGACTACACCGCCAGGATTAAACGGGTCAAACCCGTTCGGCCCCCAATCCGGGGCGACAGGCTGCACTCGCCCAACCAAGCTATATGGGTCAGACACCCACATTCCAGGCCCTGCAATACCTGTAAGGTGAAACGCGCCAAATCCAAAACAAAGTGTACCCAGCAACATTAAGTGACCGCCGAAAATTTTCGGCAAATCAAGTGCGGGTTCTCCCGTTTTTGGATCCCTAAAAATCTCAAGGTCCCAAAAGACCCAGTGCCAAATGGCGGCCAAGAAAAACAGACCAGAAATGAGAATGTGCGCTAGAGCGACAGCCTCGTAGCTCCAAAAATTAAATTGGGCGCCCAAAATGCCGCTTTGTTCAACCCAAGGTTCTCCAGAAATGGTCCAGCCTGACCAAGAATGAGTAACTCCCAGACGGGTCATAAAAGGCAAAACGAACATACCTTGACGCCACATGGGATTCAAAATGGGGTCGCCTGGATCAAAGGTGGCAAGCTCAAAAAGGGCCATCGAGCCTGCCCAACCCGTCACCAAAGCAGTATGCATCAGGTGTACAGCCAGCAGCCGCCCTGGGTCATTAATGACGACCGTGTGTACTCGGTACCAGGGTAGTCCCATCGACTACGCTCCTCCTAAATGAAGTTTCAACGATTATTTCAACGATTTTTTTCTGCCTTCGCCCAAGGGTGATAGATATTGTTCAGCCTACCAGACTGGGAACCGCTAATAACACTAACGTTTCTCCAATGGCTTCAAGCATCTCGCTGAATCTGACGAATTGGAAAAGTGAGCGATGGCGAAAGCCAAACACCCAGCTTTGACAATACTTTGACAATGATTAATGTAAAAATGAAAGTGTATAAAGAAGTGTAACTAGTCTTAATGCCCATTGCAAGCACTTTTGTAGGGACATGGAAAGGGCAAGTTTCCGATCCTACAAGCGTTCAACTTTGCAACGTTTGCAATTTATTTCAGATGAGTAGAAGACGAGTGAGCATATAGATCAGCAGTGTAGGAAGAGAGCTAAATGGCGATTGTTAAGTTTGTTAAAGAAGACAAGGAAATTGAAGTTCCCGATGGCTCTAATCTTCGGTTTAAGGCTCTAGAGAACCGCATAGACCTCTACACATTCCAAGGGAAAATGATGAACTGTGGGGGGTACGGACAATGCGGCACTTGTGTTGTGGACATTGCTGAAGGGACGGAAAACTTATCGCCCCGCACCGCAGTGGAAAATCAAAAATTGCGCAAAAGGCCTGAAACCTGCAGACTTGCCTGCCAGACAATGATCCAGGGAGATGTTAGTGTGATCACCAAACCCCCCAAAAAATAGGTTAAATCCCTGGGCAGGTGAGTCGCCTTAAGGGTTTAAGGATGAGCGTCAAAAAAATGTGGGGTTGTGAATGAAGAGAACGGGCGACGACTTCTCGCCAAATTTTTTGTAACCAGGTTAATGGGAATTTTAGTTGACCCTACCCTGTCTATAGCGTTGGAGTTTCCGCAGTGCGACTGATAAAAAAATGGGGTAGTCATTTTTTGTAAAGGATGACTGAAATACTATGTATGCAAGAGATTCAAGCACTAAGGCTTACTTAAAATACCTGAAGTATCCTGACCATTCTCGGTCATCTACGGTCGTACAG
>JASJDH010000339.1 GCA_030065175.1 Leptolyngbyaceae cyanobacterium MO_188.B28 | reverse complement strand
CGTGCTAGAAGTCAAAGAACTGGAGTAAGTCGCTAAATTTTTGAGGGCGATCGTGAGTACAACCACCCCTGCCATCGCCATGGTTCGGTAGTCATCTGGAACGCCATCAAATAAACTCAGAAATTTCTGCAGAATCACTGGAGTCCCAGACGAACCTTGAATATCCTGACCCAAAAATTCCAATAAAATGGGGACAATAAGCGCTGTGCTTACCCCATTAAATAACGCTCCTGAAAAACCAAGCAGGATTGTCAGAGAAACCCAAATAGGATATTTCAGAAGGGAGCGAATCAGTAGCTGATTAGAATACATTTAAGGGTTTGATGAAGAAACGCGATTACCTAGCCAGAGATAGTCAAAGCGAAGCAATTTTTTTCATAGAAAAGAAAGATTTAAATATGAGAAAATAAAAACTCTAGATCCTTTATAATCGATGCTTTCGGTGTATACATTGAGCATATCTATTACAAGAATTAATTCTCATCTACGATCTTTAAATCCTATGAATAATGGTTGAAAGAAGAGACGCCATCGTATCAATGCTATAGCACTTTATACATCTTTTTCTGGCGTCTAACCCACGGGCGTTGGCTTCATCTAAATTTTGAAAAATTCTTTGAATTTCTGTCGCAAGCTGATCCGGTGCACTGGGGTCAACCAGAAAACCAGTCTCCCCCAAAATTTCGGGAATATCTCCCACTCTAGTCGCCAGGATGGGCTTAGCCATTGCCATACCATCCGTCAGCTTTAAGGGAAATTGGGCTTGAGCTGCAGGAACATTTTGCTGAGGAACGACGATGATGTGGGCTGCAGCAATCACGTCAGGCATGACGGAGTAGGGAAGCTTTGGCAGCTGGATGATCCAGCGCCCCCATTTGCGCATCAATCTATCATCATAGTCATCATAGGGACTGCCCCCAACAATCACCAATTTGAGGTCAGGTTGATTCAATTGATCCAGCGCCGTTAAAACATCTTCTAACCCTTTGTAAGGGCGAGGCGCGCCTGGAAACATCAACACCCGATAGTCAGTGAGATTGTATCGATGTCTACTCTCCACTGGGTCATATTGACTGGGGTCAAATAGAGCGGTGTCCTTTCCATTCGGCACATAAACCCCGCCGAATCGCTTTTGTAGAAACTGGGTGTGCAGGGTGGTGCAATCTGCTCGGGGAACCCACTTTTCCATCCATGCCAGATAAAGCGGAAAATCGGGATCCCGTAAAACGCCATCGCGCCCTAGTAGGTCTCTGGCCAGTTGCGGTAGAGATGGACGGTAACGCCAGCGATCGCCGCCGTGCCAACTCAATTCCCAATCATCAATATCTAAGAGGAGAGGTCGTCGGGTTCTCAGCTTATCCAATAAGGCAATCCCAAAGCTGCTGGGCTTCAGCTTATAGGCGTAGATAATATCTCCTTCAATCCTAGATAACAGCTGTTGAGCGGCCCGAAAGAATTTTGGATAGTTCCCCCCCGGCAATACTTTGACCGGAAAGTCAAAGGAGGCAGTCTGGGGGAACTGATCACGACTAAAGCCCAAAATCTCTACCGGATGACCCAGTTTGGTTAGAGCCTGCGCCAGTAAAAAAGGACGAACAGCTCCCCCCCATCTCCCTGCGCCGCTTTTTGACAGGTCACTGGCAATGATAGAAATTTTGCGGTTATCTTTCACACCATTCATTCATACTTGATTTCCGATTCAATCAAGGAGGAGCAACGTATATATACTGATAATTCCCACTTCAATGGCAGAGTTCAATAGGCGAACAGGAAATAATCTCCACAGCGCCGAACCCCTTCAAATCTATTCATCCTGAATATTGTTACAGTTATTCAAATCATCAGGGGCTGTTCACTCCCAAGCCCTTCATGATTTCTTCAAACTTGATCCAAGCTTTGCCGCAGCAACTTCTTCGAACCCTTACAAAGAATCGATGCGCCCATCCTACAGAGAATACGGTGACTGGCGAAAATTACCGACGCATCTTGCTGTGCAATTAGCCTAGGCAAGGGGGGAATTCTAAGGCCAATTCACCCAAATCTCCTTTACGGAAGTCAGTTAGAATTCGCCGAGCCATCCGCTCAATATCTCCCTGGTGATGCTGCTCTGCTAACTGGACGAGGTAGGATTCACCGGTTAGCGCCTGGGGGTTAAGGCGATAGCGATCGCTCAAAACTCTCGATGAGGTCTTCTCCCTCTGATTGCCGTCGAGTGTTTTGAGCAGGTCTAGAAAAGCAGCCGCTACCCGCTGATTGTCATAGGCGGCTTGGCCAATATCGTCACAAATGGCTAATTTGAGGGCGGCGTCTTGATCCGTCAATTGAGAGGGCAAAACCCCTGGCGCATCCAGCAACTCTAGCTGATCAGATATTCGCACCCAGCGGAGCTGCCGAGTCACGCCAGGTCGCCGCGCACTGGCGACAACCTTACGCTTGAGCAACCGATTAATCAGGGCTGACTTGCCCACATTCGGAAAGCCCAAAACGACTAATCTAACAGGTCGAGGCCGCATGCCGCGATCGCACCGACGCTGATTCATCGCCTCACCCACCGCTTGCGCCGCCTTCGCCACCGCGATAACGCCCTGGCCTTTCTGAGCATTCGTAAAATAGGGGATTTCTTCCTGCCCCTGGAACCAGGATTGCCACTGTTCCTTAACCCGAGACGAAATCATATCTACTCGGTTCAGCACTAAAATCCGACCTTTATTCCCAATCCACTGCCCCATTCGGGGGTGATGGGTAGCTAGGGGAATGCGAGCGTCCCGCACTTCCAGGACGGCGTCAACCCGCTTAAGCTGCTCAACCAGAGACTTTTCAGCCTTGGCGATATGACCGGGATACCATTGGATGGATGGAGCCATAGTGGGGTTAGGGCACAACCAACACGGGACAGGGAGCCAGGTTGATTACGCGATTACTCACACTGTCGGCTCGGCTATCTTCAATCAAACCTAAGCCCCTGCACCCCATCACAATCAGATCGGCGCCAATTTCGTCGGCGACATCGCAGATCACAAAAGCGGGTTGCCCCTGCCTTTCCATCACCTCACTCTCAATCCCCTGTTCCGAGAACAGGGATTGCGCTTTCGTCAGCAGGTTGGCGACCACATCTGGCGAGGTTTGCCCCGGATGGGCGGCGGAGCTTTCGTCCTCAGTTGTCTCGATTACCGACAGAAGAATCAACCGACTGTCAAAGGTTTTGACCATTTTGACGGCGACAGCAGCAGCCTGCTGCGCCTCGGGACTCATATCAATGGGAAATAGAACCGTCTTAAACATGCCTTATCTGTTTAGGAACTCAGACTCCGGTAGAATATTGACGACTAGGTATATTAACCTAGCAAAATCCCCTTTTCCGTTTCACCTCCTAGACCTTTAGTCTAGAGCACCCAGGGAGGAGTAGACAGGGTCTAGGCGAGCTGGAAACAAAATGTATAAACGCAGTTTGGAGGTTTTAGTACAGTGGCGAAGAAAACTCTAGCAAGCTTATCGGCGTCTGATCTATCTGGCAAGTGTGTGCTGGTGCGGGCTGATTTTAATGTTCCCCTGGATGATAAGGGAGCCATTACGGACGATACTCGGATTCGCGCTGCGCTGCCGACAATTCAAGATCTGACCAGTAAGGGCGCTAAAGTCGTTTTGACTAGCCACTTTGGTCGTCCTAAGGGAAAAGTTGTCGAGAGTATGCGGTTGACGCCTGTGGCTAAGCGGCTTTCCGAAGCGCTGGGTCAGGAGGTTGTTAAGTGCGACGACTGCATTGGCGATCAGGTGGCGGCGGCTGTGGGAGCCCTCCAAAACGGCCAGGTTGCTCTGCTGGAAAATGTCCGCTTCTACGCCGAGGAGGAAAAAAACGATCCTGAATTCGCCAAGAAACTGGCTTCTGTCGCAGACGTTTTTGTCAATGACGCCTTTGGAACGGCTCACCGCGCCCATGCTTCTACTGAAGGGGTGACTAAATACCTCAAGCCTTCTGTCGCGGGGTTCTTGATTGAAAAGGAGCTGAAGTACCTCCAAAGTGCGATTGAGAGTCCACAGCGTCCTCTGGCTGCGATCATCGGCGGCTCCAAAGTTTCCAGCAAGATCGGCGTTATCGAAACCCTCTTGGAGAAGGTAGATAAACTGCTGATCGGCGGCGGCATGATCTTCACCTTTTACAAAGCTCGGGGTCTGAGCGTCGGTAAGTCTCTGGTGGAAGATGACAAACTGGAGTTGGCCAAGGCGCTAGAAGCGAAAGCTAAAGAAAAAGGAGTCGATCTCTTACTGCCGACGGATGTTGTGGTAGCTGACAACTTCGCAGCCGACGCCAATGCTCAAACCGTCAGCATTGATGCGATTCCCGATGGTTGGATGGGCTTGGACATCGGCCCAGATTCCGTCAAGGTCTTCCAAGAGGCTCTGGGTGACTGCAAGTCGGTGATTTGGAATGGTCCTATGGGCGTGTTTGAATTTGATAAGTTCGCCCAAGGTACTGAAGCGATCGCCCATACTCTAGCGGGGTTAACCGGCAAAGGCGCTGATACCATCATCGGCGGCGGCGACTCAGTGGCGGCCGTTGAAAAAGTCGGCGTCGCCAGCCAAATGAGCCATATTTCAACCGGCGGCGGCGCCAGTTTGGAACTGTTAGAAGGCAAAGAGCTACCGGGTATTGCGGCGTTGGATGAAGCATAGGTGGAGAAGGGGTAAGGGGTAAAGGTTAAGGGGTAAAAGAATGAGCCATTCCTGATTAGCTGTTAGCTTTTAGGGAATAAGTATGAGTGTGATTAATGTGTAGTGAACCTCAATACTCTTTGATTAGAGCAAAGCTCTACAAATTCAACACTAAAACTATCCACTCATTCACTCCCTTTCCCCTTTTCCCCTTCCCCTGTTCACCCATGACCAGCAATTCGCAACTCTATCAATTAATTGCTCAGCAAATTAGTCAGCGCCCCCAGCAGCAGATCACCTTTTCTGAATATATGGATTGGGTGCTGTATCAACCCCAGCACGGGTACTACGCCACCCGAGACACCGTCATCGGCCCTCGGGGAGATTTCATCACTTCTCCTCATTTAGGCCATGATTTTGGTGAGTTGCTGGCGGAGCAGTTGGCGGATATGTGGGTCGCCCTGGGGCGGCCTACTCCGTTTGCCCTGGTGGAAATGGGGGCGGGCCAGGGGCTGGTGGCGGCTGATGTTTTGCAATATTTACAGGAGCAGCATCCGAACTGTTTGCAGGCGGTGGAGTACACCATTGTCGAAAAGTCAGCGGCTTTGGCGGCGGAACAGCAGCAACGGCTGCAGCCCTGGTTAGCGCAAGGGATACCGGTGCAGTGGCGATCGCTGGATGAAATTCCCCCCAATTCGATTGTCGGCTGCTGCTTTTCCAATGAGCTTGTGGACGCCTTTCCGGTCCATCAAGTCGTTCTAACTGAAGCTGGGTTGCAGGAGATTTATGTGGCCTGCCCAGCTGGGCAAGCGGGAGAAAGCGATGCGGGGAAGGAAGAGTCCTTACGGTTTAGGGAAGTCGTGGGGGAGCTGTCAACCCCTAAGTTGGCTGAATATTTTGAGTGCTTGGGGATTACGTTGGAAATCGGCGCTTATCCCCAAGGCTACCGAACCGAGGTGAACCTGGCGGCGTTTGATTGGATCAAGCAAGTGATTCAACTGCTGCAGCGGGGGTATTTACTGACCATTGACTACGGCTATCCAGCCCGGCGCTATTACAGCCCGGCGCGGTCTCAGGGCACGCTCCAGTGCTATTATCGCCACGCCCATCATGATGATCCTTATGAGCATATTGGTCATCAAGATTTAACCGCTCACGTGAATTTCACTGCGTTGGAGCGTTGGGGGGAAATGTGGGATTTAGAAACGTTGGGATTTACTCAGCAGGGGATGTTTTTGATGGCTTTGGGATTGGGCGATCGCATCGCCGCCATTTCCCACATGACTGTAAACGACCCGGTAGCTATGCAAAAGGCGCTTCGTCGTCGAGACGCCCTACATCGATTGATCGATCCCATGGGATTAGGAAATTTTGGAGTCTTGATCCAGAACAAGGGGTTAACAGTGGAGGAAAAAGCGCGCCCCCTCAAAGGCCTAACAGTCCCGACATAATCTTGCATCAGCCAATGTCGCGACTTCGTCCACTACCTTCGATCGTTAGCGACTCATCGGCTTCTAGGGCATTGAAATCATGTAGGCAAATTGATTCCCTTCATCTTTGTGTTCTTTTCGCTAAGATCTCAAACCGAAGACTATACCAGTCCTTGACAGCCAAAGTATTCTGGATTTCGGATATCAACTTAATCCGGGACTCTCTAATGGGGCAAGAATTGAGAATACAGGAGACAGAATCCACTTCCTTCCTGACTTCTGTCTCCTGACTTCTGATTCCTTCCCGACTGGATTGTCCCGCCTTAGGTTGAAGCCCTTGATATCACCTCCTTCGCTTTATTTGAAGTTTGGTGAATGCCCATCAATGTTGCCCCATAAGTTAGGGAAACATGCAATTTGCAACACGAAAGCAAGATGTTTGGCGTGCGATTTAAGCCGGAACAAACCAGCAGAGAAAGAATAAAGCAGATAGAATCCAGAAATCAGTCAAACATTGGTTCAAGCACTGGATTCTGTCGCCTGCCCCCTGTCTTCTAACCCCAGGACAATGTCCCCCTTTAAGTTGATAGCCAGGTTTTACAGAAGCGTAATACAGGAAACCGGGAGCGATGACTGACGGAATTTGCACGTTGGCGAATGACTATGTTTACGACCAAGTCGTGGCTTTGCTGAATAGCATTGAAGCCGTCTCCGGCGCTGATATGCCCGTGTGCATATTTCCCTACGATAACCGGATTGTTCGGCTACAGCAGCTAGCGGCGGAACGGCCCCAAGTGCAGGTTTATGACGATCAGGCTGCTATCCAGCGCTGGGATAAAACGGTATGCAAGATCTGGGCGACCCATCCCACAGCAAAACAAGAGTGGCCTACGGTGAGCGATCAAGGAATCCATCGGATGGGCACTCATCGTCGCTACTGCGCCTTTGACGGTCCCTTTGATCGGTTCGTGTATATGGATGCTGACACCCTGCTGATCAGCCCTTTGGATCCAGTCTTTGCAGCCCTAGAAACTATGGACTGGGTAACCTATGACTTTCAATTTAAAGATTTAAGCCACGTCTTTAGGGAACACCAGTCTTCTAATCAGCTTCCGATCTTTTCTGACAACCAGCTCCATGAGCAAATATTTTGCTCTGGTTTTTATGGCTCGAAGCGAGGCATTTTTCAAGCTGATGCTCTAGATGACATCTTATCGGCGTTAAGTCAGGGGGAAGCTGAAATTCTATACCCCATGGCGCCAGATCAGACGATCCTGAATTATATGGTGCTGAAACGAAAGCTTCCATCTATCAATCTAGCCCTGACCTTGCCTCCAGAACAACGCACGGGCAATTCTGTCACCTCTCAGCATTTTGAGACTCGGGATGGTTTGGTGTATGACAAAGGGAGACGGCTGATTTATTTACACTACATTGGCGTTTCATCCAAGCTGTTTCAGCGGCTGTGTGAGGGAGAAAATGTTGATATCCCCTATCGAGATGTCTTTTTACACTATCGTTACCTCAGATCTCCCGCAGCGCGTCCGCAATACAAAGGCCCTCTAATCAGCACCCAACCGAAGCCGCCCAACCTGCGCCAACGGTTGCTCAAAAAGCTCAGCTTGCTTAATTAATCAGGCTAGATGTTATCGGTTGTGATGAGCGTAGCCAGCGACCTGCCGACGTCAACTGCGTGGATGTACTCCGATTGGATCAAATCCCTACTTTCTCATCCACGAATGACGACAATGGCGCGATCGCTCACCGTCTTCGCCTGCTCTGTCGTCATCCGCTCTGCAATCGGCGGCAATCCCGGGCGTTGGTCGAAAATCACCAGCCATCCCTTATCAAGCCCTAACCCAGCCAAGTAGCGATCCAACTGATCAAGGCCAGCTTTAAGGGGATCGGGACGGCCTTCACGCCATACTTTCAACTCCATCCCCAACGTCACCTCCCCATAGCGCAGACAGAGATCCATGCGGTCAGACCCAATCGCATATTCCCGTTCCAACACACCGCCGCCGTTCGCCACCCGATGCAAAAACGCCATCAACACCAGATGGGGAGCAATCTCATGATACGGCGCACTTTTGAGTAAGGGTTGTCCATGCTGCCGCCAAAAACTGAGAAAGGCCTGCAGAAGTTTTTCTGGAGCGAGTTTCCCTGTCGGAGTTCACCAATCAGGTCGGATAACAGGCAAACTATCCTGCGGTCCACTGGCCAATACTCTGGGTAAGACTTCCCGGTAAATTGGATTCGCTGGGGTCAGTCCACCTGCTGGATGACGGACGACCAAGCCCAAATCCACCAAAAACTGTCGGTCATCGTTAGGAATGTCCCCTAGCTCCCGTCCCGATAGCAACGGCTCAATGATGGCCCTGACCCGGTCTGCTTGTAATAAGTTAGCCAGACTATCGAGGTGAGTATCCCGCCGTTGAATCAAGATTTCTTTTGCAGTCTCAATATGACCTAAAGAAATGGGTTGAGTTGGATCATTCACCAACTCCTCCACAATTTCTTTGGCTAAGGCGTTCACTAACCAGGGTTGGCCTTGGGTTAAGTCAAACGCCCGCTGAATGGCGTCATCCTCAAACACTTGGCCGGTTTTATCCGTATGTTGCTGGTAGAGTTGCGACACTTCGGCTGGGGTGAAATTCCTCAGCGTCAGGGATTTAATTTTGATGTTGAATGGACTCGATGTGTTTAGACGACGACTCCCCCCAGAAGCCACCTTATAATCTCGCACATCCCTTACCCCAATCAGCGCCAGAGCATGGGGAAATCCTTCAGGCCGATTAGGATAGCCAGAGCGCAATTGCCGGAGTAAAGAAATCAGAGTTTCATCCTGCAATGCATCAATTTCGTCGATGAAAATCACCAGAGGTCGGCGAGACGCTTTAGCCCAAACTCGCAAAGCGGCTTGCAGGCGCTGTCCGGGTTCAGCATTGGGCCAGGCGGGAGGTTGAAGATCTTTCGGTAACCGATCCTCGGCGATATCGCGCCAACTTCCCAGCATGGCGGCTTCCGCCGCCCCTGGATCATGGGGGAAGGGGGCTCCCACTTCGGCGGACACCATCACAGCGGCATACTTGCCGCTGGCGGTGAGTTGCTGGGCCAGGGCCATCATCGCAGTGGTTTTACCCGTTTGACGGGGAGCATGGATAACAAAATATCCCTGCTGCTCAATCAGCCGGTCTAGCTGAGGCAGTCGCGCCAGGGGGGGCAGCATATAGTGAATATCGGCTTTGCAAGGGCCAGCTGTGTTAAACCATTGGGGCATCGTGGCTTACTAGAGAGGGATTTGTGGCGACATGAAGTCTTGGGAAAAGGCAGTGGATGGGTGGATGGGATAATGTTTATTTGCAGATCCTAAATGACTTCTCGCTATTTAGGCGTCTACTTGTCCAAGTTCCACATGACGGGATTCTCATCAATGTGATCGGTGACGGAGAAGGCGATCGCATCCATTTCTGCAATATCCTCAGGGTCCAGAGACAGATCTGCCGCCAGCGCATTCTCGATAGACTGAGCGGCATTTCGGGCTCCGACAATGGCGCAGGTTTGGGGTTGGGCGATTAACCACGCTAAACACAGATTACCCAGCGTCGTTTGATACCGTTCGGCGATGGGGCGGAGTTCCGCTAATGCTGCTTGAGCCCGCTGATAGAGGTCTCCCTGAAACAGGCGATTACTGGCTCGGACATCTCCTTTGGGAAAGTCATGGTCCAGGTCAAACTTACCGGTGAGTAGTCCTTGGGCGAGGGAAGAGTAGGCCAGGATAGAGAGATCGTTTTCAATGCAAAACGGCATGGCGTCTGTTTCAACATGACGCCAAAAGAGTGAATAGGGCGGTTGCAGACTCTCAATTTTGCCGTATTGCATCGCCGCTTCTAGTTCAGCCTGGGAGAAGTTGGAAACCCCAATCGCCCGAATTTTACCGTGCTGTTTCAGTTGATTCAG
>JASJDH010000338.1 GCA_030065175.1 Leptolyngbyaceae cyanobacterium MO_188.B28 | reverse complement strand
CGGTGAAAAAAACGACCGCTTATACGATAAGAGCTGCTGGGTTAGACGATTTGGATCGATTAGCAGATGTTTTGGCTAACAGCTTTTATTCCCGGTTGGGTTGGCGGCGTTTGATTCATCCCTTGTTAAAAATAGGCATTTATGAGGATCTCAAACAACGGTTTCGCTCTCGGTCAGTCCATTATGCCTGCTTAACTGCGGTGAAGGGAGCGCCGTCTTCAGATGCTGACAATGTCCTGACGCAGATAGATGAGGCTATTGTGGGTACAGTAGAACTGTCGACCCGAAATAATTATCTATGGCGGATTCGGCATCCTCGTCAACTCTACCTTTCTAACCTGGCGGTAGACGCCAACTGCCGCCGACAGGGTGTGGCGCAACAATTGCTCATCGCCTGCGAACAAGTCGCCTTTGAGTGGGGGTTTCAAGAAGTTTATCTCCATGTCATGGAGGATAATACGGAGGCCCGCAGGCTATATCAAAAAACTGGATACCGTCTTTACCAGTCAGAATATGGTTTGGCGGCCCTTTTATGGGGAAAGCCTAAGCGCCTTTTGATGCTGAAAAAAATACCGCCTAGGGTGTAAAGGTGCGTCAGCGTTAAAATTAGTTGGAATGGGGTGTATGAATAACCATTTTGTCTAATCTTCACATCCCCTTTAGGGTCTCATGACAGTTCCTAAATAACTGTCAGGGTTCAATACCCTAGAATATGGAGGCAGTCTGATTATCAATTAGGCAATGTTTCTCTCTTGGTCGAAAGATAGCGACAATCTACACAGCCCCTTAGATGTTTCAGCCGGTTTCTTTCAAAGCCCTGAGCGCCTCCATCTCAACTCTTCAGGGGCAAGATCATGGAGTGATAACATCGTCCCCTATCGTCAAACGATAAGTGCTAGCCAATCTGTGAGTCAACTATTGGAGGCCGATCAGATTTTGAACCAACTCAACAGCGATCAGCTGTGGGTAGTCAATAGTCGACGACGCAACGGCATCATTATCTACAAAAAATTTCATGCGGAGTTTGCTGGGCCTGGCGCTGCTGTTGGCGGTCTGTTCGATAAGACTTGCCAGAAAGTAATTCCGCTGGGAAATTTATCTTTGGTGCCGTCAACTTCCCATGAAGATCAGCAGAAAGCGTTACGAATCCGCCTACAGTGGATTCGGTTGACACAAAATTTTACCGATAAGCCCGTCCCCCTGGAGCGGGCCCAGATGATTTTAGAACAGTTCAAGAACTATTTTGATCAGCAAATTGTCGATCATATTCCTGACGAAGCCTTTGCGATGCTTGTCGGTGTTTTCCCCTTCACCGTGAGAATTGCTCGTTCAGGATTATAAGCCGTTAGTTTACGTCGGCAGTTTTGTTTTAGAGCGGATGTAGAGTTTTGATGGCTTGTTTGAGATGAGTCAACGTCCGCTGATTCTCCTCAGGGGTTCCGATAGTGATTCTCAGTCCGCCTCCTGTTTGCCGAATTAGGGTGCCCTTTGATTTAAGGGTTTGGAATAATTGGTTGAGTCCTCTCTCTTGGGCTTGAGGGGCAGTTCCGTCCAAAGCTTTCTGACTAAGTCGCAGATAGATGAAATTAGCTTTACTGGGCCAAACCTGAAGCGTTGGTTCTTCCCTAAGGGCGTGAAGTAGGGTGCTGCGCTCTTTGAGAAGTAGGGGAATGGTTTCTAACAGTTCTTGGCGATGGCGCAGCGCTAATAGGGCGGCGGTTTGGGAAAAACTGGGCAGATTGTAGGGCAGGCGCGTTTTTTCCAAGGTTCCGATCAAGGTGGGATGGGCGATCGCATACCCGACTCGATGGGCCGCTAGCCGAAACGCTTTAGAAAAGGTATGCAAGACCACCCAATTTGGATGTTGGCGGACTTCCTCAACAGTTGTCCGCTGGCTGAACTCAAAGTACGCCTCATCCACGACCACCAAGATATCTTCCGGCAAGCCTCGGAGCCAAGTGAGTTCTGCTTCGGTCAGGGCATTTCCTGTGGGGGAGTTGGGGTGGACCATAAACACAATCCGGATCGGCGGCTGATGAGTCTGCTCGATTGCCATTTGCGCCGCTGCTAGATCCACTTCAAAGGTTTGTTCAGACCGGTTTACAGATACCACGGGAACGCCTAAAGTCCGGGCCAGAATTGCGTACATAGAAAAGGTGGGATTGGCCGTCAATATTGAGCCAGCGCCGCCCACACATGTGGCAATTAGCAAGGATCGAATCAGCTCATCCGAGCCGTTCCCTATCGAGATATTGGCGGTCGTCAAAGCATCAACCGGCAACTTGGCGGATTCGTTGACATAGTCTGCGATCGCTTGCTTTAGCCGTAGGTGTTCTCCATCTGGATACCGATTAGACGCCAGGTTACTCAGGTAGCTGTCAGCTAGCTTTTCTTTCAGCGCTATGGGCAAGTCAAAGGGACTCTCATTTGTATCAAGCGGGTCTATTGTCTGAGGACTTGTCACATTGGCGTCGCTGTCATCTGAGCCGCCTGGATGGGGAGTATAGGCGGTGAGTTGGGCTAAGTCGGGGCGGAGGAAGGGGAGCATGGGAGGGGAGGGATGGGGGAGATGGGGGGATGGGGAGATAGGGAGGCGGGAGGATAGGAGATAGAGTAGATAGAGGAGATAGGGAGGCAGGGGGAGCAGGGGAGGCAAATGTAGAGACGCGATATATCGCATCTAGATCCGTAGGTTGGGCATTGCCCACATGTCTATTTGAGGAAGGGATGGGGGAGATGGGGAGGTAGGGGAAGCAGGGGAGGATGGGGAAGAGGAGAATTTTGGATGTTAGATTTTGGATTATTGTGTTTGGGCATTTTGGGTTCTGGATTCTGGATTTTGCGATTCTGGATTCTGATTTCTGATTTCTGGACTTTTATTCTTACGATATTCTCCGCTATTTGGGGATCTGCGGCTGCATAAAATCCCATCCACTCATCTACCCATCTACCCATCCCCCCTGCTCTTCCTCCTAGACACTGATTTCTAAAAAATCTCTGACTGCTTGCCAAATCTCCGGCTGGACATTCCCCAGGGAATGGTCGCCTTCTAGTTCTATCAATCGGGTCCAGGGGCGGGTTTCGGCGTAGTCTCGGCTGGCTTGGATGGGGATGACGTCGTCTTGGCGACCGTGGAGGATGAGGGTGGTGATGGGGGTTTGAAGGTGATCGTCGTTATATTTCTGGGCGTCGATGATGAATTGATAGTTGAGTGGGAGGGCGGCTTTATGGCCGTAGTGATAGACTTCCAGGACGCCTTCTGTTTGCCAGTGGCGGAGTTGATCGGGGCCGAGTTTGGGGAGCCAGTGATCTAGGAATCGAAAGGCGGGGGCTAGGAGAATCAGGCGGTTGATTTTCGGGTAGAGGTCGGGATGTTGGGTGAGCCAAGCGGCGGTGAGGCTGCCGAAACTGGAGCCGATGAGTACGACTTGCTCCCAAGGCTCCATGATTTTACTGGCTTGCTGGATCTGGCGGGTTAGGGTGAGGTGAGTGAAGTTGGCTTGGTTTAGGTCAGGAATGTGCAGGTCAATGCCGAGGGATTGGAACTGCGATCTCAAATATTGCGCTTTGCTTGATTGGGGACTGGAGGCGAATCCATGCAGGTAGAGGTATTTGAGCACAAAAGCTAATGAGGTGAGGGTTGTTTTACCATCATCTCAGAACTGGCAAGTACTGTCTGAGAGGCAGATTTGCCTAATCTATGGAGTTGCCGTGTAGATAATACCGTGAGTACAACGATCATGCCCCATTGAATCAGAACGCTAAAGAGATTGGGCCGGGCAAAGGGAGTTCCCTCAAAGAGTGTGAACCAGGGAGACAAAATTGGGGCGAATAGTCCAAACTTAGGGACTTCATAGGAAATAGCGAGCATAAACATCGGCAAGACAAAACTGACGACGATGGCCGCCGCCGCCCAGAGACCACGTCGTTTGAGGCGAGTCAGCATGATTACCTGAATCAAACAAGCATAGACCATCAGTAAGTTGTTACAGGACAGAATTGTCCATAGGGCCAGTGTTTTTGCCGTGATTGGGCTGAGGATAATCCACAGGGTTAAGCAGCCTGCGGCAATTGCCAAGTTCAAGCTAAAAGCGACCAGGGGCGGGCTTTTGTCTCCCAGAATAAGGTCATTAAAAAGCCCCTCGTGAGCAGAGTTTGCCTCACTCTTTTGGCGAAACCGGCTCCAGTCCCGCAGAGCTTGCCAATTGGGAGATAAGGCGATGATCAAGATTAAGAAAAGACCGAGGTTGAGAAAAGTGACGGTGGTGAATGCGGATTCTGTCCAGTGTTTAGCGGTCCAGTAGCCGCCAAACTGTACCGTCTGCAAAGTAAAACCTAGAATTATTCCTTGGAAACAGAGGGTGCTGAGGTAGCTATCCTGTCTATTAATCAAGGGAACGGTAGGATTATGAAACTTACGGCGGAGAGCCTGCCAGGTCCATACTAGGAATAACAGTGCATTGCTCCGGGCAATTAGGGAAAAACTAGAAAAGTCCAGACTGTCTTGAAAGAAGTAAAGGGGAGCTTCACTGCTGTTATCTAAGCGCGGGATTAGATAGCGCAAGCCGGTTATGGGAGAAAACACCCCCAGCCAATTGAGCGCTGTTACTTCCAGTGGACTGTGGAATCCAATTTGGGTGGCGGCTACTTCCAGACCCAAAATCAGTCCACTGGCTAGCCACGCTTGCCCCCCCCCTAGATCGAAGCTAATTAGACCAAATAACAAGGCAATGCTGAAGATGGTCAAACTAGTGATGCCTGCTAAGCTGAAGAATCCGATCAACTCTGGTATTCCGAGGCCAGCTGCTAAAGCTGCGTTTATCTGCAGAGGTACGGCCAGGGCGATCGCTAAGTAAACCAGAATAGGCGCGCCTATTAAATGTCCGCCCAGAATATTGACGGCTGAACGGGGACTCAGGCGAAGGAAGTTAAGGGTTCCGAGTCGCTGCTCCTTGTTCAAATTGCTGATGAGCAGATAACTCCCAATGACCAATAGGGCAAAGGTCAGGATTACACTGAGCCGAATAAAAAGATCTTCATTCCAGAGTTGCCAGTTTATTTCATAGTGATGGGTGTTGGGGATGAGTAAACACTTTGGATATGAAGAATACTGGGATGATCCTGTGCAATATGGATTGGTAATGTAAGTGTGCTGTGTAATTTCCCTGGGTGTCGCATCGCCGGGCAGGGCTAGCCAGGCATTGGTGAAGATTAGAAGCTGACTTACCAGTGAGAGGGCGATCGCGATCGCAACATTCCGAGGCTTCAGACGACCTTTGAGTTCGCGCAGCAACTGAGGGTTCCAGTTGCCAAGGCGGTCGAGGAGAGTTGAGAACATGGGGGTAGACTTTGCTTACACTGCATGTCGGCGTCCGCTCAAGGGATGAACCCTCATTACACTCTCCCAGAGCCTACTAATAATCTCTGAGAGGCAGACTTGCCCAATCTATGGAGTTGTTGTGTAGACAATACAGTTAGGACAGCGATCATTCCCCACTGAATCAGAACACTAAAGAGATTCGGCAAGGCAAAGGGAGCTCCCTCAAAGATAGTGAGCCAGGGAGCCAAAATTGGGGCGAGTAGTCCAATCTTGGGAACTTCATAGAAAATACCGAGCACAACCACCGGCAAGATAAAACTGGCGAAAATGGCCGCCGTCGCCCAAATGCCTCGCCGTCTGAGGCGGGTCAGCATGATCACATGGCTCAAGCAGGCATAGATCATCATCAAGCTGGCACAGGCCAAAATTCCCCATAGGGTCAGAGTTTTTTCGGTAATGGGGCTGAGTATAATCCACACGGTTAGACAGCTTACGGCGATCGCCAAGTTCAAGCCATATGCGACCAGGGGGGGACTTTTTGCACCCAGAATAAGGTCATTAAAGAGGCCCTCGCGTCCAGATTTAGCCTCACTCATTTGACGAAAGCGGCTCCAGTCCTGTAAAGCTTGCCAAGCAGGCGACAAGGCGATTATCAGCGTCAAGAAATAACCGAAGTTGAGAAAAGCAACGGTGGCGAATGCGGATTCCGTCCAGCGATTGGCATTCCAATGCTCCATTGAAGATAAAGGCTGCAAGGTAAAGCCCAGAATCATCCCCTGGAAGCAGAGGGTGCTAAGGTAGCTATCCCGTCGTCTGATCCAGGGAACGGTGGGATTATGAAACTTGCGGCGGAGGGCTTGCCAGGTCCAGGTAATGAATAACAGCGCGTTGATCCAGACAAGTAGGGAAAAACTAGAAAATTCCAGCTTATGGAATAAAAAATAGATCGGTGAGTAACTTCTGGCATCTAAGCCAGGAATCAAATAGCGCAAACTTGTTAGGGGAGAAAACAACCCTACCCAATTAAAAGCGGTTAAGTCTTCGGGGCTATGGAGTCCAATTTGCGTGGCGGCTACCTCCAGTCCAAAAATCAGGCCGCTGGCCAGCCAAGCTTGGAAACCGCCAAGGCCAAAGCTGATGAGGCCAAATAGCAGGGCGATGCTGAAGATGGTCAAACTGGTAATCCCTACTAAGCCAAAGAAACTAATTAACTGAGTCACCCCCAGCCCAGCGCCTGAGCTACTACTCAGCAGTAGGGGAATAGCGATCGCGATTGCTAAATAAACCAGAATGGGAACGCCGATTAACTGCCCTCCGAGAACATTGAAGGCGGAACGAGGGCTCAGTCGAATGAAGTTGAGGGTGCCGCGCCGCTGCTCTTTGTTCAGATTGCTGATCAGTAGGTAACTCCCGATGACCACTAGGGCAAAGGTCAAAATTATATTGAGCCAAGTGAATAGATCTTGATTCCAGAGTTGCCAGTTGACTTCATAGTGATAGGTGTGGGGTATCAGTATGCACTTTGGCAGGTAATAATCGGAAGATCCTGTGCAATATCGATTGTCAGGATGAATATTTTCGGTAATAGCGCGAGGTGTTGCATCTCCAGGTAAAGCTAGCCAGGCAGTGGAAAGGATTAAAAACTGACTCACCACTGAGAGGGCGATCGCGATGATGACATTCCGGGGCTTCAGACGACCTTTGAGTTCCCGCAGCAACTGGGGATTCCAGTTGCCGAGGCGGTCAAGGAAAGTTGAGAACATGGCGGTTGATTTACCTGCGGTTGACTGAATTAAGAGGTTTGTTTGTGTCCGATCTTGAAGAAGATTTCTTCCAGGTCTTCCTGGGTGCGGTAGAAGCTATCGAGGGGAATTCCGGCGGTGATGAGCGATCGCAATAAATCAGCGGCTTCGTCAGGATTGCCTGCATAGTGAGCCTGGATTTGTTGCGTGTCGGAGAGGATCTGGATATCTTCCACCAGGGGGTTCCGACTCAGTTCAGTTTTCAGCGCATTCAGATCGCCCCGGCTGGAGAGCAGTAGACGTTGGCGGCTGAGGCGGCCATAGAGGTCTTTAAGCGGCGCGCTTTCCACTAGAAAACCCAGTTCCATAATGCCGATGGAGGTACAGAGTTCTTCTAGGTCGCTAAGGACATGGGAAGAAATTAAGATAGTCATCCCAGCTTCCTGAAGTGTTTTGATGATGCTTCGGAATTGCTGACGAGCAATGGGGTCTAACCCTGAAACGGGTTCGTCCAGCAGTAGCAGTATGGGCTCGTGAATGAGGGTGCGAGCCAGCCCTAACCGCTGCTTCATCCCTCTAGAAAGGGTGGTGATCTGACTCTTGCGTTTGTGGGTTAACTCAACTATTTCCAAGACTTCCCGAAGGCGGCGACTGCGGCGTTTGCCGCGAAGATGGTAAAGGCGAGCAAAATAGTCAAGGTAATCCCAAACGGTTAAGTCGTCATACAGGGGATAGTCATCGGGCAGGTACCCAATATATTGCTTGAGATGGGGTTGATGATGATCTTGCCGCAGCCGTTCGCCGTTAATGTAAATTTCTCCGACGGTGGGCTCTTCTGCCGTCGCCAACATACGAATTAGGGTGGTTTTGCCCGCCCCATTGGGTCCAATTAACCCATAGACTTCGCCGGTTTTTATCTGCAGGTCGACGTCATTGACGGCAATTTGACGATCGAACTGTTTGGTGAGCTGATGGGTTCGAATAGCCAAATCTTGAGACATGAAGCAGGTTCCAAAGATTGGGGATTTATTCAGAGTCGAACTTTTGTTAGCGTAACCTTGTCTTACAGGCCGTCGCCAGTCAGTTTCAAAAACCGCAACGCTATCTCACCTTTTGCACGTTGAAGATAAGACTTAAGCGGTAACGTTGGGATCAAGTCCCTAATACCAAACCTTTTGACGCTTTTAACTGACAAACTCTTCTGTTTTTTGAAGAATTGCAAATTGCTCTGGATATCTTTGAGGCAAAACTTGAGTGATTTGATCTTGATTGACCGACAAAAAAAGCTTTCGCAGGTTGGGTCGATGTCATGATGCTGTCGGCGAAATATTTCTTAATCTAGGCGACTTGGGGATCAAGGGCGGCAAACCGTGAAATGCGGGTAGTGGCATGGGGAACTCCATTGACCCATGCAAACAGTCGCTTAAGATTGATCGCGGTCGCGCTCACTAGATGTTCTAAACGTGTTCTAGCCAACCCTCTATAGCGAGTGTTACGGATGCCGAAACCAACGACAGCCTGGGAAATAGTCCCTTCAATGCCAGCCCGGATCTGATATTTCTCACGCCATGGTTGCGTCTGTTGTTGTGTACGGGCATGTTGAAGAGCCTCTTGTTGATCCTGAGGATGGAGAGTCAGTGAGCGCGGATAGGTCTCAGAATGGGTACATAAGGAACGAACGGGACAATCCCGACACACCGGCTTAGAAAAATTAACTGTAATCACTGGATTATTGTCCCGGTCTACTCTTGGAGTCCACCCTTTGCTCAAATGACCTTGGGGACAGGTAACGGTTTGCTCATCCCAATTAATGGAGAAGTAAGAACTGTCATAGGCGCCAGGCTCCTTTGCTTGCCAACTGGGGTCCGCCTTTATCGGTCCGATCAACTCAATGTTATAGTGCTGCTGAGCGGCGACCAGCAACTCCGCATCAACATAGGCTGCATCAACATAATGCTCGTTAGGTAACAAACCTCTGGCCTCTAGGGCCTCATGAATAATGGCCGTTTGGTCAATATCCGGGACATGGGCTGGGGTTGTCCGCACATCAGTAATGAGATGGACCTTCTGAGGATCACAGGTTTCACTCACATGGACTTTGTACCCATGCCAGGTGGTTGAGCGTTTATTGCCATAGCGGGAATCGGGGTCATAGGGAGAATCTGAGCGCATTCCAGACATTGGCATGTCAGCTTGCTTGCGCAATTTCACCTTACCGTTGTCTATAAAAAAATGTTGAACCCAGTATTGGCGCAGGTGTTCAACGATCGGTAACTGACGTAATCGAGTGGGGGCATTCTCCTCCCATAGTTGCTCTAGCAACACCATGCCATCACTACCTATTTGCTCAATATAGGCGGTGCGTTCTGACGGTTTCTTCGGCAGACGATAGTCATCTATCGCTCGACCATAGCGCTGATACCAATCCCCACATATCCAGCTTTGTAACCACTCTGGCTCCTGCTCAGAAATGCAGTTGAGCGCTGCCCGAAGACACTCATGTAACGCTTCTAGACGACTGCGTTCACTGATGGTTGATAACACATGCGTTGAGTCAGTCCGTTGTTTACCTCCACTTGATAGCCATCCCTTTTCCTCAAATTGGCCTAAGACCCGGTCAAATAAACGACTCTCTGCACCGCCTGAGAGCAATCGGTTGCGGAATTCACTCAACAATGAAAAGTGAAAACCAGGATCACTCAAAGGCAGCCCTAGGGCATATTTCCAGTCAATACGACCACGCACGGCATCGGCTGTATCACGGTCATTGAGATCCGCCACGTACTGCATGATGCACACTAAGGCCAGTCGCCAAGGGCTCCACCCCGGTTGTCCCTTGTCAGCATACAGATCTGCAAATTCCTCATCCTGGTAAAGTTGCTCAAACTCATCACGCATCCAAACAAATAGGGTCCCATTTGGAAATGCGCCACGAGCAGCGGCAACAGTTTCCTCTGGAATAGGAGTTTGAGGAGTTGGGCGAAGCATCTGGCAGAGTTCCCTTACTATATCTGGATGTGCTTCAAGCCTAAGTACAACAATGCTTTTGCGAAATTAAATGTCATATGTCTCAATGAAGTTTTATTTCGCCGACAGCATCC
>JASJDH010000337.1 GCA_030065175.1 Leptolyngbyaceae cyanobacterium MO_188.B28 | reverse complement strand
AGTTGCTCTTGGGATTGGGTGTTTTGTTGAAGTTTGTCTACAGACATGATTGTTTCCTCAATGAATGACTTGTTTTGAAAACGGCTGAGCGCTTTAGACTCAAACGGCTAGGGAAAGTGTTGGGTAGATAGTAGATATGACCTAGCCGTTTGAGTCAATTTCGTTACTGTGCAGGATCCGCAACGGCGTCCTTCTCGAGGTTTTCGCGACGCAGTTGGTCGAAGTCAACCGCATCTTTATCCAGGTTCTCACGACGGAGCTGATCAAAGTCGACGCCGCCAGCAACCCCTTCAAGTTGCTCATCGGAAAGTTGCTCTTGGGATTGGGTGTTTTGTTGAAGTTTGTCTACAGACATGATTGTTTCCTCAATGAATGCTTTGTTTTGATACTCCTAATGTACCCAGAGGTTTCATCCGATGGGTTATCCCTGCATTAGAAGTTGCCAAGAACACAACTCATTCAATCCTCATGAAACACTCATCTGCTAAATTTGAGCAATTTCACTGATGCAGAAGACAGGCGTGCAATTTAAGCCAGGACAATCCTCACAGAAAAAAGGCGCCTGGGCAATGTCCACCCTACGGCTCCCTAGGAATTTTGGATTTTGGATTTTGGGTTCGATGTCCCACCCTTGTCTCTCTATCTCCCCATACTCTCTAAAATCTCGTCGAAGATTGATCTGGGCAAAGCATTTGGAACAAGATTAACAGAAGTAGCTGAAGCGTTACCGCCAAATGCTATAGCCCAAGGGGCATGGCTTCGCTAATGCCCCTACAGCAGCGAACTACTTCTCCACCCTATCCTCCTTATCTCCCCTGTCTTCTTGAATTTTGAATTTTGAATTTTGAATTCTTCTCCCTCCCCATCTCCTCCTCCACCCCCCTGCCCCCTCATCTTCCCCATCTCCCCCATCTCCCCCATCCCCTAGGACTTGATCGCCCCGCCTGGTGCAATTATCCCTTCCTCAGGCGGCCAAGCCTAACGAGGGCGGCTTCATCAACATCCCATCTTCCATGTAAAGGGTGCGATCGGCGATGTCCAAGATGCGATTGTCGTGGGTGACGAGGAGAATGGTGCAGCCCTGTTCCTTGGCGAGGCGCTGCATAATTTCCACCACATCCCGGCCAGATTGTTTGTCAAGGGCGGCGGTAGGTTCGTCGGCGAGAACGATTTTGGGGTGGCTGGCCAGAGAACGCGCGATCGCGACCCGTTGCCGCTGTCCGCCCGAGAGTTCAGCGGGATAGTAGTCAATGCGCTCCCCCAGGCCGACAGCCGTGAGCATATCAGATGCAACGGCGTCCAGGTCCTGTCCGAGAAAATGGGGATGTAATTCCAGCGACATGCGGACATTTTGTTTGGCGGTTAGAAAGCTCAGCAGATTGTGGGCCTGAAAGATATAGCCGATATTGCGTCTTAGTTTGATCAGCGCTCGCTTAGAAGCGCCCAGAATTTCTTGGTCCAGAATCTTGAGGCTGCCGCTTTGAGCCGCCCTCAATCCCCCTAATAGGGTCAACAGTGTGGTCTTGCCAGAGCCGGAGGGTCCGGTCAAGATGACAATTTCGCCGGAGTTGATTTCCAGATCGATGTCGAATAGCACTTGTTTTTGCAGGCGACCTTCTCCGAAGTGATGGCTAAGTTTTTGGGCGGTGATGATGGGAGACATAGGGAAAGGATTGTCTTGACTAGACGTTTTGAGTTTGAGTCCAGATTTAAACTGCGTGACTTAGAAAATGTCGGCGGGGTCGGCGGCGCGGAGTTTTCGTAGCGCGATGCCGCCGGAAATGGAGCACATCATAATTGTCAGAATCAACACGGTGATGGCGCGTCGTGTGGTCATAGCGATGGGCAGCATCGTAGCGCTGAATGCCAGTTGATAGAGCCCAAAGGCTAGGGCGATGCTGGGTAAATAGCCTAGAACGGCTAGCAACAACGACTCCTGGAACAACACCCCCAACAGATAGTTGTCGGTGTAGCCCATGGCCTTGAGGGTGGCGTATTCCGGCAGGTGCTCGGAGACGTCGGAGTAGAGAATCTGGTAGACAATCACGATGCCGACGATAAAGCCGACGCCGACGCCGAGGCCAAAAATGAAGCCAATGCCGGTGCCGTTGGCCCAATAGTCCCGCTCAATTTGGGCAAAGTCTTCGGGGGAGCCGATCAAAACATCATTGGGCAGCGCCGCCGCCAGCGCCGCCTGAACCTGCTCAAGATCAGCGCCGGGTTTGAGATTAATCAGCCCCACCTCAAGTTGGTCAGGACTGCGGCTGGGGAAGAGCTGCAGAAAGGTGGAGTCGCTGGCGATCACGTTGCCGTCTGCTGCAAAGGAAGCTCCGTTGGTAAATAGCCCTTTAACGGTGACTCGTTTGTCATTGAGTTCTGTGGCGAATGCGCCCGTTTGCTCAAATTCCGTTGCGGTCAGCCCATATTCAGGTCGTCCGGCCTGGTCAAAGAGTACTTGGTTCAACGGCTGAATTTGGTTCAGGTTTTGATTGACTTCTGGAAACTTAAATGACGGGTTGGCGGGGTCAATTCCCCACACCAGAATGGCCCGCTCTTGTGTGGTTGCAGGATTCTTCCACTGTCCGGTTGCGATGTACACGCCGCTGACGGACGCCACATCGGGGTGGCCCAAAGTTTGGTAGAGCCGATTGCGGGGAAAGGATTTGACCGAAAACAGTGTTTGCATTTGGGGGTTGATTAACACCAGGTCCGCCTGTAGATTGCGGTGGGGCTGAATGGCGGCGTCATAGAGCGCCCCCTCAAAGCCCATTTGGATGAAAATCAGCATGTCAGCGAAGGCGATACCCGCGATCGCAACCATGAGTCGCGTTCGTTCCCGAGTTACCTGCAACCAGGCTAGGGGTGTTTTTTTGAGAAAGTTAGGCCGACGCATGACGATTTGACAATTTAAGGTTAAAAAACGAACATTCGTTATACAAAAAGGCGAGTTAAAGTGAGCTGGAGCTGGAAACTTCAATCACCGTCTGCACTTGCAGGTTGCTGAGATTGGCGACCCGCTGACTGTCTTCGGGAATTAGGGCAATCTTGACCTCCACCACCCGGCGATCCAGATTTTCTCCCGGCTCAGTGCTGAAAACATTTTGGCGACTAATCTGCCGACCAATCTCAATCACTTCGCCCTGCAGCGCCCCGTTAAAGGCCTGGCCTCGCACTGCGGCCTGTTGACCCAGTGTCACCCGATTGATGTCGCTTTGGTAGACTTCCGCGATCGCCAGCATCTGTTCCGTTTGTCCCAGAGCGATAATGCCCTCAGCGCTCAATTGCTCACCGGGCTGGGTGTAGATCTGCAGCACTTGCCCCGTCCTCGGCGCTCGGATGGTGGCTTTGTCCAGATTATTCTGCGCCCTCACAAGAGCAGCCTGGGCCGCATCTAATTCCGCCTGGGCCATTTGTACGTCGACAGGACGCACTTCGGCCACTTCATCCAGGGTGGATTGGGCGGCGGCTAACTGGGCTTGGCCCGTGCTTTCCAGGCGAGCAAGCTCGGCCTGGGCTTCCTGCAGTTGTCGCTGAGCCGTGGCTTCGGTGCGAATCAGAACGGCATTGGCTTCTGCTTGGGCTTGGCGCGTGGTGTCTACGCTGAGCCGCTTGCCGTCGTACAGTGAAGCGGAAACTGCCCCGGCTTCATAGAGGGACTGGTAGCGAATCAGTTCGGCTTCGGCGGTTTGCAACTCTGCGTCAAGGCGTCGAATAGTCGCGGTCTGGGCGGCTAGGTCGCCCGCATATTGAGCTTCGATGCGGGCAATGGTCTCCCGCTGGATCCGCAATTGTCCCGACAATTCCGCCAATTGCTGACTCACCGCAGCTTCCTGGGCGGCGATCTCCCCAGACTTAGCTCCCGCCTTGACCTGAGCCAATCTCGCCTGAGCCAGACGGATCTGCATTTGGGCTTGGGTCACTTCGTCCTGGAGGCGATCGCGGGAATCGAGCACAGCAATGGGGTCGCCAATATTGACCGAATCGCCCACCTTAACCAGGAGTTCCGCTAAGCGATCGCCATCCAGCTCAAGGGGCGCCCCCACCTGAATGATTTCTCCGGTCGGTTCTAACCGTCCCAGAGCGGAAACACCGGGCAGCAATACTGGCGCAGTGGTTTCTGGAGTTTTGGCTGTTGACTTGCTTCCCTGAGAGAGCCCCAGATAAAGGGTCCCCCCTGAAGCTATGGTCGCCGCCAACAGCAACCGCAGCAGCCATGATTTAGGTTTGAGGTTGAGGGAAATTCTGTTCATGGTGGAGAATCATCCGAATCATGAGTTGACTTTGCTGGTGGAGCCAAGCCGTATCTTTAGAGCCCTGCTCATAAACACGGCTGTAGATGTGTTGGAGGATAAGGCCATCGATAAAAACCACGATGAAATCCACTAGAGCGGGATCGGTAAGTTGAAGGTAGTCTGCTAATGTGCCTCGTGTGCGGTCCCAAACCTGGCGCAGAAAATGGATTTCGCCCTCATCGCTTGGGGAGGTCTGCTGAAAAAAATCAACCCAGAGCACGAGTTGCTGGCAGTAAAACTGGGCATTCTGCACCACAAAGGCCATGACGGCTTGGAGCCGCTCCTCTAAGGTGTGCGCCTCAGGAGCTTGGGCAAAGAAGCTGGAAATATCTTGCTCACATAACTCTTGAACAAGCTGCATGAAGATACTCTCTTTGCTAGGGAAGTAGTGGTACAGCGTGCCGGTGGATACGCCAAGGCCTTTCGCGATTTGTCGCATCGTAATCGAACCGTAGCCCCGCTCGGCGAAGAGGTCTAGAGACCCTTGGAGCAGTTCTTTGCGGTAGCGATCGTGGTCGACAATCTTAGGCATGGCGATAGACAGAAAAACAATAGATATACATTACTATTGCCTTGAATATAATATAACATACGTTCGTTATAAAATCTAGGCGCCGGATTTTGTCTGTGTCCTCAACTTATGACTTCTAGAAGGAGGGTAACTTAAGCAAGGATGGGGCAGTAAATCAGGAATCCCGAAGTCAGGAGTCAGAAGTCAGAAGTCGGAATAGAGGAGTTAGCGCTGAGCTGTATTTTGTCTCCTGTATTCTCTAGCAGGGACAATGTTCTGCATTAAATTGTTAGCCTCAGGAACTGTATTCTGTCTCCTAACTCCTGCATTCTGGCCTTTGAATGCGGCTCAGCCCTCTACACCTTCCCCATGTCCATACATCGGATTCCAAATATCAGCCGGCTCATCGGCAAATACGTTGGCGTGGACCATCCAGCCAAAGGCGGTGGGCCAAAAATCTCCACCTACCGACTCACAAGCAGACTCGGTGGCGATGGGACTTTCGGGCCCAAAAACCGGCTGCCCGTCTTGCTCAAGCTCCCATTGGTCTTTATCCCAAATGGGATTAGGAACGCAAATGTTGGTGTGCAGATGCCAGCGAGTCACTGAGAGGGGGACTCGCGCATTCAGCTCTTCCTCAGTCGCCTCTGGCGGAGCCGTAAACATCGCCCCGAGCAGTTGCAGCGACCCATCAGCCTGCCGTTCGTACAGGAGTGAACCGGGGTGTTTAGGGTCCAACCGGAAGTTTTCTAACCACGGCAGCCACACATTGACATAATGCACAATGTATAAATCGCTGGGGTCGGGGGGAAACGGTTGATAGTCGTCCGCTTCAGCGACGCTGATATCGGCATACTTCGCGATCGCCACTTTGACTTTCTGGGCCAAGTCATCAGCCTTCGCTAGGTCATTCTCGGTAGGGGGACGCATCGATGTCATCCGCATATGGGGATCATGATCGCCATGGGAGGTCATCGCCCCATTGGAGCCGTTGAGGATGCTAGCGCCAGAGTCTGAAGACTGGGCCAGCGCTGGCGGCAATAAAAGGGAAATCAGAAACAGCGCCAACACTACGATACGGAAAGGGCGTCGTCTCAGGGTTAGCATGGGCATTGAGTCAAGCGCGACGAAGTTTAGGGATGGGGGCGTAAGAACAAAGTCCCATTAAAGTGCGGTGGATGGGTGGATAAGTGAATGGGTGGAGGGGGTGTTATTTGTCGGCAGATACTTTAACTTGCAAACCGTTTAACGACGAAACGGACTATATTTATGATTTCGCAGTTGACTGAGTTCTACGAGGATGTTTGTGACAGCACTCTCAACTGGCTATATAACTCGGTTTAAATTCCACGCCCTAGATTCAATGCTGCGAATGCGTTTCAGCCTTGGAGGTTAAAGTCGGTCCATTCCGATCTAAACGCTCTTCTTTATCCACCCGATTGGTTTTCACTATTGGATGGCCGAGAATTTTATTGAGAAACTTCAACGTGATCAAGTAGGTTGGCTTCAGCCCGAGTTGCCCTAAGCTGCCTGAGGCTAATGTGTGACCCGTCGCCAGCGGATTATCAGAGGCGTAGTAAACATATCGCAGGGTTACGTTTTCATGGATACTCTTACGAATTTTCGAGGCGGCCTGAATTGCTTTTTGCAAATGGGCGCCTTCCATCTCCAGACCAATCACATTCCAGGAAGAGCTTTTGAAATAGTTCAAGATATCTGCATTCTGGAGAGAGGTGCCTAAGACCGTCACTAACGCCCCTTCGTAGACGGGAATAGCATCCTCTTTAAAGTCTTGACAGGTCAGTTCATTTTCAAACGGATAGTTGTCGGCTGTCCCCTCAAAAATATGGGCGTTAGGCAGCATCAGATCGCCTTTCTCCCCCGCCAGAATACCGGCTTTCCCCATCACGGAGATAGACTGGACATTCAGTTTATGAGCTTGATTGTCGAGTTTGTAGGGCTTTAACAATTCGTCCATAATCTCAAACGCCTGTTCGCCAAAGGCGTAATCCATCACCAGGAGCACAGGCTTTTCCTGCTCAACCAAACCCGGATTCGTTTGTAACTCGGGGGATAGCTGTTGAAGCGGCAGCACCGCCGTGTCAAAAATTTGCACATGAATATTCGTTCCAGCGCGATCCTCAAGGAATGTCATCCCATGGTTCAGGGCAAAGGCATTGATCGCTTGGTTTAGGGCTTCATTCTCCGGTTGTCTGAGTTCCCGCACCATCTCCTCAATACTTAACTCACCACCCACACGCTCCTTCAGCACCGGATAGGCGAACAAACAGTTCGTCACACTGTGCAAATTGGCGCTGATAATGTGCAAAGGCCGTTGCCAGAGGGATTGCTTCCAAAGGAATGCCTTGACATCTGCCGCCCATTGTTCGCCATGGATGTGGTGGCCAAGTCGCTCCCGGAGTGTAGAGCTGAAGGTGATTTGGCGATCGCCCTGACCTTGAGTTTCCGCCATCGCAATCTGCCCCAGCCAATAGACGATGTGAAACAGCCCCTTGTTGGCGGCTCCTGCATCTCGAAAGCGCTGATAAGCACTCATGGTTTCCTCAAAGGTCCGCCCTAAGAGAGTGCTCACATAGAAAAACGCCTGTTCCCGCACTTCAGGATCTTCAAGGGAAAGGGCGCGAGAAGCGTCTGCCGCTTCTTGTCCTTTCACCAATTCTTCTAGCTTTAACCACTCTCGACTGGGGCGCCCTTCGTCCAGGGCGTGGTCTCGAATTTTGTTGGCCTCTATGTACATGAATGTCAAATGGGTGAGGATGTCGTAAATTTCGCTCCGACCTCGGGTCACCTCAATCAGCATCGTTTCCTGATCAATGCAGTAGCAGTTTCGCCGCCGTTTAGCCGGGATGATTCTTTCAAACCCAGACTGGCTATACCCTTCTGCGGCAATAAGTTTGACGAACCGACATTTTTCAATGCCGCGGGGCAAGCGATCAATGACATACACCAAGCCATCCAGTTCCACTTTCTCAGGGTCTGCGATCGAGCCATAAATTTCCGGCTGCAATGTCAGTAACGCTTGCCTCAAGGCAGACCCTGACGTTCCATCAGGTTTATAGTGACCCCGAATAAATAAGTGGCGCATGATCACATAAATGTGTTCAATGGCTGCTCGTGATTCCTGGGCGCGAGTTCTGGGGGGGACTGAAATGGTCATGACTATTGAGGGTGTCGGTCTGGAGTAAAGTAATCCCCCGGCGGCTAAATGAAGTCAATCGTAGGAGGAAAAAGGATAATTGACCCAACAATCAAAAAATCTGTCGTTATTCCATGTCTCTGACTTGATATGAACTCCTCTCTTCAAAGATGACCAACACCTTCATTTGTGGGTTCTCCCGAAAATTGGCGGTGGCTGAACCGGAGAAGTTCATATCAACATCACGATCTTTATTGGATAGATCAATCGGCAATCGAGTGGAAAATTTTACAAAGAACTCATCTTGCTCGACGGTGAATTTATCTGGCGGAAACTCAGATGACAGCATATTGCTAATCGTGATTAAGCTGTTAAGAAACAGGAATCCATCTTCTACCTTGCTCAAGGTTACTGAACCGCTAATGTCTTGGGAGTTGATGTCCCCAAGAAAATCGGCTACGGCTTCAGTGTTTATATTCCAAGTCTCTCCGATTTTTTTTGTGGTCGGCGTTCCAAATAACTCATTATCGTTAGAATTGTCTTTTGACAGAAAGGCGATCGCGTTTGAGAGAATTTCCTCCAGTCCGCCTTCTATCTTTTCACCGTTTATCTTGAATACGGTTTCCTCATTTTCTACAGTTGCAAGAATATTGGTTCCTTCCGAAAAAGGAATGCTTTCGGCGTTGTTCTGTAGCAGTCTCGATTGAATTACATTTAATTCAGCGCTAGTGGGTTGTTGTGTGTCATTTACTTCAAGGATGGTGACGTCTGCAACCAGGTCTAGGGTCGATTCCTCTCCTTCATTGTTAACTATCTGATTGTCAAGGAGCACCTTAGACCTGATGGATGAGCTTCCTTTCGTCGAAAGGCGATACCGTTCGCCCACTTCAGACGGTCGTACGATATGAATCTCATAGGTTTGTTCTGGGATAACAGCATCTTGGGTCAGCAAGTCACCGGTTTTTTGACGGGGATCCTCCGCCTGATCGCCTATGGATGGGAGGGGGGCTTCGCTAGAAGCGATCGCAGGTTTGATCGGGTGAGTTTTATAGGTTTGGATAAGGGAGGCGGTTGAAATTGAAAGAGTCGCCAGCGATAGGGCGAATAGACGAATGGGTTTAATTTGCATTCTTTTCCTCATTTCATGACAACTCGGACTCTAGTTCACCCAGATTCGGTTTGAGTAATCCAGCCCCCGCATACTCGCGGCGTTTTTGCTGTGTTTTAAGCCCCACGGAATATCTGTATATCCCTAGTGTGGCTAATATTAGCTGCTGGCTAGATAAAGATATAAAACGTTACCCAGTGATTTCAACAGTGGCGTCGTTTCAGGGGCAAGGGGTTACATTATCTCAACAAAAGTATTGGTCGCCAATAAAGATGAGTCCTATCTGATTCGTAAATCTGAAAGGGGTATAAAGTCTATGAAATCCTTACCTGATAATCATTTTGCTTTCATTGGTTTTTATGACTGATTTAGGATCGCCAGATTGCTTGGAGTCAATGACTCTCACAGGCGTTTATTGTTGTGGAAGTTTGGCTACAATCAGTGATTGAAGTCACATGGAATACCTCTTATTTCCCTCATGTTTACTGATATAACTGATGGACAGGCAAACTAACTAAATTCATCTGTACCTACCTTATTTTTCTCGGAAAGATTCCTTTTTTCAATGAATGTCCACCTATTGCCTTGAGGACCTAACGGATGATTACGACATTGGTCGATTTCCTAGCTCCCTGTCTGCCATTTTTGTGGGAAAAGGTTGGGACGCCTGCGCTAGAATCAGCCGCAGGCAAAATGGGGGAAGAGACTTGGGAAAAGGCGCAGGCTATGTGGTCCAAACTCTTCCCAAAGATTGAGCAAGATGAGGCGACTAAGGTGGTGGCGGCTGAACTGGCGAAGAATCCAGAAAGCGATATCTGGAAAGCGGCCTTTCAGGAAAAGTTACAGGCTCTGCTGGACAGCGATGAAGCCTTGAAGCAAGCTATTGCGAAAATGCTGCAAGACGAGGAAGCCGCAACAGTCGGAACGAGCATCAAAATAACGGTAGATAAGAATGAAGGGCAATTCATCGGCCAGATGAACAACGGTGAAGCTAAGAATATTGGTCAAATTGGTAATATTCGAGGAGATATTAACTAAACATCTGAGGTAAGCCACTGGTTTTACCAGTGCGACTTGAAAAGCTTTGAGCGTTCCG
>JASJDH010000336.1 GCA_030065175.1 Leptolyngbyaceae cyanobacterium MO_188.B28 | reverse complement strand
CGTAGGTTGGGTTGAAGTCATGAAACCCAACGCCAGAGCGGTTTCGATGCGTTACGCTTCTCTAACACCTCCTACGGTAATGACACAGCTAAAGTGAGTCATTACCGTAGTGCGCCGTATAGCCCAAGGGTCATCCAAGAAAAGCGAAGCGTAACGCGCCCAATCAAAAATCAAAGTGCAGGAGGCTTAGCGTCCGCACGCAAATCAAACTCGTGCCAATCGCCGCGCCAGTACAGCTTAAACTTTAGGCGATTCCATTTGGGGGGCAAGTGAGGAGTGGCGATGGGGCCGTCTTGGGTGAGTTGGACGCCGCCGAAGCCAAAAACTAGAGCCTGCCATAAGCCGCCGCAAGAGGCGGCGTGAATGCCTGAATCGGCGTTCCCCCGCACATTTTCCAGATCCACCATGGCCGCCTGCATAAACCGTTCATAGGCTTCTTCTGATAGGTCTAAATCAGCGGCTAGGATGGCGTGCATGGCGGGTCCCAGAGAAGATCCATAGGTGATATCGGTGCGGGGAGCGTAGTAATTCCAGTTTTTCTTCAGAGTTTCTAGACTGTAGGGAAACTCTTGGGATTCCCGCATGAGATAGAGCAGCATCAACACATCGGGCTGTTTGAGCACCTGCCGCTTGCTGGCTCCTTCCATCCCCAAAATGTCTTGCATAGATTGGGTGCGGGAATCGTACTCCCTTAGGTCGATATCTTCCAGATTGAAGAATCCATCGAATTGCTCAATTAACCCCGTCTTGGAATCGTAGGGAATCCACAGATTATTGACAATATCTTGCCAGCGAGATCTCTGCTTCGAAGTCAACTGTAGTTTTTCCTCAAGCTGAGCGGCGTTTTCGGGGAAATGGGCATGGAGCCAGTCGTAAACTAAGATTGCCTTTTCCAGGTGCCATTGCACCATTCGGTTAGTGAACGCGTTGTTGTGGATATCATGCTCATGGTATTCATCGGCGCCGATGACATCACGAATCTCATAGCGCTCGTCCTTGGTGTTTAACTCGACCCGGCTAATCCAGAAAACCGCCGTGTCCAGGATGATCTCAGCGCCGTAGTCCCGCATCCAGGCGTCGTCGCGGGTCACCTGCCAATAGCGCCAGATGGCGTAGGCGACATCGGCGCTGATGTGAATTTCGCGATCGCGGCACCAAATTCGAATGTCGGCGCCATAGGGATCTGTCGGCAGGGCCCAACGCGGCGTCACCTCATCTCCTGTATCGGCGCTTTCCCATGCGAACATCGCCCCTTTGTAGCCGGAATCCTTCGCTTTGCGCCGAGCCCCATCCAAGGTGTGATAGCGATAGGTGAGCATATTACGCGCTAAGGCGGGTTGGGAGTAAATAAAGAAAGGCAGAATGAAAATTTCCGTATCCCAAAAAACGTGCCCGCGATAGCCAAAGCCAGACAGGGTTTTCGCCGCAATGCTAACCTGTTCGTCATGGCGCGGGGCGCAGATTATCAGCTGGAAAAGGTTGTATCGGATCGCTAGTTGAGCGCTGATATCCCCCTCAATCACAACGTCGCTTTTCCGCCAAGTCTCTTCCCAAGCTCGTTCATTCGCCTTGAATAGATCAGGGTAGGCGGGTAATTCAGCCAGTTTTGTTTGGGCGGCCTGGATGGGATCCGGAACTTGCCGGGAGGTGAACACCGTTACCACCTTATCCACCGTTACAGATTGACCGGGGGAGAGTTGAACGGTGGTCGTTTGGGTGGGATATCCTGGAACGTTAGAGACTTCAATCGCCGATTCAGCCTCCGAAACAGTCAATCGAGCCGCCATGCCCAACTCAATGCGGGAATTTCGGGTACGGACCTGCAACCAAATACCTGGGTCAGCTTTCCCCTGACTGACTTGTTCCCAATGGTTAAATCCCTTATTTTCGGAATAGCCATTCAGACTGGCTTGGACTTCCACCAGCCCCTCAAAATCCAATGAGCTGATCTGACAGCGCACCCCCAGGGCATGTTCATCCGCCAAACTGGCGAACCGCTCAAAATTCAGATCTACTTTACTGCCGCTGGGACTGCGCCACCGGACTGCGCGACTGAGGAGCCCTGAGCGCAGATCTAAACGTCGCTCGTAAGCCAAAATTTCACCTTGGTCAAGCCGGAAGCGTTCGCCGTTGAACGTGATCATTAGCGGCAGCCAATCAGGGCAGTTAGCCAGTTCGGTATACACCACTGGAACGTCGTCAAAGACCCCATGGATCAAGGTGGCGGCGACGGCTCTCGGGTACCCTTCCTCAAAACTGCCGCGGGAGCCCAGATAGCCATTGCCAATCGTAAAGACCGTTTCTTTATGGTGGAGTTGAGCAGGGTCAAACTGGGTCTCAATCAAGGCCCAATCGGTATAGATGAAGGAGCAGGCGGATACAGTTTCAGTCATCTGAACAGCTCGGGATTGGGAGGGATTTGGAGTTTGGTGAAACTCAGAAAGATCCTGGGCTTTAATCATTTTGTCCTGGCATTTGTTTACGACCGGGGGTAAAACCACCCAGAACTATAAGAGATCAAAATTGACGAAGTTGGGATAAAAGCGCACTAAAACAGATGTTGTTCCATTAAAGTTTTGATAGACATTTCTATAGAGCTTAAGAATAAAAAAAAAACAAAGTTAAAACAAAAGAAATAAAAACATTTCTATTTAATTTTTCTGAATCATTTAGAAAGACAATAGGTGGGCAAACATCTGGGCGAAAGAAAATTAAAGTGGGTATTTTATCCGAGGGGTAACGCTCCTGCTTTTCGATTTATTTTACTTATCTTTCCCCAGATTTATGGGTTTAGCATCTCTGTTTGGGAAAATTGTCAAGGCCTTTTAGAAAAAGGGATGGAGTGATGGAGCCCGCATCAATAAAAAATCGGTGATAGATAAATTGCTTAGCGATTCCCATGCTGTTCCAAAAGGCGTTCAGCTTTAGGTTTGTATATTAAATAGAACAAAGCTTCTAGATAGCGAAACAGCGCATCGCGATCTTCCCTTGAAGCATACCGCCAGAATCTGTGCAGCTTAGCAAATAATAGGAGTTGTTTAATATGTAATCGCCAGTTGTACTTGTCGCGGACCCGCTGGACGCCTCGTTCAGAAATTTCGCGCCAGTAATCAGGTTGAGTGTCACACTGAGCGATGAAGTCCAAGATTTTCTTTGCAGTTTCTTCCAAATTTGTTGGATTGATATGAAAGCCGTTTTTACCCGGTTCAATGATTTCTGACGGACCGCCAAATTGGGTGGCGAAGGTGGGCAAGCCGGAGACCATGGCTTCCAGAACAGTGACGCCAAACGCTTCGAATCGAGCGGGGAGAACAAATAATCCGGCGCGATCGCCAATCACTCGATACGCCTCCCCCAGGTCGCGGCTGGTGAGGCGCTGACCGACCCAGCGTATTTTTGTCTGCAAATCAAAGGTGTCGATTAGATCGTGGAGTCTTTGGATCTCCCGTTTTTCCTCTGGGGTGGACGCCTCCTCAGGATTTAAGTTGCCCGTGATCATAACTAAGTTGCACCGGGCTTGCAACGCTTGACTCTGGCCAAAGCATTCCACCAAACCCGTCAGGTTCCTGACAAAATTTATTGGGCCAACCGCCAGGATAGGGCGTTTTTCGGGATTGTCTAGATCCCCCCGAATATTGGACGCCTGACGAACAAACAGCAGGTCGTTGAGGCGATCGCGCTCTCCAGGCGCCCGATCGTCCATTTGACTGTAGGGGAAATAAATATGCTGATTGACCCCCGGCGGTACGACATTGAATTTGGGACTAAATAAATCAATACCGTCCACTACATGGTAGAGCTGAGGCAGGGTGAAACACTTATAGGATTCATATTGACCGGCCGCATCTGGAGTCCCCATAATTTCATGGTGGGAAGATGTGATGATGAAATCAGCGGCATTCATACTAATCAAATCAGCTGTGAATTGCAGCGAGAAATGATACTGTTCTTCCGAATCCTGCCAATAAAGATCGCTAAAAACGTGTTTAGATTTCTCCAGCGAGTGGGCGATATTGCAATGGGGGACTTTAAGCCGACGGGCCAGCAGAAACGCCACTAAGCCGCCATCTGTATAGTTGCCAATAATTAAGTTAGGCGGTCCCTCCAGTTGGGCCAACACTTGTCGTTCCGCATCAATGGCGAAGGTTTCCAAATAGGGCCAAATTTCATATCGGGAAATCCAATTGCGAGTGACATTGGGGTTGAATTCTCGGAAGGGAACCCGCAATATCCAGGCATTTTCGGTCCCGTGCACCTTTTCCAGGGGAAGATTGCACTGGGTGCCTTCACAGTTAGGAATCAAGCGCGTCAGGATAATCACTTGGGGTTGAATTCCCAAGACATCCAGACCCGATAGCTTAATCTCTTGCTGCATCTGGTTTTCCAGATTACGGGCTTGGTCAAGCACATACCTGACTTGTCCCGCCGTCTCTGGTCGCCCCAGTACGCCTTCTTGTCCCACCCAACCGTGGATAGACACTAGGACACAGCGGAAGGTGACCGGAATACGCGACAGAAAGGCTTCATTGATGGCTGGATTTGGGTTCTCCATCAGACGCTGGAGTAACTCCAGGGTTTCGCGGATTCGCCTGGCGGTGTTGCCCCAACCCGGTTCAAAGCCCAGTTCTTGGAGGTCGAAGCGAAACGTTTCGTAGGGTGCGTTGGCGGACCGCCGCCCCAAAAACTGAAGTGCTTGCTGAATCTGGCGGGAAAGTTGGGCGGCTGACCCGATCCGCTCATTCACCAGCAGTTGCACGCCGTTATATCGTTGTTCGTACAACGCCTTGTATACCGCCTCTAGCCAATGTTGAGGCTCCGCAATCAATTTATTCGACAAGTAGTGATTGAGGAACTCCAGCCCATTACCAATATTTCTGGGGTCGCGAATGGTGGGCGCACTGGTGGAGAAGGGCTGAAAATCAATTTCCAGGATTTGGGGCTGGAAGCGGTCAACTAAGCGATCGCGCAAATCCAGCAGGGCCTGAGGCGTCATCGGCTCCACTTGACTCAAGTCGGCAGACAACCGACAGATCTCCTGGCTCGCCACCCTTGATCGCACCACAAACCAAATACTGTCTTCTTCCAGCAGGATTTCATGGGTGTAATGAATCAATTCCCCAAGGGAGGAAGAATGGTAAAAATAAGCAGGCTTTTGGCAAGCGGTGCAGTAGTGTTCAAACGTTTGCAGAATTTCATTACGGAGAAAATAGCGCTTACCGGAAGCGCTTAACTCGCTGATCAACTGATGCAGCGAGGTTTCCTCATCACTGTTTAAAACGGCTTGTAGCAATTCATGCATGATAAATCCCCATGGTTAAGGCGTCTGAGGATGCGTTTTGATTTTACGGCCCTCATCCCCTAACCCCTTCTCACAAACTTGGGAGAAGGGGAACCTGACTTTCCCCCCTCTCCCAAACTTGGGAGAGGGGCTGGGGGAGAGGGCTTATAAACCAAGGCAAGGACTTTCCCCCATCTGCCCCCTTACTCCCTACCGCCAACCCCCAAAACGATTTGCACAGTTTCAGATAATGCGGACTTCTCAAATATACGCTTAAGGCTAATCCCCTTTTTATAGATAATTACATCAGTACAACCTGAGGATATCGTGAGGTTATCTTAGCCAGTCCCCCACTGTAGTTGACAGTGATTTAAATCAAGCATGTTATTGAAGTTTTACAAGTTTAAGTGACATAAGGTAGAAAACTAACGCGATGAAAGCTGTCATTATGACCACGGCGGGCAAGCCGGAAGTTCTAAAGCTGACAACGGTTCCGACGCCTGCAATTCAACAGCCGACAGAGCTGTTAGTGAGCCTCAAAGCAGCGGGGGTCAATCCCATCGACACAAAGATTCGCCGACGGGGGTCTTTCTACCCTGATCGCATGCCTGCCATTTTGGGTTGTGATGGCGCGGGGATAGTAGAAGCTGTCGGTTCCAGAGTACAGCGCTTTAAAGTAGGAGATGCGGTCTATTTCTGCAATGGAGGACTGGGCGGACAGCCCGGCAACTATGCCGAATTCGCTGTGGTAGACGAACGCTTTGCCGCCCACAAACCAAAATCCCTTAGCTTTGTGGCCGCCGCCGCCGCCCCCCTGGTGCTGATCACCTCTTGGGAAGCGCTCTACGATCGCGCTTGCCTGTCGTCTGGCCAGCGGGTGCTGATTCATGCCGGGGCTGGGGGCGTGGGCCATGTGGCGATTCAGTTGGCCAAACTCAAGGGCGCCCAGGTCTGCACCACGGTGCGTTCAGAAGACAAAGCCGATTTCGTCGGGCGATTAGGGGCCGACCACTGCATTTACTATCCCCGCATCGATTTTGCCGAAGCGTCGTTGGCCTGGACCAATGGTCAGGGGGTCGATGTCGCCTTTGATACGGTGGGCGGCGAGGTCTTTGCTAAAACCTTCGCCGCCGTTCGAGTCTACGGCGATATCGTCACCCTCCTCGCCCCGGCCCCTGAAACGAACTGGAAAATTGCTCGCGATCGCAACCTCCGAGTCAGTTACGAACTCATGCTCACCCCCATGCTGCAGGGACTCGTCGCCGCGCAGCAGCACCAGGCAGATATCTTGCAACAGTGCGCCCGCTGGATCGACGAAGGCAAACTCCACATCCATCTCAATCAAACCTTCCCCCTCGAAAACGCCGCTGGCGCCCATCGTTTTTTGGAAGGCGGCTCGATGGTGGGGAAAGTTGCTTTGCTAATTGAAAGTTAGGTAGATTTAGTTAGCTTCGTAGGCTGGGTTGAAGAATGAAACCCAGCAACCGCAATCCTTTGTATCTAACTATTTCTTGCAACAGATGTGCAGACGAAGGCACGGACTTTTTAGTAGATATTCCGTAGGGTGGGCATTGCCCACATGCCTTATTTCAGCGCCATTTTTATAAGGGATAACTAAATGAACGATAGCTATGAAAAGATAATCAAATGGGTCAAAGAGAATGCCAGTCAAACTCTAGATCATTTATGTGGTCCAGCGACAGACGATCAAATACATAGAGTTGAAAGCGAAACAGGGTTGCCAATAACAGAATCTTTCAGAGCATTTTTAAAGATGCATAATGGTGAAGATGGTGAAACATGGCTCGCATTACTGGGTAATGGCAATCAACTATTGAGCTGTGAGGGAATCATTCAACAATACAAGTTAGATCAAGAGATTGGTGAAGATCTACATGATCCAGAAATGGAAACCATTGAATTCTGGAAAGATAGAGTGGGTGGAAATGTAATTTTCGTAAAAGGCGCCGTAAAGCCTTTAATGCTGCATCCAAAGTGGTTACCTATCACATGTATGAACGGTGATGTATTGCGATATCTAGATTTTGATCCCGCAGATGGCGGCACGCCAGGACAAGTCATCGAAGTTGATCCAGAAAACTGTTCATACAAGGTTTTAGCGTCATCGTTTGGGGAATTCATCGAAATATACGCGTCCGAATTGCTTGAAGGGAAATACAGTGTGGACGATGAGCATTATATTGAAGCAGAGGAACAAGATGATATGAATTGGGGTGTTCCTGATTGGTTGGCGCGAGCCTAACGCCTGGGTTAACGGCGGCAAAATTTCTCTCTAAAAAATGGTTAGTTCAGTTTTGTTAGACTGTTGGCGTTGATTGAGACTGAGATAACGTATGGCCCTTGCAACAACCCATCAATACAGCAGAAGCCTTTGAGCTTTGATAAGTTTCTCACCCATTATGGCGGCGATAACCGCTATGAACTTGATTGATGGCGAGGAATTTATGCTGGATTAGGCGATATTCGGCACATTGGGAAACCCCAAGCAACCCACCCTTTCTGTCTGTAAGTTAGTAGATGGGGACTATGAAATTCAGTTATTTCGAGGCAATCAGCCTATCGTCTCTGCCATGTTCCCTAGGCTGAATCTGACGGCGGATCAAGTGTTGAAGGCTGATAGATGATTTCGCGGTACAGGGCATCGCCCAAGAAATCCCATATCACTTTTTACTGTTAATCTAGCTAATGATAAATAGGCAGGTGTAGAAAAGCTCAAGTAAGTTTTAAAATGAAAACCCGATTAAATCCTATGTGTGGAAAGGATTTTGACTCAGTTTATAAAGTAAAACTTAGCTGACTATTTCAAGCCCTACCTACTTAAATCCTAATGGTGAGCGGTGCTGAGTTTTACAAAAGGTATTGGCCAATTGATGTTTCGGAAGTTGCCCACCCTACGGCTCTTCTCCCTCGGAAACGCTTCTTATTTTTTAACCCTTGCTCGTGCCGGTGAACCGAGTTGTTATACGTCCTAGTAGTCGTGGGTCAAACATCGTCCTCTTATAAATAAACAGTGAAACGTAAAATTACTTCTGAAATAGTAGTTGCATATTGGAATTGTCCAAGAAAAGCATATCTACTGCTTTTTGAACAGGAAGACAGCAAGATTCACGAGTACATCAATTTACTAGCGCAGGAAAAGGTAAAAAATCAAACCCAGTTTATAAGAGAAATCGACCCTCTGCTTCTAGTTCAGCCTTGCAAAGCTAGCCTCAAAAGCGCCAATGATTTCCTAATAGGAAATACTCTGAAAACAGACATCTTAGAGGCTAATTGTGATCTGCTCACAAAAATACATGGACAATCAGCATTAGGAGACTTTAGTTATGAACCTACAATCTTTGTGGGTACACACAGTATAGGAAAATCCCAAAAGCTACGCCTGAACTTTATTGCCTATATTCTTGGGCAACTTCAAAACTTACTTCCGACCAAGGGAATAATTATTGGAGCTAATGGAAAATCGCATAAAATAAGACTCAACAAATGCGAGCGAATAGTTATTCCAATCCTTGAAGACTTAAGGCAATGGAAGGTATCACCTCCAACAGAAGAACCCCCTATTATACTTAATCAGCATTGCCTCTACTGTCAATTTCAGAACCTTTGTAAAGCGGTGGCTCAGAGAGAAGATAACCTTAGCTTGTTAGATAGAATCACGCCTAAAGAGAAGCGTAAATACGAGAGAAGAGGAATTTTTACTATCAAACAGTTGTCTTACTTGTTCAGACCACGGAAACCCAGAAAACGGATCAGTCATAACTCTCAATACAGTCATAAGTTTGAGTTGCAGGCATTAGCTTTAAGAACCCAAAAAGTATATTTACAAGAACCGCCTGATATCAAGCGAAGTCCAGTAGAAATATTTTTGGACATCGAATCAATACCAGATCAGAATTTTTATTATTTAATTGGTTTATTAATATACAAAGGAAATGAGTTTAAGCAATATTCCTTTTGGGCAGACGATCTTCTAGATGAAGCAAAAATATGGATTAAATTTTTAGAAATTATTGATGATTATCCTGAAACTTCGATCTATCATTACGGTAATTTTGAACAAAAAGCAATCACTAAATTAGGCAAAAGATACGATACTAATATTGATAAGTTGGCTTCTCGACTAACAAACTTGAATGGTTACATTTATGGGAAGGTTTATTTTCCTACTTATTCAAATAGTTTGAAGGAGATTGGAGCTTTTTTGGGGGCGAAATGGACATCACCCAATGCTTCTGGATTACAAAGTCTAGTATGGAGACATAAATGGGATCTGAAAAAAGATAATATCTATAAAAACAGTCTTCTAAAATATAATGCTGAAGATTGTTTGGCTACAAAGTTATTACTTGATGGGCTTACTGATATAACAATTCGAGCTAGTCTTGTAAGCAGGGCAATCGTACGTATTTTGTATAAATTGTACTTGACAAGTCGGGTAATCAACCTGGCTGAAATAGGACTAGACACCCCATGTGCGATCAAGGAAACTGCATAGAGATTGAAGCAGTCTCTTACTAAATTCTCTTAAGTCTCATGTCAAAAGGTTTCGGGGCATCTAACTCATCGGCGCCTTCCCCCACTACTAAAAAGCTCAAACGCAGCATTATTAAGCAGTTTGAGGTAATGGAGGATCCCAGAGTGAAACGCAAGCCAGATCATTTACTGATCGATATCATCGCAATTGCTATCCTGGCAGTGATCTCTGGGGCCGATAATATGGTGGCGGTTGAAACTTATGGCAAAGCGAAACAGCCATGGTTAAAGACGTTTTTGGAGTTGCCCAATGGGATTCCCTCTCACGATACCTTTTCAAGAGTCC
>JASJDH010000335.1 GCA_030065175.1 Leptolyngbyaceae cyanobacterium MO_188.B28 | reverse complement strand
TAACTGAACATTTGAGGTAAGCCACTGGTTTGACCAGTGCGACTTGAAAAGCTTTGAGCGTTCCGATAGTAAAGTTCCTCCTACGGTTACACAACCGTGACTAACCATAGGAGAAAGAAAAATGTCGAATATGTATCAAAGCCTTTCACATTCTAAGTGGAACTGCAAATATCACATCGTATTTGTGCCGAAATATCGCAAGAAGGTAATCTTCGGGGAAATTCGCAAGTTCTTAGGACCGATTTTCCATGAATTGGCTCGGCAGAAGGAGTGTCGAATAGTAGAGGGGCATCTCATGCGGGATCATGTCCATATGTGTATCGAGATACCGCCAAAACACGCTGTGTCGTCAGTGATTGGGTTTATCAAGGGAAAGAGTGCTCTTGAGATTGCTCGAAAGTTTGCGGGGAAAAAACGCAATTTCAATGGAGAGAATTTCTGGGCTAGAGGATATGCAGTTTCGACGGTGGGATTTGAGGAGGAAGCTATCCGGCGTTATATTCGGGAACAGGAGGGGAATGACCAAAGTGGTCGGTTCTAAACCGAGAGAATTACGCTAGGACGTCCGCCCTTGGGGCGGCCCCATTCATCAAGCCACCCGCTTTGCGGGTGGTGTCTGACTGAGAAAAACGCTAATGTTATCCTTCCTACCCATACCTTCAGATGAAGCGAAAAATTATCGAGTTTTTGGAGCATTGGCCAAAATGGACGCTGCTTGGCTTGAGTATCGGCATGGGGCTACTAATTGGGGCGATTGATTTTTTAGTTCGACTGGATATCGCCTTCTCAATTTTTTATCTGGCTCCCGTTGCGATCGCCGCCTGGTTCATCGGCGGCAGAATGGGCATGATGATGTCGCTTTTCTGTACATGGGCCTGGTTGCAGGCCGATATCGCCGCTAAAGACTATGTCGCGCCCCTATTGCCCTACTGGAATGCCATAGTTCGATTGATTTTTTTTGCAATCGTGACTTATCTGCTGACTGCGTTGCGAGAGGCGTATCAGCGAGAACAGCAGTTGGCCCGATTGGATAGTCTGACTGGCATCAGTAATCGACGATTTTTCCTCGAACTACTCCAGGTGGAATTAGACCGAGCTCGTCGCTATCAGTATCCGCTGACGCTGGCCTATCTAGATTTAGACGACTTCAAAGCCGTGAATGATCAACTAGGTCATAATGCGGGCGATCGGCTGCTGCAGAGCGTGGCTCAGATCTTAACGCTGTCAGTGCGATCCCATGATGTAGCGGCTCGCTTAGGGGGAGATGAGTTCGCAATTTTGCTGCCTCAAACCAATGACAATCAGGCTAGAAAGGCGCTGACCCGCACTTATCATCAACTACAAACCCTCAACCAGTCCGATCCGTATCCAGTGGGATTTAGCATTGGCGCCATCACCTTTACAACCTTGCCGACTTCCACTGATGAGTTGATCGCCCAAGCCGATCAGCTCATGTACGCCATCAAGCGCAGTGGCAAGAATCGCCTAGTGTGCGAGCAATCTATCAAATATGTCGAAAAAAGGAAAGTCCAATGCCAACAGTCAATGACGTAAAGGAAACGTGTTCTTTCATGCAAAGTAGATGAAATAGAGCAAGTCGAGGACTTGACAAGGGTCGCCAGTTTGACCGGAAAATTTGGTTCAGTGTTTTCAGCACTATTCCACTAGCACTCACGCCCCCTTGATTAGGAGCTGATTGATATCGCTTCAGAAATGCTGAATCGTTCAATTTCTTTCCCTATAAGGCTTGAAGTTTCATGAGTACTGGAACTTCAGTTTTGGAGTTGCGTCTTAGTTTACAGATTGCCAGTGATGTTCTGCTCCCCACTGTTGTCAGGAACGGGAATGTTGGGGTCTGCTCAAGATCGGTCCTGGGAAAGCCTTTTAACAGTTCCAATTTCTTTATTAGGTATAGTCATCCTCACGATAAACCAGACATCCACTTGGGGGATATGTGGTCTATTTCTTGAGAGCGCTAGTGAGAATATTTATGCTTCGAGAAAAATTAGAGAAAGTATTTGATGTAATCATTGAGATCGTATTTGGTTTTATCCTCATCTTTCTAGTTGTTGGAATTGCCATTGGAACCATTCAAATGTCCACTGGCATTTGGGAGCTACTAAGCTGGAGAGGCGTGGCTGGGAGCTATATCGATATAATTAGTGATGTTTTAACGCTCTACGTGCTAGTCGAATTATCTCGTTCTTTAGTTGAGTATTTCCAATATCAAAAGTTTCGACTGACGTTTATTGTTGACGCAGGCATCGTCTTTGTACTTCGTGAAATTCTGATTGGCTTGTTCAAGCAAGAATTACAACCGAATATGATTTACGCTCTATCGGTGCTTTTGTTAATTATGGGCTTAATCCGAATTGGCTCTGTACTGGTGTTTCAAATAGAGAAAAACCTAAGTAAGAAAATTCAGGATATGCAATGACACTGGCGTGGATATGTGCATCCAAACGCAAACTTTTAGCAAGACTTTCTTAAGAAGCTTGCATCCCGCCAAACTCAACCTGAACTTTTCGTCTCTGAATAACCTTCGCCAGGCGCACTTCATCACTAGCGGGGAACACCATGGATTCGAGTTCAGGGACTGAGTCGGCCACTGTATGATTTTGAGTCCTTAACATTTCCATCACATCGATATCGAAATTAAAATGGGCTGATGGGATACTTTTATTAATTCGCTCATTGACTACAGATTGCCAAGCAGGCTCATAGGGTAGCCAGGGATATTGTTGAGTATCGATAGACCCAGGCACTTTCTGGGGTTGATCAGCATATTCAATAACTTTTTGCTGATTATCAGCAGTAGTAGGGGATAAACTATCACTGCCAATAGCTTCAACCACAATCTTGGTAGCGCCTAAATCTCTCAGAAGATTGATGAGCGCTTGTTCTCGCTCTTCAGCCAACATGTAGAAGTAGTTAGTTACTGGGTAATAACAATCGCATTTCGTCTTTAACGGGTGTCGTCGATACATTCGTCCAGGGATGGGATGACCTGACGGAAACTGTATCTCAGTAGGCAGCGCAGCATGGTTAACCTTGTCCACCGATTGAGCATACCAAGAGCTTAGATCGAGTTGGGCTAGTTGCTGAAACAGCAGGCGTGCATCGTGGTTGCGATGGCGAATCAGATTATCTAAATTAGGATTTTGATATTGCTGGTGGAGTAGGGCATAGATTGCCCAAAACAAAGCCGTCGCTAGCGGGGGCAGTGAAAGCGCCGTTAGGGTTGGAAATGAGTCGATATTTGACTTAGCCATAAAAGCCATCGATTGCATGGCTTTCCTCAAGTCGATTTCTGCCCGCGAGATAGAAACATCAGTCTCACCTCTAAGCGCAATTTTCAGCGGCTTCAAGAAATCATCATCAGGCGACTGATGAGAATCTAAAACGTGTAACAAGGGACTGGGAAAAATTACAGGGGAGCTGGACTGCGCCTTAGAGTTTGATTGCCGCTTTAAAGGTCCAGACATAGACTTACCCAACTCATCCTATCTACTTTATATCATTCCTTATCAGATTATCTCTGACTTCTTTCCCTGTCAGACTTTCCCAGCTTGAATTACACATCCCTTGTTTTTCATCAACATCAATATTTATTTCTGCCTTAGGTTGCGCCTCCGACTCCGAATCTAGTCACGGAGAATCGAAATGACGCCAGGGTAATATCGGCTCATTCGGCAGCTCGGGGGTAAAAGCAACAATACTTTCTCTATCTGGTTTTGGCAAACAGACCAGCTCATCCGTTAGCTTATGGCTAATCTGCTCAGATCTTAGTCTGACGTGGATGATAATCATTATTAGTCTATCGGAAGTAATCTATTTATACCAAGTGACAAGATGCATCAGCATAATGGCCGCAATGCTCCATGTGGAGAAGGCGGCAAACTTCAGGGTTCGAGAGACATCGTTTAATCGCTGTCGGTTGAGATTATAAGTTTCCGCTAGATTTGCCAGCATCTGGAGCTGATAGTCTTGGGGGGATAAGGCCAGATAGACTTCTAATACTTTTCGATCTTCAAGGTTTGGGCTAACGGCGACCTGACGGGGTAAAAACGCCCGAACTAACAGGGTAAAACTCACTAAGAAGCCCAGAACTTCAGCCAGACTGAACCAGCCAGCATGGAGAAACAGTCGGGAGATAGTGAGGCTTGTCAGTAGAGCGCCGTTGGCGACAAAGAGAATATTGAGCTTTGTGGTCAGAATGTGACTTTGCTCTTGCTGTTCTTCCAGGACAAGATGTACATCCCTTGCCGCCAGATCGAGGGTTAAAGGGTCAGGCGCAACTTTACGTTGAACCTTATTGGCTTGAGCTTCCTTCAGTGAAGCAGGTACAGGCACAATCTCGCTTTTTGCTTCGATCTTCTCTAAAGTTGAAAGCGCCAAGGAGGTCTCAACTTGGTCGTTTATCTCTAATTTGTCTGAAAAGGTGTTGACAGCGGCATTCATTCTAGGTTCGGGCGTCAAATTAGGCGGTGGGGTTCAGGGTGCGATCGCGATATCTCCGGGCTTCAGTTCAGCTCGGCTAAGAGAAAATCAGACGGGCAAGGCCATCGAGCACACTCTGGCGTCACGTCTCGTTTCAAGAATTAAGATTAATCCTAATTCTTGTCCATCAAGAACAATGAACCTGAGGCGACAGCCACAAAATGCTCAGGGAACAATTCTCTGAACGATGACAGCCTACAAATCTTTGTTTATCCGAATTTCCAAAGGATTGCTCTAAGGGAGCAGACCTTTGGTTTCTTGCATCGGCTGGAACAAAAACTTGCCAATATTTAGTGTGAGGTACCCCTGGAAGCAAAATCAAAACTATGTTTCGCTATGACTCCAGTGATCTCTACCTCACGTCAGCCCACCCTCGACAGAAAACCCATCCGAGAGACTAATGCTCAATTCGCAATTCTATACATAGTATATCTTTATATATTCTCTGACTTTATATATCCTCTGACTTTGAAATAAAGCTTTAAGCCAGATTTTTAGATGCCTAATGTGTCCAAAGAGTTTGAACAAGCGAAAGATTCACATTAGATCGTGCTGCTATCAGCCCGTTTTCGATACTCGCCCGGAGTCATGGCAGTCCAACGGCGAAAGGCGCGATTAAAGGCGGTATTTTCAGAAAAGCCAAGCAAAAAGGCAATTTCACTAATTGTCAATGAGGTCTCTTTCAGATACTGACAAGCCAGTTTTCGCCGGATATCATCTAAAACCTGTTGAAAAGACCTACCAGCCTGCTGTAGTTTGCGTTGAAGGGTGCGAGGAGCATATCCCATCTGAGCTGCAATCTCATCAAGTTTTGGTTCCCGCCCTCGAAACTCTTTGGCCATAAGATGTTGCAATGTTGTTACAAAACTTTCGGACTGCGGCAGCTTAAGTAATAACGATTCTGCATAGCGATCCAGTAAACTACACAAACCCGAATCGGCGTTTAAGAGAGGCTGATTCAACCAATTGGCTTGAAAGACCAAGGTATTCATAGATTCATCAAACGCCAAGGGGGATTGAAAAATTCGATGGTAGGCAGAGAGATCGACTGGGGCCGATTGCTGCAACGTTACCCGCAACAACGGCCAATCACGACCTAAGCTGCGCTTAGCCCAAAGCATGATATTGGCTAGAGACCACCCTACACTGACTGCCGAGAGGGGCAGCGCCGCATTCACCACCTGGTAGGTTAGGGTGGCTATTCCCGCCTCTACCGTAAGGTCAAACACCATTCCCTCATTGAGTAAACGGCTATAACGCACCAGTCGATCTAGGGCGCTGCCAAGTGTAGGGCTATGGCTCATGGCATAGCCCGTGACGTTGAAAGTTTCCAACTGAGTTAACTCGGCTAGCTGTAAGCCGATACTAGGATTCTGGGTTCGACGAGCAATTTCCCGCCAAAGGGCGGCCAATTTGCTGTAGGGTAATCGCTCATCGGCATTAGCCACCATCGATCGGGATAGCCCAATAGCTGCCAGCAAGTCTGCTACAGGCAACTCCATCTGGTCGGCCGCCGCCACAATACCCTGAATAAGTTTAGTTGAGACAAAGTAGGCGTATTCCAACAACAGTATTCCACTTTGGAAACTATTGACATTTTAGGTCAATCTTTATGGCGGGTTAGGTCAATCTATTTCAGTGCGGCCACAGCTAAACTAAGGATTAGCTGTATCGGGAGCCCCCTTCATCAAACCTACAGTCACCTGCGATCCATCAGTTGCATCATCATCCTTCATTCTGTCACAGGAAAAACAATCCCAAATAACGTTCACAGATCTTGGGGATGTTACTGAGTTGGATAGCTTAATGCTAGCTCTTCACACATCTACACGGGAGAAATGCAATGATTAATACTGGCAATACTGTTTTTTATAATGGTTACAACTTGAAGGTTCACCCTGGCACTCGAAATCATAGAGGCTTTTTTGTTCGGAATACGACTTACAAATTGATCGAGATTGAGCAATCTGGTTGGGCTTTGATTTGTGAAGATAATGCTACTTGCCATTACGTCGATCCAGATTGCTTAATGGAAAAGAAGCGTCGCCAAAAGAGAAGCCTTATAGCTTGAGCAATCGGAATTTGGAGGAAATAATGCGGAGCGTGGGGTCTACCTTGACCCCACGACTATTTATTGCAGAAATCATGTTTTCGCTCATGCGGAAACCCTGTTCATTTTGGCTAGCCAAAATACTAAAAAATGGCTGGTTATTCACTGTCAGCTGTTTGAATACGGAGCAAACTCCTCACACACACACTACCCAAAAAAGTGGGCGGCTCCTAAATGCTTTTTCAAACCAAAATGATGAATAACCAGCTCAGGCTTCAGATTAGATCTTAAATATGGGGAAATTGTGAGGATTTCACCTTAAAATAGCCAGTTTTTGACCCCTCGCTCGGCGGCGGCGCAGCCATTTCCCCCCTTCGATCAGCAGGTAGATGGCCAGGGCGGCTGCAATAATCACAAACCAATCGGTTAAGACGATAGGGGCCGTCTTAAAGATGCGATTCATTGCTGGGGTGTAGGTAAACAACAGCTGGGCGACGGTCATAAGGCTAACGCCGAGCAGCAACCATCGATTGGAGAAGACGCCCAATTTGAACATGGTGTACCGCAGCGATCGACAGCTAAACAGCAAGACAATCTGTCCGAATACGATGGCGTTGACGGCTGAGGCTTGGGCGGACCAAACGGGAGCGGCGCTTTCAATGTCAATCAGCTCCCAGCGGTATACCGTAAAGGCGACAACACAGAGTAAAACACCCACCACTAAAATCCATTGAACTGAGGCCCGATTGAGTAAGGGTTGGCGGGGCGGACGGGGCGGACGCTGCATAACACCGGGTTCTTGCACTTCAAATGCCAGCATCGTCCCTAGAAGGACGGCGGCTATTGTGTTAATCCAGAGAATTTGTAGCGGGGTTACCGGCACCCCCAAACCGACAAATGCAGTCACAACAATAATCAGGCCCAAACTTGCATTGGTGGGCAATAGCCAGACAATGCTCTTGATGATGTTGTCGTAAATGCGACGTCCTTCCTCAACCGCAGCTTGAATGGTGGCGAAATTGTCATCTAGCAAAACCATATCAGCCGCTTCCTTAGCGACTTCTGTGCCAGTGGAGCCCATGGCGATGCCAATATCGGCCTGCCGCAGCGCGGGCGCATCGTTGACCCCATCGCCAGTCATGGCGACCACATGGCCACGGGCTTGCAGCGCTTTTACCAGACGCAGCTTTTGCTCTGGAGCGACTCTAGCAAACACTGAAATCCGATTGGCCACTTTAATCAGGTCTGTGTCGGATAGCGCTTCAATCTCTTGACCGCTAATCGCCAATAACTTTCTAGAGAGGAGTCCGCCGAGGCCGACTTGTCGCCCAATGGCCAATGCCGTGGCGACATGATCGCCTGTAATCATTTTGACCTGAATGCCTGCAGCCTGACAGGTCCGCACCGCTTCCACCGCTTCCCGACGAGGGGGATCGATCATCCCCTGCAACCCTAAGAAGGTAAGCCCTTCGGCGACATCCTCCGGAGTAACGCCTTGGCAATTAGGGGGTAGGTCCGCTCGGGCAAAGGCCAGCACCCGCAGGCCCTTGCCCGCCATCTCGTCGACACATCTTTGAATCAAGTCAGCATCCAGTGCGACACAGTCTCCAGTGGCTGAGAGGGCGCCGTTACACCGAGACAAAATACTTTCCACCGACCCCTTGAGATAGCCCCGACGAGCCTCTCCATCTGAGTGAAGCGTGGCCATAAATTGGTACTGGGATTCAAATGGGATGGCGTCGATGCGAGGCCAATTACGATCAAGGGTGTCCCTATCGAACCCTGATTTCTGAGCCGATACGATCAGGGCGGCTTCTGTGGGGTCGCCTTCGACCCGCCAACTCTCATCAATGGGAACCAAACGGGAATCATTGCAAAGCAGTCCAGCCCTGAGGCATTCGCTCAGTGCCTCATAAGTCTGGGGGTTAATTCTGGCTCCAGCTTGGCTGAAATCACCGATGGGGCCATATCCAACTCCTGAGACAGTATATCGTTCTCCCCCCGCCATCACTTCCTGAACGGTCATTTCGTTTTGGGTCAGCGTGCCGGTCTTATCCGAACAAATCACCGTTGTACTGCCCAATGTTTCAACAACGGGTAATTTACGAACGATGGCGTTGCGTTTCGCCATTCTAGAGACGCCAATAGCGAGGGTAATCGTGACCACTACTGGCAGACCCTCCGGCACTGCCCCCACCGCCAAAGCCACCACCCCCAAGAAGGCTTCTTCGAGGGAATAATCGTTTAGTAGTGCCGCCACCAGGGTTAGACCCGCAATCCCGAGGATAACCTTGGGGCACCTCGAAAAATTGAATTAGCCCGACCAGAGTGCAATCCTAAAGTGCAGGTGCTACCAAGTTGAAGCGAGATGACCGCATCAGGATTGCCAAACCTAGACCGACGATACCAAAAACTAGCCCAGAAGAAGGACTTCTTAATCAGACTCAACACAATGATTCCCTGGGAAGCGTTTCGCCCTATGCTAGCGAAAATTCGTCAGAAACCGAGGAAGAGCAATGCGGGACGCAAGCCCCACGATGGGGTGCTGATGTTCAAGCTGCTGATCCTGCAAAAGCTTCACAATATCAGTGATGAAGAGTTGGAGTATCAGGTCAATGACCGTCTCTCCTTTATGCAGTTTCTAGGTCTGAGCTTGGCTGAATCAGTCCCGGATGCAACGACGGTATGGTTGTTTCGTCAGCAGTTAACGGAGGCTGGACTCGTAGAAGCGCTCTTTGAGCAGTTTGAAGCTTATCTACAAAGCCATGGCTACCAAGCAAAGGGGGGACAAATCCTCGACGCCACCATTGTGCCAGTTCCCAAGCAGCATATTAGCAAGGAAGAGAAGGCGCAATTAGACCAAGGCGAAATTCCTCAGGATTGGCGGGAGAAACCCCATCGTCTTTCCCAGAGAGATACGGACGCACAGTGGACGAAGAAGAACAACGTGAGCCATTTTGGCTACAAAGACCACATCAATGTTGATGTCGAATATGGATTTGTCAGGCGCTATAGCGTCACGGACGCTTCGGTGCATGACTCCCAAGCCTTACCCGATATCTTAGACGACACGAACGAGGGGGATGGCGTTTGGGGCGATAGCGCCTATCGCAGCGCCCTGATTGAATGGTTTTTAGCCTTGTTGAGTTGGGATTCCCAGATCCATGAGCGGGGCTATCGCAATCATCCCTTAACCGAGCAGCAGAAGGAAACCAACCGAGAGAAGTCTAAGACTCGCGCCAAGGTGGAGCATGTGTTTGGCGCTTGGGTCAATGACATGGGCGGTAAGGTGCTCCGTTCGATTGGCATTGAGCGAGCCAGAGCCAATTTAGGATTGAGGAATCTGGCGTTCAACTTGAAACGATACGTGTCTCTGGAAACCCGAGCAGCGAATGCGGGATAATCGGAGGTGAATCAGACGAAGCAACCTCAGCTAAAGGCTTTCAAGTGTGTGCAAACCTTATACTCAATGCCAGGATAGAGGGATTATGAATTTACGGTCCATTCTACTTTTCAAAAAAAAATCCTCAAAGGCTGACCGGATGAGTGGAGCTTGAATTTTTCGAGGTGCCCT
>JASJDH010000334.1 GCA_030065175.1 Leptolyngbyaceae cyanobacterium MO_188.B28 | reverse complement strand
TCCTTCTCCCAAACTTGGGAGAAGGATTTAGGATGAGGGCCTTCAGACGCATTGGGATAATTGCGCCAATCAATTAAAAGCCATCATGTCACCCAAAATAGGGCGGTTCATTGCCGGGCTTCCATTTAATATTGCAGCCGATGCTCGGTTTTTGGTTGGGATCGACAGATTGATTCGCGAGTAAGGCGTCTAACGCTGAGCGAAGATCCTTACCCGTTACCGGGATGCCATTACTAGGCCGACTGTCATCCAGTTGACCGCGATAAACCAATCGTCTCGCCCCATCGAATAAGAAAAAGTCGGGGGTGCAAGCCGCCGTATAAGATTTAGCCGTCTCCTGACTTTCGTCATAACAAACGGGGAAGTTAAACCCTGATTCCTCCGCCATCGCCTTCAAGTGATCAGGACTATCCAGCGGATGAGTTTTTATACTATTAGCGCTAATGGCGACAATTCCGACATCCTGAGAACCGTAATCCTGCCCAAGCTGAGATAATTCTGCTTTAACGTGTTTGACGAACGGGCAGTGCTGGCAGATGAACATCACCAGCAACGCTTTCTTACCCACGAAGGATTCAAGGGAAATGGTCAGACCAGAGACGACATCTGGGAGCTGGAAATCTGGAGCCAATGTGCCTAATTCCAGCATCGTTGAAGCTGTCATCGCCATGATGGATGTCCTCCCAAGTTGGATGTCCTTCCAGACTGATTAATCGCTTAGCCCCCAGCTGCAAAAGCCGCCATCACTAAGACGGATAACAGAAGACCAGGGCTTAGCAGCATAAGTAATGTACCGAGTTCATGCATTTCCATAAGATATTACCTCCAATTGAACGGATCTACCTTCATAATGGCGGATCTATACCGGGACGGGGGCGCATATTTTATAAAGAAATTGGAAATGGCGAGTTCCCTATCGGTGGAATATTCTCAGTATCTCCATAGGGGGTTAGGTCACCCATGAAGAGGAGTCTGAGTGGAGGGGAATTGCAATTAGGGAAGGCGCTAAAGAGGAAGTTTTTTCCCCGGCGGTATGCCATTTTTGCACAATGGGCTTATTCTGTATGGCTACAAATGGAGCATTTTGAACTTGTCACTTGGGATTGAGCGCCATGAGTCAATCAAAGTTAGCGTTAAGCCGCTGGTATTGTCTGCATAGGTTGATGGGGGATGGCGTTTTCAATGCGGGCGTCGCGATCGCCGCTGCCGCTGCTGTCGCCTATCCCGCTCAGGCTGCTGTTTTATCTGACTGGACCTTTGATCCCCATACCCAGCAACTGGAAGTGTTGTTGCCCGAAGGGATTACCCCCCGTTACTTTTTGCTGGCGGAGCCCGCCCGACTGATTCTAGATATTCCGAATACTCAGGTGGGGGAAGGGATCAAGGAACGCACCTATTCAGGTCCAGTGCGGCAAATTCGCGCGGCTCAATATGACGCTAATTCCATTCGTATCGTCATGGAATTGGCTCCCAGTACGGTGTTGGATCCCCAACAAGCTCTTCTTCAGAGAATTGATCACCCCGGGGGGCAAAATCGATGGGTGCTGCAACCCTTGATTGCAGGGTCTGCAGTAACGGCCTCAACCGGGTCTGAATTGGAGTTGGCTGACTTACCCCAAATCTCCGCAGGCCAGCCTTTGGCGTCGGTAAGCGGCGATCGCGTCAGCACATCTGCCGATAGCCTATTAGCGCCGCAGACAGCGGTGGATTTATCCCGCCTACCGAGCACCCTTTCAACGGATACGCTGCCGCCGTCATCGGACGCCTCAGCCTGGGTCAGCGTTCCGCCGTTAGAGGATAACGCGGCCGCCGCGAGGTCCAGCTCCTCGGTCACTGTCGCCAGCGCCCCCCCTACGCCCTCTACGCCTAACCCATCGTCTTCCGTCGTCTCTAATGGAGGCTCTGATGGGGGGGCTGTAACCGAGGCTGAGTCCATCCCGATTCCAGTGATTCCTCCTTTTCTGGACAGTGCAGATCAGTCATCTCCAGTCGCCTCCTCGCCATCAGCCAGGACAGCGCCTGCCCCATCGTCTACATCGACCGCCATAGCGGCTCCCCCCCCTTACTCTGAGGGTGACGGGCCATCGCCGTCTGAGGCCATTTCTTTTGGCCAGCCGCTGCCCACTATTTCCGGCGACCATACGTCTCCCATTGCATCTCCGCTGTCGCCTCCCCCAGATGCGCTCCCCTTGAGTCCGGAGTATCCAGCCGATGGCGGGGGAGTAATCATTCCGGTAGGGATGACGTTGCCTTTGCAGTATCCCAATAGTCAACCGTTAGAGTTAGGGGAAGGGCCGCCGCGGCAAGAGGTGTTGATCTTGAGTGAAGATCTGCGATCGCCCCAATCTGGCGTCCTCATCGCCCCTGCAGGCGCCCAGGTTTTGGGGCGGTTTGAAATGGTGGGAACGGGACAAAAATTTATCGTTCAGGCCATTTCGATTCAAGGTCAGAATTTGCCCCTGGCGGCTGAATCGGAAATCTTAGGGGGCGATCGCCAAGTTTCAGGCGACCGAATGCTGCTCAATTCTGGCATCGGGGGAGTCGCCCTGGCGATCTTAAGCGGCTTTACCGGCATAGGGCTCCTGGCTGGGGCTGCAGTCGCCGCCGGAACCACCTACGCGGTCACCCCAGAGACGGTGATTATTGAACCCAACCAGATCATTGCTGTTCAAGTCATAGAAGCGTTGCCCGTGCAATCTAGCGGGTTTTCTGACTCTCCTGACGCATTGTCCCTTTTTGTGGAGTAGGGATGGAGCTGCTAGTTCTGACTAATGACTTAAAGCGGGAAAACTATCCCTGAGATAGAATCCAGAATGGTTTAGCTTTAGCCCGCAATTGATTTGCGGGCTTTGTTTGATCAGCACCCATAAATGCCTTAGGCGCAACAAATCATTCAAAAGACTATCTTGCCCAGCTTGATCAAAACCGTCGGCTCTTGTCTTGATACAAGCAATTAACCTCCGAGTCAGTATTCAAGTCGCCGGTATAGCCAAACGTGTTTAATCGGTTTTGGCACTGTTTCATGTCCTCAGAGCTAAGCAGGCCTTTCTGTTCCAACACCGCCCAGTTTGAATGGCGGATGACGCAGCCCCATGAAACTTTAGGCTGAGAAATAAGAGTCATCTTGGGATCTAAGGTCATAAATGTGCGAGTCTCGGAGACTAGCGCACTAGCGCCAAATTTGGCGCAAATGTCCGCGTTTGGCGCCTGATTGTCAAAATCGATCACAGAATTGACACTCTCTGAGGTCGAGAGGGTAGAGTTGTTGCTAAAAACAATGCCCAGAACAATGCCCAGAATAAAGATTCCGCCTACAATCGCCATCGTCAAAGGATTTAGATCAAACGCAGGTTCTGACGAGGGTGGAGAGGCCATTGGCGGTCTTTGGGAATAAGGTCTGGGGGGAGAAGAAGGTCGAGATCTACGTCGAGCCATAGAAAAAAATCAGCGTTGAAAATTCAAATCTTTGAGGATGGATTTACGAATCTATATTTAATCCTATTCTACCTAGTCTGACTTTAATCCTGATGGATGGTCGAATTAGGACCTGAAGACAAGGGAGTTTGGTTATCTGTCGAGGCGCACACTGCTTGATCCAGAAGTATTTCATTGAAAACAAAAATAAAGTTAAGATAAGAGCACTTAACATCAAAATCCTGCTCGTGAGTGTTTATACTTTGACGCACCCTCCAAAACGGATCCAACGGCTGTTTGTACAGCGCATTTTTGTGGATAGCCTTACGGTTTTTTGGGGCGATTGGCTAGATTTGCGCATTCGGATCCCACAAGTGGCGGCGTCCGGCCTGGTCTCTCCGCTAATCTATATTTTGGCGTTTGGTCTGGGTTTGGGCAATTCCATCGGTCGCGTCGCTCAAGCTGGCTCTGGGGAGAGCTATGTGAGCTATTTGGAATTCATTCTGCCAGGGATGGTGGCTTTGTCCTCCATGGTGATTAGCTTTGGCGGCACGACATTTTCCATCTGCGGCGATCGCCTCTTCACAAAAACGTTTGAAGAAATGCTCCTTTACCCAGTCCATCCCTTCGCGCTCTATTTGGGCAAAATGTTGGCGGGGGTGGTGCGGGGGCTGATGACCGCTGCCTCGGTGATTCTGGTCGCCGTGTTATTTACAGGCAAGGTTTGGAGCTTTCTAAATCCCCTATTTTTAGCGCTATTGGCGCTCAACTGCGCCATATTTGCTGGATTAGGCGTCATTGTTGGGCTAAACGTAAAGTCATTAGAGAGTGTCGGTTTACTCAATAATTTCTTAATTGTGCCAATGTCCTTTTTAGGGGCCACTTTCTTTGACCCGTCAACGCTACCGAATGTGCTCAAAGGAATTGTCTACATGTTGCCGCTAACCTATACCACTGTTGGGTTGCGGGCCGCCGCCTACCAGCCTATATCGGAGTTTCCCTGGTATTCTTTCCCAATTCTATTCGCGATCGCGGTTGCTCTTTCCATCGTCGGCGCCTTCCAGTTTTCCCATCAGCAAGACTGAATTAGGACGGATCGAAGCAGTAAAGACTGTCCATTTTTTATCAACCCTTCCATCGGCCTCATGACTGGTGTTGGAAAACCTTTTTGGGGATCTCCCGGCGTTGCTGGATCATTATCCGCGAAAAAATTTGGCAACCCTCCAGATTCGATTCTCTTTCCCCATCTTTCTGATCAACCGGTTTAGTTCGATTGGGAACAAGGTTGTATTCTACATTGTCAGAATAGATAGTGAAGGCGATGTGGAAAACTTCAAAAAAGTTGACGACCCCCTTGCAGTCTTCCTCCGACAGCGCCTCAAAATATCTAACCAGATCAGCGATTCTGGCTTCTAAGTGGGCTCTAGACTTGGGACAGATCAATGCAATCTTAAGCAGTAGAATAGCTAGGGTCATCGAATTGTTCTGAGCCCGGAAAAAGTTAAATAACGGAGAAGGTTGGATACGGTCCTCCGTGATTAGATACTCAATTAGCCGATTGCAGGTCCGCAGCAGTAAGGCGTCATTAACTTCTTCATTATCCAGATGCGGATAGAGATGCTCCAGTTTATTGAGCAGTTCCCTTTCAAATATTTGATTGTCTACATCGTCAGGCATCAAGAACATTAAATATTTTTTCAGGCTTTGCTTAAAGCTCTGATATCTGAGCGTTTGTGACTGTTTTAGAAAAATATTCGCCAAATTCTTGTAGTCAAATATTCCCCGTCTGACTAGGATTTTTTTAATCCATAACAACAGGTTGTCTCCTAATCCGGTTGGATTTTCAACTGTGGTTTTTTTGAACAGTGAGTCTGTTTGGGAATAAGCCGTGTACATGGCTAGCTGAAACTTGAACTCATCCTTCAGTTTTTTAGATAGCGCATAGGCTATTTCCCGCTGTTCGATTGGATTACTGGAATCCATATATTGGGAAACGAGTAGATAGGAGGTATACCGATGTGTCCAATGTTTAGTTTTAGTATGCCTTGAGGAGAGAAATCTTAGATCCTGATAGTCTTTACTTCTAGTGAAGTTGACGAGCCATCTTCGCAAACATCTGAGGATGGGTGAAATGGCGGCTTGATGAATGGTTGAATCTGAGATGATGTCAACCAGCTGTTGAATGGCGTGATGGTTTCTGGCGATTTCCCAGTTATTGATCAGAACATAGCAAGTGCGCTTTAAAGTGTTCCTAAATTCATCCTCTCGATGGGAGAGCAAGATAATATGTAAAGCCGCCAGGACATTGGAGTCATGGGAATCAAGATTGTGGATAAATAGTTGTCTAAATACGGTTAGAACTTTTGAGGCCTCCCAAGTCCTAACAATCTCTAAAAAGTAGTTATAAATGGTTTCCTGGGCCTGTTGAATATCCCAACTTATCTTTCCTCGTCCGTCAGTTTGCTGAGATTGACACCGGCCGATAACATTATCCACTCTCATTGATAAACCTAAGTCTCACGCCAATACTACTGTTCGGATAAGCCCACTATTGGCTTGAGACGTTTTGTTTAACGCCTCTACGCACCCTTGGATTTCCAAAAGCTTGTTACCGAACCTTGTCTGCACCCTTTCAAAGCAGACCATGAGTATGCCAAGACACTAGCGCCTAGCAACTGAGCTGCATCGTTTTAAGATCTGGCTATTTTTTCCGCCAGTTTGTCCCTTCTAGACCTGTCTCTAAAATCACATTGATTGATATTGAATATTTAGAGTCATTCCCATAAAAGGAATCTGGAAAAATAGACTAAGTATAATCCGTATATATTAAGTATTATATATCACATTCAATGAAGTGCCTGTAAAGAAGGCTTATTCTATGGAGCAAGACTGTGTAAATCTAGTCGACTATCGAAACTGTTTGGCTGGGAATGAAGTGGTCCCAGAAGAATCTGAATACAATCCAATCAACCAATAAAGCCTGCCGAGACGTTGATTCCAGCGTCTTGGCAGGCCAATGCAAGGTTTTCTCAATCAGGGAGTGTGACGCACCTTTACGGGCTCCAATTGCGAATGGTTGTGGAGGCGCTAACGGTGCTTGATTGGGGGTGTTACATCTTTAAGAGCCTACAGGGGCGGTAACCTTCAACTCAAAAATTCGCTCAATCGTGTCTTCCACGGCTTTATCTGGCGTAGAGGCTCCAGAAGTTACCCCCACTGTAATGGCCCCCTCTGGGAGCCAGGGCTCGGTGAGGGTTAACTCTGCATGGAGGCGCTTATGTTCAATGCGATTGCCAGGGCCGATGCGTTCGGGCCCGTCGATATGGTATGAAGGAATGTCCCGCTCCACGGCAATTTCCTGCAGGTGAGTGGTATTGGAGGAGTTATACCCGCCAATGACCACCATCAGATCGAGGGGCTGGTCTACAAGGCCAAACATGGCGTCTTGGCGTTCTTGAGTCGCGTCGCAGATGGTATTAAAACTGAGGAAATGCTGGTTTAGGGCGAGGGGGCCATATTTCTTCAGCATTGTCCGCTCAAACAGTTTGCCAATCTCTTCCGTTTCCCCCTTGAGCATGGTGGTTTGATTGGCAATGCCGATTTTTTCCAGGTCTATGTCGGGGTCAAATCCCTGGGAGCAGGCGTTGCGGAATTGGGCCATAAACTCATCGCGATCGCCCCCATTCAAGATGTAATCGGCGACATAGGCGGCCTGTTTGAGGTTTAGCACCACCAGATACTTACCCGCAAATGAACTGGTGGCGACGGTCTCTTCATGGTTGTACTTGCCGTGGATAATGGAGGTATAACTGCCCTTCTTATGTTTTTCCACCGTATTCCATACTTTAGACACCCATGGACAGGTGGTGTCCACAATGGTGCAACCTTGGTCGTTGAGCAATTGCATTTCTTGCACGCTGGCGCCAAAGGCAGGCAGAATCACCACATCTCCAGTTTCCACCACTGTAAAATCTTTCTGCCCAGCCTTGACCTCAATGAACCCAACGTTCATTTCTTTAAGGCGTTGGTTGACGCCGGGATTATGAATAATCTCATTCGTAATCCAGATGCGTTCAGCGGGAAAATGTCGCCGGGTTTCATAGGCCATGGCGACGGCTCGCTCAACCCCCCAACAAAACCCAAACGCCTCGGCTAAGCGGATGGTTACCTCGCCCCGCCGGATGGTGTAGTGATTGTCCCGAATTTGCTGGATCAAACTGCTTTGATATTCGGTCTTGAGCTGTCCAGCCACTGCTTCTTCGTGACCAAATCCTTTGCGATGGTAATTGTCTGATTGATGGAGCGATCGCTTAAATGCTTTGGTATCCATGAAACTCCCCACCGGGTGCGAGTATGTTCAGTGCTATCAACAGAATAATGGGGATTGGGGATGGCGCAAAACTATTCGGGAAACAATTCAACTTGATCGAATAATGCGATCGCAGTGCGCCAAACGAGATAACCGGCTCGGTTGAGGTGGATGCCGTCGGTGGTCAGGTCGGCGCGTAGGTTGCCGTCACCATTGGCGAACAGGGGATATAAGTCCAGGAAATAGACGTTATAGGCATCTGCGATCGCCTTAAGTTCCTGATTGACTGCCCGAATGCGGCTATTGGGCAAGACCAAGAGGCGATCTCGGCCTACCCAGGTTGAATTTTCAGCGCCGTGGGGCAAAATTGACTGCACCACAACCTTTGCCTGAGGATGCGCCTGCTTAAGGTACAAAATAATCCCCTCATAGCTGTTCAAGAGGTAAGCATCTTGTTTTCCCCAAACTAGATCATTGATGCCAACCATAATGTAAATAGCTTCCGGTTGGAGGCTATCCATTAAATCCAGTCTTTCCAGCAAGCCGCCCGAGCTTTGCCCAGAAATCCCCTGATTCAGCCAGGTCTTGCGGCCAGGCAGCAGCTCTTGGGGAAACCAGAGGGTAATGGAGTCCCCCAACAAAATTGTGACATGCTTAGGATTTCTAGCTGCAAGCGCTTTCGCCTCCCGACGCAGCAGAGAAATCCACTGTTGATAATTAAGGCGATGGTGCTTTCCCAGTTGAGGAATAATCCTTGAATCAGCCGCTAGCATCGGTTCCAAAACCGACGCATTCGCTTGGGGCAGGACAGAAGAGCGCTCCTCACTGACCTGAGACGTTTCTTGCATTACTAACAGTACGGTCAAGAAAAGAAGACCATTCATGACCAAAGACAGTAACGCCCAAGCGGGAATAGTCTTGATGCGTTTAAGCACTAGCATCAGGCTGTAAGGGGATGGGTCAGATTCTAAACGGATTCCTCTATTCAAGACAAAATCTATAGAAAATCAACAGACCTCGATCGGTCCACAAACACCTTAATTTGTAGACCAAGTATGCCGCCACAAATCATCAAACGTTAAATCGGAAGAGCATCACATCCCCTTCTTGGACGATGTACTCTTTTCCTTCACTGCGCACCAGTCCTTTTTCTTTCGCGGTATTCATTGAGCCCAGCGCCGCCAACTCAGCATAGGAAACGGTTTCGGCTCGAATGAAACCGCGTTCAAAGTCGGTGTGAATCACCCCCGCCGCCTGGGGCGCCACCATGCCCGATTTAATGGTCCAAGCTCGAGTTTCTTTAGGTCCTGTGGTGAAATAGGTCCGCAGGCCCAGCAATTCATAAGTCGCTCGAATCAGAGATTTTAATCCCCCTTCTTCCACCCCAAGGGATTCTAGGAAGTCCGCTCGATCCGCGTCAGGCAACTCAATCAACTCAGCTTCCACTTGGGCGGAAACGATCACAACCTGAGCCTGGTCTTGGTGAGCCGCGGCGCGCACCTTGTCCACCCACTCATTCCCGCTCGCTAAATCTTCCTCAGATACATTAGCCGCATAAATGACCGGTTTTCGAGTCAACAACCCCAACGTTTGAATCAAGCCCTCTTCCTCTTCCGTTAAGTCTGCTTGACGGGCGGATTTTCCTTCATTCAATAAGGGCAGCAATGACTCTAAAACCGCGAGTTCAGCTTGTGCTTCTTTATTGGTGCGGGCTTGTTTTCGAACCCGCTCAATCCGCCGTTCAATTTGGGACAGATCGGCTAACGCCAATTCCAGATTGATAATGTCAATGTCTCGAAGCGGATCGATTGACCCCGAAACGTGGACGATGTCATCGTTTTCAAAACAGCGCACCACGTGGACAATCGCATCGACCTCCCGAATATTGGCCAAAAACTGGTTGCCAAGCCCTTCTCCCTGGCTGGCGCCCTTAACCAATCCAGCAATATCAACAAACTCCACTCGGGCTGGAACAATTTCGGCTGAACTAGAAATTTTGGCCAGCGTCGCCAACCGCTCGTCTGGCACCGCCACCACCCCTACGTTAGGTTCAATGGTGCAGAAAGGAAAGTTAGCAGCTTGAGCTTTTGCGTTGGCGACCAGCGCATTAAATAGAGTCGATTTACCTACATTGGGCAGTCCAACGATTCCAGCTTTCAGCATAATCAGAAATAGAAGTTCTATCGTTCAAGCCTTAATTCTAGAGGATTAGTCGGAGGCTATCGCGTCAAGCTTCCCACCCATTTCCATTTCCTTATAGCTTCGGCCGCCTCAGCGTTGCTATTTTACTGATCCCCTGGCTGTCCATTTCATACCCCCTAATTTTTTCACCGCTGCTGACTTGACAATAATCGTCTGCTGGTATGCTTAGAATACCTATGTATTTTTGTCCTAGCGTAAACGGTGCAGCTATGAAAACTCGCAGGATTAGCGCTTCACTCCTGTTTCCTCTCCTATTGGGGCTGTCTTTAAGTAG
>JASJDH010000333.1 GCA_030065175.1 Leptolyngbyaceae cyanobacterium MO_188.B28 | reverse complement strand
GCCGTCTTGAGCGCCAGTTCCAAGCCTGCTGGGTCAACGTCGGTGGTAGAGGTAATGCCAACGGTGTTTTCGGTGTTCCAGACCCGCACGGTGACGCTGGAGCGCTGAGACGCTTTCATTTGGTCGGGCTCGCCGCTATCGACTTGGACGCTGACTTCATCGACCGCTGCGCCATAGATGTCGTACTTGGCAATGTTGAGTTTCGCGGCTGCAGATTTGGCCGCTTCGGCGATCGTGGTTACGGTGGACATAGTTAATCTTGCTGTGAATCTTGAAGGGTTATTTCGTTACGGGGAATGTTGGGCGGTAGTTGATGGTTGAGACCTCTAGTTTTGATCACCCTAAATCCCCCTTCAAAAGGGGGACTTTGAGCCGTCTAGTCCCCCCCTTTTTGAAGGGGGGTTAGGAGGGATCTACCCCTTAGGGATGGGATTAGATGACTTGTTGTACACGGTAGCTTACAAAGGGAAGGACAATCTTAGGCCTTCTTCAACTGTCGATAGTCCAACTGCCGATGGAACCAATACTGATACCCACTCACCCCAGGCTGCATCGCCACCGACAAATACGGCTGCGCCACCACAATCCGCGGCATTTCCTCAAATGCAATCTTCAGAAACCCCTTTACATTCTCGTCATAGGCCGGATCTCCTGGACCAGTCGCCAGGGCGGCGTCTACCAGCTTATCTAACTCCGGATTCTGATAGGAACTGCCGTTAAAGGTGGCATTTTGCCCATGGTAAGAATAGAAGAAGAAATAATCAGGGTAATTCAACCAACCGCCAAAGTTGTTGACAATCATGGGACGGGTTTTCTCCACCAGCACCGCCCGGAAGTTAGAGCCCGGCACTTTCTCCAACGTGACGTTAACGCCAATCTCCGCCAGGGACTCTTTCACTAATACACATAAGGGTTCTGCCCATTCTTGAGTACCCAGGTTAAAGGACAGCGTCGTATCAAAGCCACTTGGGTAGCCTGATTCGGCCATAAGTGCTTTAGCCTTTTTTACGTCAGTACGGTAGGGATAGGGCTGAGGCCAATCGATATTTTTGGGCTCAATGTCTTTGCCGCCGTACATTTTGACGCACTCACCATAGAGGGCCGTGTCCACAATGGCGTCGTAGGGCATGGCGTAGGCTACCGCCTGACGTACTTTGACATCGCTAAAGGGGTTGGGCGCTCCTCCTAGCTCAGGCTGAGAATTCAGGTCAATGGTGTAGAGACAATTCTCAATGGGTGTGGAAACAATGGTGTACTTGCCAGTGGCCTTGAGTTCGCTAATGTCTTTTTCAGAGACTTCATAGTTAATATCCACATCGCCCTTCTCTAGCAGCGCCCGACGGTTACCCGCTTCAGGCACATTCAGCCAGATAATCTTTTCAAGGGCGGGGACAGGGCCAGATTTCCAGTCATCATTGCGCACCAGTACAACTCGCTCTTCGGGTTTGAAGGTATCCAGTTTATAGGCGCCGCCGCCAGCGGGGTTGGCGTTGGTCCACTCCAGGCCCCAAGGGTCTTCCCCAGTGACGTTGGGTTCAATCAGGGCAGAGTTCATAATGGCGGGAATCGGCACCGCCATATCCATTAGTGTTAGCTTGTCCTGCCGCAGGAAATTCACTTTAAAGGTGTGGTCATCCACCACCTCAAACTGCTCTGGTTTTTCCAGCGCTCCAGCTTTCATCTGGAATGAGGGGAAGCCGCCGACGGATACGGCCCGGTCGTAGGACCATTTCACGTCCTTGGCTGTGACGGGAGCGCCATCGTGAAAGGTGGCGTCCTTGCGGAGGTTAAAAGTGACCGACAGACCATCGTCGGCGACGGTCCAGGATTCGGCCAGTTCTGGTTCGATGACGGTGTAGTCGTAGGAAAGGGAGCCGTCGTCTAGGGTTTTGACGCCAAAGGTGACGAGGCGATCGTAGAGGCACCAGGAGATACCGTAGGCGGGGCGATTGACGCCGACCTGGTGGAGGTCTAATCCGTTGGGGAAGCCGCCGCCCTGAACCACGGTCAGTACAGCAGGGTCAGAACTTTTAGACGCTTTGGCGGGGGCTTCCGTCTCGGACGTCCCAGTAGCGGCTGGTTTAGAACCGGAGTCGCTACAGGCGTTGATCAGGGCCGCCAGGGATACGCCTCCGGTAAATGCTGTACCGCGTTTTAGTAGGTCTCGTCGCCGCATTGCCTGACTCCTTCACTGACAAAGACGTATGATTGGCAGCAGGTTAGGACAGGCAGGTGAAGTTTTTGAGGAAAAATTCGGGAAGAAATCGGGAAGATTACAATAGCATTTGACTACGAGTGATAAGCTACAGCCGTATATGCCTACTCGTCGCCCTAAACTACCCATTGCGATCACTCTTCTCCTTGGCGTCGGCCTCTCTATCCTAGCCACACTTGCCGTCGCCCGTTGGGAACGCGCCAACTATCGCCTCCAGTTCCAACGCCAAACCGATAGTCTTGCGACTGCTCTCCAACGCAGCGTTAACCGTTATACCGATTTACTCCTTGCCCTGGGAGACTTCTACACTGTCTCAGAACAAACCGTCTCCCGCACAGAGTTTAACCGCTTTGTCCAACGGGCGCTCAAAACCTACCCCGGTATTCAGGCCTTGGAATGGGCTCCAGTCGTCTCCAAGCAAGATCGCGATACGTTTGAGGCAGCTATCCAAGCCGAAGGCTATCCTATATTTCAAATTACCGAGCGGGAAAGTCGTGGTGGTCTCATTCGCGCCTCATCCCGCCCCTATTACATCCCTGTAACCTACCTGCAGCCTTTAACAGGTAACGAACTCGCCTTCGGCTATGATCTCACCTCCGACCCTACCCGACGCACTGCCCTTGAGACGGCCCGAGATAGCGGCCAAATTTCAGCCTCTGGTCGAATTCGCTTAGTACAAGAAAACAAAAATCAGTTTGGCTTTCTCGTCTTTTTGCCCCTCTACAATGGCTCCACAATCCCACTGTCGCAAGCGGCGCGGCGCGATCAGCTCAAAGGCTATCTCCTGGGAGTTTTCCGGGTTTCAGATGTAGTGGAAGAGTCCTTAGAGGCGCTTAACTACAACATTGACTTTACCCTGCACGATCAGAGTGCAGCTAATCCTGAGCAATTTTTAGGGCGCTATGATGCAGCTACGCAAACTGTAAGCACTGAGGTAATTCAGAGTAATGCTGACAGCTTGCAATGCCCCTCGTTTATCGACTGCGCCCACACCCTTACTATTGGAGGTCGCCAATGGACGCTTGCCTTCACCCCTGCCGTCAATTACCCAGGTCTTACTCCCCGGAGCGCCCTGTCCATGCTCGTGATTGGCTTACTGCTCACCATCTTCATCGCTCGCTATCTATTCCAGGCGCAGGCAGAACTTGCCAGAACCCGAGAACTCAGTGAAGCTAAGATTCGCCTGTTCTCCATGGTTTCCCATGAGCTGCGCACTCCCCTCAGCACCATCCTCCTCTCAGCCCAGGCGTTAGAAGCCGATAGCCAATCTAATAATCGCCAACGCATCTATGGCCGTATACGGGCTACCGCCAAACGGATGAATCAGTTGCTCAATGACCTGTTGACTCTATCCAGGGCTGAATCTGGCAAACTGCAGTTTGAACCTGAGCTTCTTAACCTACAACAGTATTGCCAACAACTGATAGAAGAAGTCCAATTTAGCTTTGAAACGTTTCCAGCAATAGACTTTACAACGTCTGGCGATTGCCAGAAAGCCTACATTGATCCCCAGCTATTGCGGGCAATTTTGACCAATTTACTGTCCAATGCAGTGAAGTATTCTGAAACTGAACCAAAAGTAACGCTGGACTTATCTTGCCGCTATCACGAGATTGCAATTCAGGTAAAGGATCAAGGTATTGGTATCCCAAAGGCGGATCAAGACAATCTTTACGAGGCGTTTTACCGTGGAACTAATGTGGGTGATATCAGGGGAACAGGTCTAGGACTCTCAGTTGTGAAAGTCTGTTTAACACTACATCAAGGGGCATTAACCTGCAATAGCCGACTGGGCCATGGAACAACCTTTAAGGTCACACTGCCGCGTATCGATTAATACTGTGCTTGCAACTGATACCCTATACCATGCACCGTTTCAATCAGTGACTTAGGGGCTCCAACAGCTTTTAATTTATTGCGCAGGCTTTTGATATGGGCCTTGACCGTTTCTTCATCCGGTGGACTCTTCATTGACCAGAGAGATTCTAAAATAAACGATCGACTCAAGACACGTCGTCCATTGCGCATCAACAACTCTAAAATTGAGAATTCTTTTGGAGTTAACCGTAACATTTGTCGGTCGTAGCTGACCTCGTAGGTATTCGGATCCAGGCTTAGCTTTCCCCACACTAATGCAGTAGTAGCCTGGGAACTGCCCCGACGTAACAAAGCTCGAATTTGAGCTAACAGCTCAGACAAATTAAACGGCTTTACCATGTAAGCATCGGCTCCAGAGTCCAAGCCGCGTACCTTATCCTGGCTAGTATCCCGCGCCGTTAGCATCAGTACCGGTAGTCCATACCCATGATTACGAATCCGCTGACATAGCTGAACTCCATCAAGATGCGGCAGTGTGACATCCAGCAGTGTTAGGTCGTAGTCCATCAGCTGCATTTGACTCCAGCCCGCTTCTCCGTCCTTAACGGTGTCCACCACATAGCGCTGGGCCTCTAACATCTCCGTTAAAGACTCTGCAAGTTGAATATCATCCTCAACCAACAGAAGACGCATCGATCATCCCTCGTAAAATAAAGGAAGTCTCCCTATACAAGGATGACTAGAGAATCAGTCCTGTGCTGTGTAATTGATTACATGTGCTGATAAAAATTGTTATCACAACATTGCAAATATGGGTGGCCAGGCGGGATGCGATCGCACATCACTAGCGCAACGAGTTGGACTGGATTGGCCTAAGCTATCAATGGCTCATAACATTGAATCTCTCAAATTATCCGATGGAATCCTATTCAAAATTTGTTGAGTTATCGCCCACTACCTATGCCGACGCCCTTTTGGGACGGGAGCAATTTATGGATATGAGAATCCGGGAAATGTGGACCCAAATACCTCGGATTGCGGGACCAGCCTACACTGTCAGCTGTGCGCCAGGGGATAACCTGATGTTCCACGCGGCGATCTACCGAGCAGAACCGGGGTCGATCATTGTGGTGAAAGCTGGGGATGTGGACTATGCCATGTCCGGCGGCAATGTGTGCGCTACGGCCCAGAAAAGAGGCGTTGCTGGATTTGTTATTGATGGGGTGATTCGCGATGTGGCAGAGGTGCGTGATCTTCGGTTTCCAGTCTTTGCCCGAGGCGCAATGCCGGTTCCAGGCAAAAAGAATGGACCGGGAACCTTGCAGAGCACTATCATTTGTGGGGGAGTGCAGGTAGATGCGGGAGATATTGTTGTTGCGGACGAAGAAGGCATTGCCGTGATTCCAGGGACACAACAGGAATCTATTTGGGAAATTGCCAAGCGGCGAGCTGAAAAGGATGAGTCTCGGTCCTTAGAGGAATGGGCAATTGAACATCGAGCCAAAGTAGAAAAAAATCTTCAAGAAATAGGATTTCAAGGATAGTGATGGGGAGCTGAGAAGTTGAGATCGCAGGCGAAATCAGTGGTGCCTCCCTATTCGTTCTCTATTTTGTTCCAGCAGCCTATGCTCTGATCTACCGTCCTGTTAAAGAATCCGTTGATATTACCAGTCATTCCTAAAATAGTGCAGTGACCTGTTGAGGCCAAAGGGTATACCATGCATCAATGATAAGACCGGATAAGCCCCCTATTCACTATGCTTAACTGTCAAATGTGACGGATACCCTCCTATTGCCCTGGAGTTATATGTCAAAAATGATACTGGTGGCGAAACATTGCCTAACATGCTGAAAGCCCTGATATTGTGTTATCAGCTATGAAAGTAACTTGTAGTTTTGTAATGACATCAACGGCGGAATGAGTGTTCTAGACATTAACAAATATTTCGTCACCAGTATCAAAAATTGAGTATAAGTTCTGTAAATCAGAGTGTTGTTAGCCAGAGGTGACAGATAAGATCCGGAATTGTGGATCTTATCCATCAGATCTAACGTTGGAAATATATAGTTAGGCATATATCAAGGAAAGTTTAATGGTTAAACCAGGTGATTTTTATTTGGGAATCTCCGATTTCTTTTCGGTTCTATTGCCAGGATTTATCACTACATCTTCCGTGATGATTTATTTGAATATTACCGAGTACGCTACTTTAGGAGCGAATGAATGGATAGCTTTATTAGTGGCAATATATATGTCATACCAATTTAATTTGAAGACGAACATTATACATTCTTGTCTGATAAGACTTTCAGCGCCTCTATTTTGTTCATCTTCATGTTTTTTTGGTATCATATTTTATTTACACTTGGTTCATATTGGGATGAATTGTATGACCTTGTTAAACCGAAAGGGAATGATGAGTTACTGAATAAAATTGGGCAAATACGGAGTGAGATCTCAGAGAGAGATTGCAGTAGCATAAATAAATACAAGTGGTGTAGGTCCGTTTTATCGTTAAAGCACGTAGAAGGTTTTAAAGAGGTACTTAGAAAAGAAGCAGATTCAAAGTTATTTAGGTCAATGATTGCACCTTTAATGATTGCATCAGGTGTGATTTATAAAGAATTTGGGGTAGGCGGGGCCTTTGCAACTGTCTTATTGGCATGCGTTTCTTTTTGGCGGTATCGCGGTCAGCGATTTAAGGCTTGTAAAATTACTTATACCCTATGTAATTGTTTTGTACTATCTCAACGAGTTAAGTGGAAATAATGCCTAACAAGGCGCTCGTTCGGACGTAAACTACCCTGCGCTTCGTTTACGCAGCACAGCTTGATTGTTATGATTTTATTCAAATCTCAAAGGAGTATCTGAAGTTTGCATCAATTGAAGATTGCCTGTTTTGATCTTGATGGAACTTTGGTAAGAAATACTGGCGTTGGACTGAATAATCGGACATGCTAAGGTAGGCAACTCATTATAGCGCAATCGCTATTCCGTCCGCGCGCGGCTCCGATGCAGCTACTAATGCGCCGTTGTTGAGTCGCAGAATTATCTGGCCTTTTCCAAAGGTGTCTGGTTCTGCGGTGATGTGAATATCGTGGCCGAGATCAGCCAATCCCAACGCTACCTGACGGGGTACAGTCTGCTCCAACAACACTCGATTTCCAAAGTCGAAACGCCAGCGGGGAGCGTCTAGTGCGGCTTGCGGGTTAAGACCGTGATCTACCAGATTCGAGACTATCTGCATGTGACCTTGGGGCTGCATAGAGTCTTTCATTAGGCCAAACGGACCCAATGCTTGCCCGTCGCGGCTCAGAAAACTGGGAATTATAGTGCTGAAAGGTCTCTTGCTAGGAGCAATTGTGTTGGGATGATTGGGGTCAATGTCAAACCCCGCGCCGCGATTTTGCAGCGAGATACCCGTGCTGGGGATGGCGATACCGCTGCCAAATCCCATGAAATTAGACTGAATGAACGATACCATTAGCTCGTCATCCGCTGCTGCTAAATACACCGTGCCGCCTTTCGGCAGTCCTGGTTCAGCCAAGCGGATCGCGAGATTGCTAATGAGCTTTCGGCGACGAGTTGCATAGGCTTTATCGAGTAATTCAGCGACCGTTATATCCATCCACGCGGGATCAGCCACATATCGATATGTGTCGGCAAACGCCAGTTTCATCGCTTCGATTTGGTGGTGATAGGTCGCGACTGATTCCCGTTGCTCGGTAGCAAGATCGCAACCCTCAAAGATATTGAGCGCTATCAATGCCGCAATCCCCTGACCGTTGGGGGGCAGTTCCGAAATTGTCAGACCGCGATAGGTAGTGGAAATAGGCTTCACCCACTCCGCTTGGTGTGTTTTCAGGTCATCGAGACATAACACTCCTTCAGTGAGTTCTGCAAACGCAATTATTTGCTCGGCCAATCGACCCCGATAAAAACTCTCGCCTTCTGTAGCAGCCAATTCTCGCAGTGTCGCAGCCTGTTTTGGACAGCGCCAGATTTCACCAGAACATGGAGCACGGTCGCCTGGAAAAAACAGCTCTCGAAAGGGTTGATGTACTTCGCTAGTCAAGGATAGATAATTCTTTGCCTGCTGCCGCCATTTTCGCGCCACGCCGGGAGACACCGGAAAACCATTGTCAGCGTGGCGAATGGCTGGTTCGAATAAACGCTCGAAAGGTAGCTTGCCCCAGCGTCGCCATAACGCCTGCCAAGCTGAGACTGCCCCCGGTACGGTTGTCGCCAACCAGCCGCGCAACGGTAGGTGCTCCAATCCTTCCCACATCTCAAGCGAGAGAGCCTGCGGGCTTTTTCCCGAGGCATTGAGACCGTGTAGTGCGCCATCCCATACCAGCGCAAACGCATCCGAGCCTAGACCGTTGGATGTTGGTTCAACGACGGTGAGATCGATTGCCATGGCGATCGCTGCATCCACTGCATTTCCTCCCGCCAGCAGCATTTCCGCTCCCGCTGCGGCTGCTAAAGGCTGAGCAGTGGCTACAGCACCACGCGTTCCCATCACGACAGCGCGCGAGGACGCATAGGGGTAAGACATGAGATCGAATGGTTGCATCTGTTTTTATCTCTGAGATCGCGATTTCAGGCTAACTTGTAAGTCAACGTCAGATCTGCTGGATAAGATCCAGAAGTATGGATCTTATCCAGCGTTTTTGAGTAATAACACCCCAATTTACAGAACTTATATCGTATTTTTGATACTGGTGGCGAAACATTGCCTTACATGCTGAAAGCCCTGATATTGCGTTATCAGCTATGAAAGTAACTTGTAGTTCTGTAATGACATCAACGGCGGAATGAGTGTTCTAGACATTAACAAATATTTCGCCGCCAGTGTCATTTTTGCCGTATAACTCCGGAAAAGAAGGGTGTTATTCGGCGCTTTTGACGGTTAAGTATGGGAAACAGGGATCTTATCCAGCGAGTCTGCCTGATAAGATCCCCTATCAGGGAGTTATACATCATCCACCATGGCATCGCTCAAGCTCCCCTGGCGGTAAATCCTTAGGCAATGTAATCTCTCCGAGAATGGGGCTCAATATAGTCCAACATTGACGGGCAATGACCAGAAGCTGTTGATCGTTATGCAACGGTCCCACCAGCTGACAGCCCAACGGTAAACCACCCGTCGTTTTTCCGAGGGGGATATTCAGGGCCGGGAACCCACATAAGGTCCACAATCCACAAAATATGGGTGAACCTGTATTGGCCAGACCTAACGGCGCAGGTCCCAGAGTAACCGGACTTAACACAGCATCGTATTGGGCAAAGACAGGGGCCAATAGTCCACGATAGTGGTTACGCCATTGGCAGGCTTGCGAATAGGCGGCGTCAGAAATAGCTTGACCACGTTTTAACCAGTCCTGTAATAAAGGAGAACATAGGTCGCGATGGTGTTGTAACAGCCAGCCATGGTGTTTGTGTAAGCCATAGGCGCAGAGTGTTTGAACAACATCCCAATAGTGATCGAATTCAGAAGATAATGACGCGAGTTCGATATGTACACCCGCCAGTCTCAATACAGAAATTGCTTGATTCAATTGCAATTGGGCGATACTTTCTGCTTGATCCCAATGAGGGGTTTTGATGAGTCCTAAGTGTATTGGGCGGCGCTCATTCCCCGGCTGACTCGGTGATATGTGTTTAGGGGGAGTAATCTGGCTACAGAATTGGCAGTCTGGATCGCGAGCATCTGTTCCGATGAGTAGGCTTAGCAAGCATTGAATATCTTCTAAACAACGGGCAAATACGCCAACATGATCCAGTTCTCGGCAGACAGGCATCATGCCATAGCGAGAAATCAACCCAAAACTGGGTTTAAATCCAAAAATACCGCAGTAGGCGGCTGGTCGTAGAATCGAACCCATTGTTTGTGAACCGATGGCGACTGGCGCCATCCCATCAGCGACAGCCGCCGCCGAGCCGCTAGAGCTACCACCAGGCGTATGGGCCAAATTGTGGGGATTCGCCGTCGCCCCCGCTGCCGCCGTTGCTAACTCAGTTGTAACGGTTTTACCCAAAATAATTGCGCCAGCAGCCTTGAGCTTAGAGACAACAGCAGCCTCATAAGGGAGATGGTAGTCATTTTTTGTAAAGGCTAGAGAATAATTGGCTGTCTATGCCATTGCGGTATCAAGATTCAATGATGCATTGTAGTGATGAAT
>JASJDH010000332.1 GCA_030065175.1 Leptolyngbyaceae cyanobacterium MO_188.B28 | reverse complement strand
CGGCTAATAGATCTGCTCACTTGAGGCTCAGAACGCTGCAAACACGTGGGAAACATTACCCAATGCAAGCCAGTTAGCATGGCTAGAATCCTTGCCAAATAAGCTTTCTGGGAGTTTTCTGCACCACTAAGGTATAGAGATTACGTTTCTGAGAATGCTGGTCAGAGATAAAATATTCCTGAGCATGTAAGTCTTAACTAGTAAGTTATTAAACTGCGAGTCCCTTAAATCGACTCAGCGATGGACAATAGCTTTAGTCGTCTCTCAGAACATTTTTCTCTTTGATTTGAATCAAAGAGAAAAATATAAATGTAAGGAATTCGTAAGATATTCCTGCAAATCTACAATGACTGCGTTACATTGGTTCATATAAATACACAAGCGACCTGAGAATTATAATCATGGATAATCAAAAGCCTTCCCTGACATTCAGTCAGTTCTCCGAAATCAATCATGGTCGTTTTGCCATGATTGGCTTTGCCATTATTGCCCATGATCTCCTTACGGGTAATGGCCTTCTCCATTACTGGGGATTGATGTAGTTTCAGGTCCAATAAGTACTGCTTGTTTGAGCATTGCTGAATAGGTAGGCGGTTGATTAGGAATTAATCGGCTGGCTTTGCGCCTTCCATTTATCTTTCCATCACTGTCTACCTTTATTGTCTTGGTGATCTTTGGATAAATCCGGGGTTTAGCCAGAGATTGTCCCAAACCGTTTAAGGATTTATTTCTAAGCTTCGTTGATGTTATCCGCCGGTTCATTCAATCGGGAGCATAATGCCTCTACAGGCTCCCAACCCTATTCTGGGGTAATCGCCCTTCTCACAGTATGCGCGTAGGATAACTTCGTCACCTTCAGCCAGGAAAGTTCGTTTTTCGCCCGTCGGTAAATCAATCGTCTTAGCGCCTCGTTGACTGATTTCCAGCAGCGACCCTTTCGAAACGTCCTCTGGTCCTGACACCGTTCCACTGGCTAGCAGATCGCCAGGTCGCATATTGCACCCATTACTGGTATGGTGGGTGAGCATTTGCGCTAAGGTCCAGTACATTTGTTGGAAAGTCGCCTGACTTAAACGAATCGGTTCTATTCCTTGATCGCGCATCTGGACCGACTGGAGCCATACTTCTACCGTCAGAGCAATGCCTCCCCATTCAGTATCTTGCGGTGAGCGCAGGTAAGGCAGCGGCGGCGGATCTCCCTCGGGTCGAGTAAATGCAGGACAGCGGAAGGGAGCGAGGGCTTCTAGGGTGACAACCCAAGGAGAGACCGAGGTGGCGAAGCTTTTGCCTAGAAAGGGGCCGAGGGGTTGATATTCCCAAGCTTGGATATCTCTGGCTGACCAATCGTTGACTAGGCACAGGCCAAAGATGTGCTCTTCAGCTTGTGCGATCGCAACAGGCCGCCCCAACTCATTCCCTTTGCCGATAAAAAATCCTACTTCTACCTCATAGTCCAGGAGACGAGCTGGACCAAAACTGGGAGCCGCTTCACCAGGCCGTTTTCGCTGTCCATTGGGACGTCTGAGCGCAGTCCCGCTGACCACAATAGAGGAAGCCCGCCCATGATAACCCACTGGGACGTATTTATAGTTGGGTAATAAGGGATTGTCCGGTCGAAAGAGTTTTCCAACGTTAGTGGCGTGAAAAATGGACGCGTAGAAGTCTGTGTAATCCCCAATATGACAGGGGAGTTGCATCACAGCTTCAGCCATGGGTACGAGAATTTGAGAGTCGGTGGGAGGCTTTTGTCCGTCGACGCGGAGCAGTTCACTCAACCGAGTTCGCAACGCTGACGACGCCCATCTCCCTAGCGCCATCAAAGGATTCAAAGTCGACGCCCTGCAAGCCGCTTGCAATGAGTCAGGCAGGTCTTGCAGCAACCCAGCCCGACCAACTACAGCCAGGTCTAGAATCTGATCGCCAATCGCGGCGCCAATACTTGGCGTTCCGGAGTCGCCTTGTCTATGAAATACGCCAAACGGCAAATTCTGAATTGGAAAGTCAGTCCCTTTCTGATTGGCTGATTCGACCCAACTGCGGAGGTCTGGATGATGGGTCTGATCGATGGAATAGACCATAGAATTTTGTGGATGTGGATGGAGTTTGTAGCCTAGATGGCCCAGGAAGTTTGCCTGACTACTTTATCAAGTCTTTATGAGGTAGGCGACAAGTTGACCTCTGTCCGCCTACACCGTCAGTGACGAATATGTAATAATCAGTTCTACTGCTAATCAGAGTTGGATTGACGAATTTTTTTCCATGTAAGGCTTCCCGCCTTAAAATATACGCCGCCTTTGACTGGGACTTTATTTTGACGCAACTCCCTAACGCGAGAACGAAGCGTTTTATCTTGACCATCTTGATTTATTTTGCAAAAGCCGCCGCCCACTGGCTCAATCCATGAATTACCGCTAAAATCCCTTCCAGATTGCACTATTCCACCTTTATCCGTTCTCTATAGAGGAATCAATCATTGCAATGGTTTTAGCTGTAAATTCTTCGATGTCTCCATCATTCGTATCTGACCCTGTGGAATCGCTATCGAAAGCCACTCTCTTGAGGGGTGTTGACGCCGTTGCAATTGACCAACTGCCGCCAATCTGGCAGCGTATTGCCAAGGGTGAAGCAACGGTGGGCCATCCTGAGCCAGATTTTCTGGTGGCTTTAGCCCGTTTGTTTCTCACCAAAGCAACCGATCGAAGCCCAGAAGTCTTCCAGCAGGGGTTCGATTTTCATGCCTTTTATCAACAGGGAGCAATGGCGACCCTGGACTTTTTTGGCCATGATTTTGTCACCACGGCCTATCCTCACTTTGAGCAGGTGGTGCAGACAGCCCAGGCGACGGATGGGGCCGATAAGGTGGCCGCCTTTGTTAAAGACGTGTTTGCCCAGTTGGGCTATGCTCTGCCTGCCTGCTTCTATTGGATGTTGTTGTGCCCGATTGAGCGGGCGTCGATCTTTGAGGCGCGTCCAATGTTTTTTGATCCCCGTATGCAAGGCGTAAAGCGGGCCTACGACGCCTGTCTACACAGCTTAAACGTGACAGCCATGTTGATGCTGGTACAGTCTTGCGCCAGCCGTCAGGGACTGTTGATTCAACATGGCTGTGGCTGTGATCATGCACTGGCTCAGCTGATTCCAGGGGCGGCTGAAATCTCCTTTGCATTTGAGAGCAAGTTGGGGCGTCGCAAGGCGCTGACGGCCTATCTCTGGCGTTGTTGGAATGAATATTTACTCTTTCCTCTTGGAGTTCATGCTCAAAGTTTAGCCCTGTAGATTTCATTCGCCGGGGTTCCAGAGCCGCTACAACATCTACCGAGCTGTTCAAGCCGATTATCTGAAATCCCCGACAATATCGGGGATATGTTGTTTTAGATCATGTTCATTAAACAAGACACCCCTGCCTCCTGGCGAACTGCCTCCTGGCGAACTGGAGACTGGCGAATTGCGATCGCAGGCTTCGGTATTAGCGGATTCGCCACCCTTGGCCATTTAATCACCCGATTACGCACCCAGACCGATATTCCCGTACACATTTATCTCTTTCAACCAGAGCGTACTCTCCACTGGGATAACCTGACGCCTGCTCAGCGGTCCCGGCTGACCCAACTCCAAGCATTGGGTCGGCAGACGCTGATGGGCGGCGGGCAGGTATACGATCCGGCGCAGCCCTCCCTATTTACCTTTAACGGCAGTAGCGCCGCCCGTGGATTTGACTTTGTTCGTCAACGCCACAATACAACCGACTACTTTAACTGGATGCAGGCTAATCGTGAGTTGTTGGCGGCGCTATACCCTGATTTTTCACCGGAGCAAGGGCGGCGGCGCCACCCGACCCATACGCTGGATGACCTCCATGGCTCCAGTCCCCGAGGGGCCTATGGCCTGTATTTAGACGATCAGTTCCGGGCGCTGCTGGCCCACCTGCCCAACCATCTGACGGTGCAGGTAATTCCCCAAGCGGTGCGAAGCTTTGTGAGCCTGAAACAGGGGATTTACCTGCAGGCTGCCACGGCCTCTTACCGGGTAAACCAGCTGGTATGCGCTACCGGCCATCGATTTGCTTCAATTCGGCCTGCTTGGTTGGACCGAGTATTCGCAGCCTATCCCTGCGATCGCTACCGGATCAATTCGTCAGCTCGCCTGACTGTAGTGGGGGCAGGTCCGGCGGGCATTGAGACGGCGCTACATGCATTGCATGATCTGGACGTGCAGCAGGTGACCCTGGTAAGCCGTCGGGGCTACTCCCGGTTGCCACAGATGGCCCCTGTCGCTCTCTATGATTGTCCCTGGTTGACACAGCGGCAGCTACGCCGCAGTCCTACAGCTGAACGGGTCAAATACCTGTTGCAACGGTCTTTAACCACTGCCTATCAGGTTTGTGGTTTGCCCTACCCAGGTTGGGACGCGCTTTTGCACATCGATGACTATGGAGGATTTCTAACTCGCTATCTCCAGCAGGCGACTCCCGACCACCCCCTGGCTCGTCTAGTGCGCCCAGTCATGTCTTTCTACGGCAAAGTACAGGATTTGTTGCCGGTCGGGGAGCGGGTTAAGGTGTTACAGCTGCTGTCCAGTGTGAAGCATCTGTTTGCAACCCAATCCCTGGCTTGCGCTGAACTCATGTTGGCTGCAATGCGAACGGGCCGCTTAACCCTGGAAGCGGGAACGTTTTTATTCGATCACGAAACGCCGACGATTAGGCGGCCCGATGGCGCCCAGTGGCAGCCATCGCAGGTGATTCTAGCCACCGGGTTTGCGACTGGAGTTGCGCCTATCTATCATCAAGCCATTCATCAGGGAACGGCGCTTGTCGACGCCAATGGAGACCTGGTTGTAAACGCTGCAACGGGAGCCCTGGTCAATTCGCTAGGGGAGGATACCGCCTGCTATCAGGTGGCGGGCGCATCGCTAAGTTCAGTCGATCAGCAGGCAGCCAAGGCGGCGCAGTCACTGGCGCAGCAAATAGGCCTGGCAGAACGACTGCCGGTGGAAAGGGTCGGATCATTAGGCGCTGTGTAAGAATAATTTCAGCAGGGCATGAGGAGTCTGAAAGGCTTACACAGCGCTAAAGTGTGAAGTTATTTTTGAATAACCCCTTACCTTAACTAAATAGCTTCAGCCGCTTAAGATCCTCTACTGGTTCTTGAAAAGAACAGGAGCCGAAGGACCGGAAGAATTGTCGGCGAACATTTTCTATTTCGGATAGGGTTAACCAATGATGACGCCAGGAAATGCCGTCTACCCGGAATTGAAAGGCTTCGAAAGAAGGCTCTTTGAGGATCTCCAGCATTTCCGAGGCTGTTATTTTGTGGTGATAACTAAACGCGGCTGCGATCGCGACGTTCAAAAAGCCATGCATAGGGGCGGAAAGACTATCTGGCTCATAGGTCAAACGATAATGAGCAGGTAAGGGGTGGTGCAGACCCGCCGTCGCCTTAAATGGCGCCCGAGCCTCAGCGCAAGCTAAGATGAACTGCCCTAATTGAGCTGGACTTGGGACCGCCGTCGCCGTTAGGCCGCCAGTGCGAACTTTAGCTGCCCCGCCCAACTGTTGTAGTCTGGCCAGAGAAGTCTCCCAATCCTGATCGAGGGGGAGTTCAAAAAAAGCATCAATGCCGTTAGGGATGCGAGACAAAACCGATTCAATGTCTGCAGAGGGAATGGGCGGACATTCCACCGCTGTAACCATAATGTCGTCTCTACGGTTGATCGCCTGAATGCAATTAAGGGCAGATTCAACGTCTCCTGAGAGAATAACACTAAGCCGCCATATCCTGGTTTGGTTTTCTGCCGGATTTTCCTCAACGGATAATGAGGGCAGTTGTGCTTCAAACTCACCCAACCGAGAGGCTGCTAACACAAAGCGGTCTAACATCCAAAGATAAGGCGTTCTCTGGTAAAGCGCATAGTTCGCCATTGCCTCTGGCATATCGAGTTTAGCTGGTGGGAAGAGTCCAGCATAGTCGACGATAGATGAGAGCAAATTTTTCGTTGAGGAAAACATGGGAGGGAAGGATGAGGGAGTAGGAGGAGCAGGGGGAGCAGGGGAGGATAGGGGAGGTGGGGGAGATGGAGGAGATAGGGAGGATGGGGGGATTTTGTCTTTGTATCTTCTGTCTTCAGTCTTTCATTCTCTGACTCCACTAGGGGAGCTACAAGTTAATAAAATCTCATCCACCCATCCACCCATCCACCCTCCACTGACTTCTACTGGGACTTTATGTTTACGCAAGTCCCTAACTAATCTAAGGGCAACGCCGTTGAGGCTTTGACTTCATTGATCACAATGCTGGTTCGAATCCGATCGACGCCGGGTATTTGGGTGATTTCTTCAAATAGGAAGGTTTCTAGGTGTTGGTGGTTGGCGACGACGACCTTCAGCAGATATTCCAATTCGCCTGTGAGGTGATGGCATTCCAGGACTTCCGGCAGTCGCTTCATGCGATCGCAAAAGTGCTCGATCCAGTCTGTTTGGGGGTGGGGGGCGAGGGTAACCTGCAGGAAACAAAGGAGGTTGAGGCCTAAGGCTTGCCGGTTAATTAGCGTCACGTAGCGGTCAATCACCTGGGTTTCTTCAAGTTTTCTCAACCGTTTCTGCAAGCCTGGAGCTGAAAGCTTAACACGACGGGCTAATTCGGCATTCGTCATGCGGCCATTCTCCTGTAAGAGATGCAAAACTTGCCGGTCCACATCATCCAACAGTTGAGGCGGTTCCGCATTCCCAGAAAGGGGATTAGAAATGAATTTTACTTGGGGCGCGTTGTTCTTGGGCAACCTACCGCTCCAATTTACTTTGTTGGGGGTTTCTGTGGATAAGCTTAAGTTAATTATAGAGGTGAAATCAAGCCAAATTAGTTGATGATCTATACTTAGATCAGGAAAATAGTAAATTTGTTAATGCATTTAACCCTTTTTAGGTAAATGATAAACACTGAGGTTAAGTTGATCTCAGGTCTGTTTGGTGATGGAATCTTTCCTAATAAATAAGGGGTTGTCTAAGGGGTTGACCAATCACTTTTCCAAAGCCGATTGTCCTATTAGTTAGTTGTTGACAATAACGGGCAGAATGGATTCGTGAATGAAGTCAAACAGGTGCAGAGACTTCTTGAAAGGAGGAATCCCAATGAGCGATTTTTGTCCCATTAAGGGATTTGATCATCTCGAATTTTATGTCGGTAATGCCAAGCAAGCCGCCCTTTTTTATTCGAAGGGGTTGGGATTCACATTTACTGCCTATCGAGGGTTGGAAACAGGCTATCGGAAAACAGCTTCCTATGTAATGGAGCAGGGAGATATCCGCTTTGTGCTAAGTACTGGATTGAATCCAGCCGATGCGATCGCCCAAAGCGTGCTTAGACATGGTGACGCCATTGTGGTGATCGCCCTAGAGGTGACTGATGTTGGCAAAATCTACCGTGAGTCAACTAAACGAGGCGCGGTCGGCGCTATTCCCCCTACCCAAGAAGAAGATGAGCATGGCGTGTTGCAGTATGCCGCCATTCATCTGTACGGCGACATATTACTAAAATTCGTTGAACGAAAAGATTATCGCGGTATATTCGCCCCTGGCTTTATTCCTCGACCCGCCTCTACGTCCCAAGGGAACGGTGTGGGCTTGACCCAGATTGATCATGTAGTAGGAAACGTTGAATTGGGCGCCATGGATAAATGGGTCCAATTTTTTGAACAGGCCCTGGGCTTTAGCTTGCTGACGCATTTTGACGATAAAACCATATCCACTGAGTACTCAGCCTTGATGTCCAAGGTAATGCAGGACAGTACGGGGAAGATTAAACTGCCCATTAACGAACCCGCCCAGGGTAAGCGCAAGTCCCAAATTCAAGAGTATTTAGAGTATCACGATGGACCAGGGATTCAGCACATTGCCTGCGCAACCCAAGATATCATCAAGACGGTTACACAGCTCAGGGCGGCTGGGGTTGAATTTTTGACCATACCCAAAACGTATTACGAGAATTTGAAGCAGCGAGTCGGCGATATTGATGAGCCGATTGACCAGCTTGCAGAACTCGGCATTTTGGTGGACAGAGATCAAGAAGGGTATCTGCTGCAGATTTTTACTCAGCCGGTGCAGGACCGCCCCACCCTCTTCTTTGAGGTGATTGAGCGCCATGGCTCGCAAGGATTTGGGGAGGGTAACTTCAAATCCTTGTTTGAAGCGATTGAGCGAGAACAGGCGCGCAGGGGGAATCTATAATATGACCTACTATTACCGATTAGGCGACATTCCCCATAAACGACACACCCAATTTCGCCAACCAGACGGTTCTTTGTACCATGAGGAACTAATTGGGGTTCACGGCTTCTCAGGGGTTCAATCTCTGCTTTACCACCTACGTCCGCCGACCCAAGTCCATCGGATTGTCTTGGAAAGACGGATAGACAGGGTCTACGAGGAGCCAGGGCCATTGCGACACCGTCACTTGCGCACCGCTGCCATCGCAGAAGGAGGGGATGCGATTGAAGCTCGAATTCCCCTCATGGCTAATGCAGATATTGTTATCTCCACAGCTCGGCCCACAGAATCGATGTCCTACTGGTATCGATTCGCCCAGGGGGATGAAGTTATTTTCATCCATGATGGCGACGGCGTGCTGGAAAGTCAGTGTGGAGTCCTCCGCTACCGAGCCGGCGATTATTTAGTCATCCCAGCTGGGGTGCTTTGGCGGCTCCTGCCCGATCCAGGCGTTGAACAGCGGATGTTGGTTGTGGAGGCTTACGGACACATTGAGCCCCCGAAACGGTACCTCAACCGGTACGGCCAATTCCTCGAAACAGCTCCCTATTGTGAACGAGACATTCGCCCCCCAGGAGAACTCATCACCCATGATGAAGACGGCGAGTTCGAGGTCCGCATCAGAACCCGCGACTATACCACCCGCTATCTTTACCTCCACCATCCTTTGGATGTGATTGGCTGGGATGGGCACATCTGGCCGTTTGCCTTCAATATTGAAGACTTTGAACCAATCACAGGCCGCATCCACCAACCGCCCCCCGTCCATCAAACCTTTGAGGGCCCCGGATTTGTAGTATGTTCCTTCGTGCCGCGACTATTTGACTACCATCCTCAAGCCATTCCAGCCCCCTATAACCACTCCAACGTAGATTCCGACGAGGTTCTTTACTACGTGGAGGGCGCCTTTATGTCCCGCAGAGGCGTCGAAAGATCTTCAATCACCCTCCACCCCAGCGGCATTCCCCACGGCCCCCATCCCGGCATGTACGAGCAGTCCATCGGGAAAGAAAAAACCCATGAACTCGCCGTTATGATCGACGCCTTTCACCCCCTCAAACTCACAACAAACGCGATCGCCATGGAAGATAAAGACTACGCCTACAGCTGGCAAACCTGAGAGTCATGGGTCATGGGTCATGGGTCATTAACAACACCTCAAACTACACCCATCCACCCATCTACCCATCCACCCATCCACCCCGTCCTCCCTTGCTCCCCCTGCTCCCCCTGCTCCCCACCCCGCCCCATCCCCCCATTCCCTAAGGAGGAACCCCCTATGACCACTGTTCTCGATAAAACCCCAGGGACCCTTACCATTTCCTCACGGATTCAGGAACGCTGGCGACGAGGTGAACTAAACCAAGCGCAGGTGGATCGCTTTCGAGATTTCCTGACTGACGTGGACCGTGAGTTTATGCAGCATCGCATCATCACCAGCAATGCCTATACCCGTTGGTTTTGCACAGGGATGGCGACTGATCAAGAGTTGCGACACTTTATTCAACAATTCTCGGTCTTCTCTAACCAATTTTTAGTGGCGGCGTTGTTGAAGGTGATCAACTCGCCGACGCTTCAGCAGTCCCGAGCCAGTCGAGAGATCTTGTTGAACGAACTGGGGGTGATCTATCGCAATCCTGCCCAGCCGATGGGCGATCGCGCCGTCCTCACCGAAGGCGAAAAAGATCGGCAAGGCGACCCTGAGCTGGTCAGCACAGAAGGTACGGTAGACGGCGGTATTTGCCGTTTCCGGGCCGCCCATTTTGAATGGCTGACGGCGGTGGCTGAGGGATTGGGTCTGGACTATGGGGAGATTGGCCAACGTAAGCATGGTCGGCCGACTACGTTGCATTTCTGTGATGAGCTACAGCGACTCTACGGCAGCGATGACCCCCAGATTGCTCAAGGCGCTAGCTTTGCGGTTGAGAACTGGGCGGCGGCTGGGTTCTGGCAGGAGTTAGAAGATGGTTTGACGCAGACTAAGCAAACTCGACATCCGAATCTGCGGCTGGCCTTTT
>JASJDH010000331.1 GCA_030065175.1 Leptolyngbyaceae cyanobacterium MO_188.B28 | reverse complement strand
TGGGCAGGGGTTCCAATTGCGGCAATAATGGCTGCAAATGATTGAGCCACGCGACCTGGAGAGAGATTCTCTTGAGCCTTTTGCCAAGGCAAGGGATGGTCGAGACACTCTTCTCGGGCGAGCCATAGTTGCCAGCTTAGCACCGGCATCAAGTCGCTCCAACGCTCCGCTGCTAGAGTATCCCCCATTTGAGGCAGTGTCCAATGTAACCGCTGTTTGGCAAAGCGATACCAGTGGTCCACCCCAAACCGACGCAGATATTTCCACCACAAATCCGCTAAGGGCGGCATGGTTTGGCCTAGCCAACCCAGCCACAGCGGTTTGAACTTGCGTTTTCGACCGATAGGCTTGATCACCTCAACCCGCAGCACCTCCATCTCTCTCTGTGAGGCTTGACGAAAATGGAAAGCGCTCCAACGACTCACCTTCACTTGCCCCAATTGAGTATCGTCAACCATGAGGGTCTCGATGGGGTCTGGCCAGGTATCCGGGGCGTTCAGCTTGAATTTATGACCATGTTTGGGGGGGCGTCCGCGGCCGCTATAGGGCGGCGGCGCACCCCACACGCATCGATTAGACGCCAATCTCACTAACAAGTCCGCCTCTATATCCGCCGTTTGCTGAACAAATTTAGCGTTGCCGTACTCTCGGTCATAGGCAGCTAAGGGCCTGACGTCAAGATGGCGGGTCACTTGTTTGAGTTGAAAGGCGGCTTTACTCGAAGGGGTTTCAAAACTGGTAATCCGTTCATGTCGCAGCGGCAACGCCCAACTCCCAGACCCTTCTGGGATCCAGGCTAACGTGCTGAACCCCTGTCCTAGGGTCACCGGTTTGCCGCCACCCCCCCCATTGTGATGATGTTCGCAGGTTCTCTCCCTGAGCGTCGCCGCCTCAGGTCGGGGCCAGACCGTGTGGTCGCCTGCTAGAAGCGGTTGTTCTTCAGTGGGAATCTCCGTCACAAAGCGCTTCATTAGTTTCTTTCGCGGCGGTCGACTATCGTGTACGGCGGCATAGATACTGGACCATTGGCGACGAAAGAGCGGACTTTGCGACAGGCTGACAAATGAGCTGACGCTGGGGCTCGTCAATACCGCGTCCATTAACTCAAATACTGCATCTTTAGCCTTGCCGAGGCGCCCGTAAACGTCCTGGCGAAATTGTTGAAGTTTCGCGAAAATCATAGTGGTCAATGATTATTTTTTTTGACGAAATTATCATTGACCATTCGGCAGCTAGGGCAAAGCGCTAGCTGTCTTTCTGGAAGCATTTAGTCTAAAGTCCAATTACTCGCAACTTGCATCCCAATCGGCAATCCCTCCGACGTCTGCCCAATCAGAATAACCACCACAGGATGCCCCGTAAAATTAAACGGAATCGTGTAAGCCCCCGAAGCCAACAGATAAGGCGCCCTTACACCATCCACATCCACCGCTTCCCCCCTCTCCCGATGGGTAAACGCAACCGTCATCGCCACTGGACAGAGCCAAACATCCCACGGCTCCAATTCCGCATCCATTTGGGCGATTAAGCGATCGCGCTCCGTCAACGCCTCAAAATACCCCCTCGGATTCGGATTCAGCGATTGGGAAATACTGACGCCAGGAACATTGTTGAGTTTGCGTAAAGCGCGATCGCCCTGACTCGCTTCCCGATACATCAGAGTCAGCGAGTCGCGGACATAATCAAAGCTAAAGGATTGAGAAGAGAGAAGAGAGACATATACACCAAGAGCGAGATAATAGACCCGCCAAGCAGAGACAAAATCAAACCTAGGCGTCCATTTCTCAACTTGAGCGCCCTTATCGGCAAGGGTTTGGGCCGCCGTCTGCAGCGCCGACTTAATGGGTTGAGCCACTTGATAATCTCCCCCCAGTTTGGCTGGAGTGGTCTTACCCAAGATGACGTCGCCAGCCGCCCGGAGTCGAGCCACCACCGTCGCGTCCTCTTTGGGCCGGTACTCTTTGAGCGGCCTATAGCCCGCCGTCGTCAGCAGCCCAGCCGTTTCAAATTCATCCTTGATCGTAATCGGCACCCCATGGAGAACTCCCCAGTTCTCACCCCGGGATAGCGCCTCATCGTCCGCTTGAGCCCGTTGGCCGGCCTCTGCTCGATCAAGCGTGCAGACGGCGTTGAGCTGGGGATTATGACGGTCAATTTGCGCGAGATAGGCCTCTATCACTTTCACTGACGAGACCCGGCGATCGCGGATCATCTGAGCAAGCTGATGCGCAGGCAGGAGGGAGCCGGAATCAAAGTCCCTCTCCCCGGGGAGAGGGATTTAGGGAGAGGGCGATTGAGGCGACTCAATGTCCTTGGGGCAAGAATACAGAAGACAGAATCCAGTTCTTGACTGACTTCTGACTTCTGACTTCTGACTTCTGACTTCTGACTTCTGACTTCTGACTTCTGACTTCTGACTCCTGACTCCTGACTCCTGACTCCTGTATTTCTTCCTTACCCAACTATCCCGACTGAAGTTGCACGCCATAATGAAAAGTCAGGTCCCATTGCTGGGAACAATAAGGGTGTTGGATCCTATTGACAGAGGTCCATTGGTGTTTTCTCGGCGGAGCCGAGTTGTTCCACCCTAGCGCCTATTGCGATGTCTAAACAATTATCTTTTGGTTTTGGCGGCTTGGCTGCGCTAGCCTTGCTTATTGCGGGTTGCACGGCGACCCCCGTCGTAGAAGAACCGACCACCCCAGAGTCATCCAACGCAGCGACGGCGACGGCGACTGAAGGCGTAACCGGTGAGCCAGTTAAATTTGGCGTCCTGGCCATCGATAGCGCCGTATCTGTCAATGAGCGATACGGTCCTTTGATAGACTACCTGTCTGGAGCCGTGGGTCGTCCCTTTGAACTTGTAATCCTGTCTCAGGAAAGCCAATTCACCCAAGTAGCGCAGGGAAAAGTAGATTTCACCACCAATAATCCCTTAGCAGCGGTGCAAATTCGTCGTTTACACGATATAGAATTTTTGGTCACCCATACTCGCCCAAATACTGGCTCTGAGTTTAGCGGGCTGATTGTGGCGGATCGAGATAGCGATATTAAAGGGATAGAGGATTTGAGGGGCAAGCGCGGCGTCTGTGTCGCCTTTCAGACAGCGGCGGCTGGATGCGCCTTCCAAATCTATCACCTGTTGCAAAAGGGCATTGATCCCTTCACCGACTTCAGCAGCTTTGTGGAGAACAAATCTCAAGACAACATTGTCTTAGCCGTATTAAACGGGTCTGTGGATGTGGGGTTTATTCGCACAGGCCAGCTAGAAAAGATGGTGGATAAGGGATTGATCAGAAGCCTGGATGAGGTGCGCATTCTCGACCCCCAAAGCGATGATTTTTTCTACCCCCACACTACAGATTTGTATCCGGAGTGGCCGGTATCCGCCTTGACCGACACCGATCCTGACCTGGTGGAACAGGTGCGCGCCGCTCTCCTGGCGCTACCGCCAGATCACCCGAACTTAAGAGCATTGCGGGCGGATGGGTTTGTCGATGCCGTCGACTATTCCAAACTCGATGCGCTGATTGAGGCATTGAAGTTAAAAAGCTGGGACGCCGTCGATCCTTCCTAACCTATGGGGGCCATCAATGGAAACAGGAAGCAGGCGCCTATGGTAGGTCCTTGGAAAGGGTTGAAATCGCGCTTTAGCAACAGTCTGGCATTGCGGTATTTGACCGTCACTGGCGCCGCCGTCCTGGGCATTCAGGCTGTTTGGGGTTTAATTGAAGGCATTCGCATCTATCAGCGTCAAGTGGATGTTTTAGAAGAAAAGGTTGCGGCGCAAGGGGAGTTCTTGAGTGAAGTGGCTCCGGAAGCGATCTTTAACCTCGATTTTCTGTATTTAGAGACCTTGATGCGGCAGACATCAGAAGACGCCGACATTATTTACAGTATTATCCTGGATCGGAAGGGGCTGCCGCTGACCCAATACCTAAACCATGAAGATCCCTTAATCGCCAAGGCGTTAGCAAGTTTGGCAGGAGACACCCAGCCCCTATCGATATTGCGGCAGGCGGCTCAAGAAGGCCCGGTCGAGCGTATTATTGTTCCGGTGGATTCATTTGGTCAGACGTTAGGGGAAGTGCATATTGGCTACTCCAAGCGACGGGTGTATGGTGAAGTGAGTCAAGCCGCGCTGTCGTCGTTGCTCACGACCCTGACGGTGGGTTTTGTATTAGCAGTCACCACCTATCTGCTATTTGAGCGAGAAGTGCGCCGCCCCCTGGGTAAGCTGGCGTTTCTGGCCAAAGATTTGGAAAAGGGCAAGCTCCAAGAACGGGTGATCCTGCCTCGAAAAGACGAAATCGGCGTGTTGGGCCGGGCTCTAAATCGAATGGCGAGACAGCTCCAGAAGACCTTGGAGGGGGCGGCGCAAGCGCGAGATGAAGCGATCGCCGCTAGCCAAGCCAAAAGTGAGTTTTTGTCAAACATGAGTCACGAGCTGCGCACCCCGCTCAACGCTATTTTGGGGTTCACACAATTGTTAGAGCGTGACGATAGCATCGGAAAAAAGCAAAAAGAGAATATCCGCGTGGTTAATCGCAGCGGCGCCCATCTCCTGTCGTTGATTAACAACATCTTAGAAATGTCGAAAATTGAGGCGGGTCGGGTCTCCATTGAGGCCAACGCCTTTGACCTCAAGGAGCTACTTAAGTCGATACAGCAGATGTTTCTAGAGCGGGCCAAATCGAAGGCGATCCACATCACCTTTGATTATCCATTGGACTTACCAGCCTACGTTGAGGCGGACGAAGGTAAACTGCGGCAAGTCCTGATTAACTTGATCGGCAACAGCATTAAGTTTACTGAGCAGGGCGGCGTCTCCGTCTATGTTGAAGTTCTAGAGGAGAGAGCGGAAACGGAACGGGAAACGGCGATCTCCCCTTCTGACGAGGAGCCTCACTCCAATATTAAGCATCATCAGCTCCGATTTTCTGTGGAAGATACCGGGCCAGGAATTCCGCCAGAAGATTTGGGGACTATTTTCGAAACCTTTACCCAAACTCAAACTGGGAAAGACTCCCAGCAAGGCACGGGCCTGGGATTGCCCCTCAGCCGTAAATTTGTCCAACTCATGGGGGGCAACTTAACAGTACAAAGCGCTGTGGGCGAGGGGACGGTCTTTTCCTTTACGATTTCGGTGATGGAGACCACCGCCGATCGGGTGAAAACATCGAATCAACAGCACTCTCGGGTGATCAAGCTGGTCCCAGGACAGCCCCGCTATCGCTTGCTGGTTGCTGAAGACGTCCTAGAAAATCGGCGCCTACTGGTTGGCTTGTTAGAAGCGGTGGGGTTTGAGGTTAAGGAAGCGCAAGATGGAATGGAGGCCCTCAAACTTTGGCAATCCTGGTCGCCCCATCTGATCTGGATGGATATGCGAATGCCGGTCATGGATGGCTATGAGGCCACCAACCAAATTCGGGAGGCTGAAAATCTTGGAAAGACTAATCATGGGCGACAAAAGCCTGTGACAGTAATTTTAGCTCTGACCGCGTTTGCCTTTGAAGAACACCGCCAGCAGGCAATTGAGGCGGGATGTGATGACTATGTGAGAAAGCCATTTCAAGAACATGAGGTATTTGACAAATTAAACCAGTACCTTGGGGTTGAGTATATCTATGAGGGCGATGACGCCGTCGCCCGACCGGAGGAGGGGCCGCAGTCGCCAACGGCGTTAGCGGCTGGCGAGGTCCTACCGATGGAAGTTGTGATTGAGAAATTGGCGGCGTTATCAATGACGCAACGCGAAGCCTTACAAGCCGCCGCCATCCGTTTAGATAAACAAGCCGCTCTGGATGTCATTACTGATATTGCCGAGACTGAGCCGTCTTTGGCCCATACCCTAAAGGGATGGATTGGGTCTTTCCGCTTCGATAAGATTCTTGACTGTCTCAATCGAGGGGCGGTTGTCTGATGAAACATTCTGTAGACAACCCGCTGGTTTAGTGTGTTTAGCGTGTTTGACCCATACCTTTAGGCTGTTGAAAATTCCCCATGAGTAGTGACGCCATTTTTCAAACCGGAGACATTCTGATTGTTGATGACAATCCCGACAATTTAGAGGTGTTGTCAAATCTTTTACAAATCAATAATTATCGCGTGCGCTGCGCCATTAACGGCGAGATGGCCTTGATGGCCATTCAGGCTGAGCCGCCAGATTTGATTTTACTGGATGTTAATATGCCGGGTATGAACGGGTATGAGGTGTGCAAAACCCTTAAACAGGATCCGATTAATCAGGGGATTCCAGTGATATTCCTGAGCGCCTTGAGCGCCACGGCTGATAAGGTTCAGGCGTTTGAATCAGGGGGGTGCGACTACATCACAAAGCCCTTTCAGGTGCAAGAGGTGATCGCGCGGGTCAAAAATCAGCTAGAGCTCAGGTTTTGTCAGGCTCAGGTACAGCAACTCAACACCATCCTAGAACAGAAGGTGAAACTACGCACTACCGAACTAGAGGCGGAAATTGTTCAACGGCAGAAGGCGCAGGACGAGTTGTTTTACATCGCCACCCATGATGTCTTAACGGATCTCCCGAACCGGGTGTGGTTTACCCGCCGACTTAATGATTTATTAATTGAAGTCAAGGCGAATCCTGACCGTCAATTTGCACTCTTTTTTCTAGACTGCGATCGCTTCAAATTAGTAAACGACTCCCTTGGCCATTTGATCGGAGACAGGCTATTGGTGGAAGTGGCGAATCGTTTGAATGCGCTGCAAATTGGCAAGCGATCCACGGCTCGTTTAGGCGGCGATGAGTTCATTATCTTATTAGAGGACCTGAAATCGATTGACGATGCGATGACTGTGGCCAGGGAAGTCAAGAGCGCGTTTAGCGACCCCTTTAGAGTTGAAGACAGAGAATTGTTCGTTGACTTTAGCATTGGCGTCGCCATTGGGGATTACCGATATGAAAAGCCAGAGCATATCCTGAGGGATGCAGATACGGCGATGTACCAGGCGAAGGCTCGTCAAACCGCATTCGAACTGTTTGATCAGTCTATGCACCAGGCCGCCCTCTTTGAGTTTTCCCTGCAAACCGACCTGATCAAGGCCCTAAAGTATTGTTTAGATCCCACCGCCGAAACCTGTGAACTGTATTCTCAGTATCAACCCATCGTGTCCTTAGAGAGTGAGAAGATTATCGGGATTGAGTCGCTCGCCCGCTGGCGTCATCCTCAACGGGGCAATGTTCCCCCTGATCAGTTTATTCCTATTGCCGAAGGATACGGTCTGATTTCACCGGTGGGCTTGATTATCTTAGAGAAATCCTGTCGACAATTGCGGCAATGGCTAGATCAAGGGTTGATTCAGGATGGCTTTCGGGTGAATGTGAATTTTTCAGCCCGACAATTTTCCCAAGAAAGCATCCTCGATCAGATTGACGACATTTTGCAAATGACAGGCTTAGACGGTCGCTTCCTCAAGGTGGAAGTGACAGAAAGCGCCATCATTGATAACCATAAGCTAGCACCCGATTTACTCCATAAATTGCATGCCCGGAATATCGAAATCGCCTTGGATGATTTTGGCACAGGATATTCTTCATTGAGCTATCTTTACCGCTTCCCAGCCAATACCTTGAAATTGGACAAATCGTTTATTCACAACATTTGCCAAACCTCGTCGAAACGAGCTGAAATTGTCCAAACCGTGATTGATTTAGCCCATATGCTCAACATGACAGTGGTGGCGGAAGGGATCGAGACGGCGGAACAAGCGGCTCAATTGAAGCGGATGGGCTGTGACTATGGCCAGGGCTACTATTTTGCCCGCCCAGCCGATGCAGCTGCTATCCAGCAAGTTTTACAGGGCAACCTGAATCCTGTCTAAGCAATGGGAAGCCTCCAGAATGCTGGTCAGAGACCAAAGCTGGATTTGTAAAAGGGGACTTGAACAAGGCGTTGTCGGTTTTCAGCGACAAACGCTTCCTCTGCTTGCATGAACTGTCGCAATGTCTTAGCCATTGCGGTCGGGGCAGTAAATGCAAATGCTTTGACATAGCGGGGACGCATCTTACGAAATACTGTGCAATAGGGTGATATTTCTTCGGGGACTAGGCAGCTAAAGCAGCTCAGATCGCTTATGGCTTCAGGTAGAGGTCGTTCACTTCTGACTTCAAACGAAGTAGGAATGGCCGCCCCTAGCCGGGGAGCGATTTTGAAAGGGCCAGGATTTTCCAATGGTTGAATCTCTAATGCTTGTATCCAGCCTAGATGACAGTCCTTATGAAACAGCCAACCGATAGATTCATATTGCCGTCTGGCAATGAGGGCCTTGCCCAAGCAAAACTGATTTACGGCCTTAGTTTGGGTGGATAAGACACCAATTTGAAATTGGCCGAAACTTGCCAGCACCAATTCGTCGAGCGTCCTTTCAATCAAGATTTTGTTTGGCATGGTGTTTCACAACTCCTTAGAATTTGCGGCATCTGCACCGCCCTTTGCGAGACGAGTTCGCTTGTCATAATCGCCAAGCACTGCTGATGTGAAGCCAAAGTCTGTGATGGCGAGCAATACCAGCGGCTCCGTTACGGATGTATTGCGAGTCTGGTGGAACGCCCACCGGGGGACGAATGCAACGTCTCCTTGCCTAACTGGGCGCTGGCGATCGCCGATGCGCACCTCACCTTGCCCAGCGAGAATGATGAAGAGCGACTCGTGGGCGTGTCTGTGCAATTCGTTGTTTTTATTGGGTTCAATGCGCACGACGCGCGGGTCAAGGGTCTGCACATCAGGGAACTCGAGCCGTTCGACGGTAAAGTCGATGTTGAGCTGTTCGTTTTGGTTAGCGTAAACCGCCGTCCCCGAAGCCGAGGCATTCCGGGTCCAAGCTTCTGCGGGCGCTTTTGTCCCAAGCGGTCTTTTCGCAGCGGTTACTGTGACGAGTTTGTCAAGCGCTGGGGTTGTTTGGGCTTTGGTCGTAGTGCTAGATTTCGCAGTCTGGCTTCGGGGTTGCAATATTCCTTGTAGCCGTTTAGCGAATGTATGCGCAAAGTTTAGGGTCATCTGTTGTCTCATTTTAGAAAATCTCCTCGGTTAGTTCTGGTTGAATTGCCCGCTCGTACATCCAGTCCCAAAAAATACTGCGGAGCATCAGCGCCTTAAGCATGCCTCGGCGTAAATCGGCGCGACCCTCGTTAGTGCTGGCGAAGTCAACTGCGATCGCTCGGAGCGACGCCTGATGATGGTCGTCTACAGCTGTGTGAAGCTTAAAGAACACGGTATCGCAAGGTGCAAGATCCCCAAGCGAATCTAAGGCTTTCACGAAGTAACCATACAGGGTGCGCACGATATTCTCTGTCCCAAAGCCCAGGGCGCCGATTGCTTCTGCAGGAGAGCCGTTGGCGAGTAGTTGCAGAAAGAGTTCGCGCCAGCAGGTAACTTGGACAGCCTCCTTGTTTGCGGTGGAGTCGACCCCCAATGCACTGGCGAAGCGCTGGAATAATTGCGGGTGCGGCGCCCCCTCGATCCAAGCGCGCTCAACTCCAATTTCGGAGAGCTCGCGGAGTTCGTCTTCGGCGTAAACGCCGGATTCCTCAGTAAGATTTTCGAGCAGCGCCCGCCAGTGAGCCGGATTCTCTAATCGCGAGATCAATGTCGTCAGGTAGCGAGGAAAATGCGCTGAATACCCATAATAGTGGTGGGCAAAATCAGTAAGCGCCCAGCGAATATTGGGAAGCGAGCCGTCAGCTAGCGCCTGGAGATAGGGGTGGCGAACGGCGCGGTGTTGGAGAGCTTGCTGTGCGAGCTGGGTGACGAATTGATCAGTGCTCTGACGTAAGTCCGACCTGACTTCACGCGGCGGTCCTTCGATCTCTCGCCTGAAGCGATGCAATTGCGCTGGATTCCAGCTTGATGTATTAATGCTGTTGTCGCTATAGCGTGGGTCAGAAGCGCTCCGATGGCGTGTCGCTCCGTTGAGTGTTTCAGTTATCATCGACATGATAATTTAAGTCCCCGTGTTCTACCTAGCGTGAGCTTGTTGAGCAAAAACCCCTCAACACTGGTCACAACGTCAAGGTTATTTTTGTTTGTGCCCCTTACGAAATAGCAGCTCTCAAATCTTTTGCAACCAGTTCTTTACTTTGACAATTCGATAATATCGAGTTGAGGATCGATTCCACATCGGATACATGTCATGTCATGGTTATGATAAATGTCACGATTCTGAAGGATGAGGCCATAAGCGAGTTGCGTCAAAATAAAGTCCCAGAAAAGGCAGTGGATGGGTGGATGGGTGGATGGGTGGATGAGTGGATGGGTGGATGGGTGGATGGGTG
>JASJDH010000330.1 GCA_030065175.1 Leptolyngbyaceae cyanobacterium MO_188.B28 | reverse complement strand
TTTCTCCCCTCTCCCAAACTTGGGAGAGGGGCCGGGGGTGAGGGCTGGAATGTAGAAGGCATAGGTTTTACAGAAAATGAAATAGCCTTGGTTAAGTTGCGAGCTTTTTCATTGTTGTCTTATCCCAGATCTGGGGCACTCTAGTGCGGATAAGTATATTCCTACAAACCCATGCTGGCGAGGATTTGGAGTGCATCGTTGGTGGGCGTTGACGCGCTGAAAGTGGGCGTTGAAGTGGATGTTTCGGGGGGCTTGCCGGCAATTGTCGTCGTTGGATTGCCCGATACCGCCGTTCAGGAGTCCCGAGAACGCGTTAAAGCTGCCGTGCGGAATGCGGGTTTTCCCTTTCCCATGCGTAAGATCGTGGTTAACCTGACCCCTGCTGATCTGCGCAAAGAAGGTCCTAGCTTTGATTTGCCGATTAGTATCGGCATCCTAGCGGCTTCTGAGCAAGTAAATACAGGCCTTTTGGAAGACAATCTATTTCTGGGAGAGTTGTCCCTGGATGGTAGTCTGCGCCCAGTGGCGGGGGTGATGGCGATCGCAGCCGCCGCCCAGCGCTTGGGAATTACCAGTCTCGTGGTTCCCGCCAATAACGCCCGAGAGGCGGCTGTGGTGCCTGGGTTAAAGGTTTACGGCTTTAAGCACCTGAACGAAGTGGCTGATTTTCTGAATCATCCTGAGGGACATTCACCCATTCAACTGAATGGCGAAGAGGAGCTGGCGCGATCGCGGGCGACCGCCCTTGATTTGCGAGATGTTAAAGGACAAGCGCAAGCTCGCCGCGCCTTGGAAATTGCGGCGGCAGGCGGCCATAACCTGATTTTTGTCGGTCCGCCTGGGAGCGGCAAAACCATGTTGGCCCGACGGCTCCCCTCTATCCTTCCCCCCCTGACGTTTGAGGAGGCCCTGGAAGTCACCCAGATTCATTCTGTCGCTGGACTCCTCAAAGATAAAGGATCGCTGGTCAGCATTCGCCCCTTTCGCAGCCCCCACCACTCCGCATCAGGTCCCTCTCTGGTGGGCGGCGGCAGTTTTCCCAGACCGGGGGAAATTTCCCTGGCTCACCGGGGGATTTTGTTTCTGGATGAACTGACGGAATTCAAGCGAGATGTGTTGGAATTTCTGCGTCAGCCCCTTGAAGACGGCCATGTCACTATTTCTCGGACCCGACAGTCCGTCTCATTTCCGGCTCAATTTACTCTGATTGCTAGCACAAACCCCTGCGCCTGCGGTTATTTTGGAGATTCTGTGCAGCCGTGCACCTGCACTCCCCGGAATCGAGAACATTACTGGGCGAGACTTTCTGGTCCCCTCATGGATCGGATTGACCTGCAGGTGGCGGTGAGTCGGCTGAAACCCGAGGAAATGACCCGCCAAGCTCAGGGGGAGGCGTCAGCGGCAGTTAGAACCCGGGTCCAAGCGGCTCGAAAACTAGCCCATCACCGTTTCAAAGGGGAAAAAGCGCTGCAGTGCAATGCAGATATGCAGAGCCGTCATTTAGAACAATGGTGTCCTTTAGATGAATCAACTCGAAAGCTTTTGGAAGGAGCGGTGCGTAAATTGGGCTTGTCAGCGCGAGCCACTGACCGAATTCTCAAAGTGGCGCGGACAATTTCGGATTTGGATAGCTCTCCGTCTGTGCAAATGCATCATGTGGCTGAGGCCATTCAATATCGGACGATCGATCGGATGCAATAAAGGGGGCGGCTATTCGTATTCAAACTCTTCTATCCGAGGAACTGGGATTTCCAGTAAGCGATCATGAGCGGCTTTAAGCACCTTGTTTACTCTGGTTAGGTTGATGGGAATATCCGCATCAATTAGGGCAATTAACGTTGCTAACTCCGCGATCGCAGTCTCCAATTGCTGAAAGTGCTCGGTTTGCATCGACAGTCTCCTCACCCAATGAAGGTAATGACATCATTGACATTGGAACATTTGATGGTGTTCCCCATGTGCTTATCAACACTCATATCCATTAGATTGTTCGAGGGCGTCTAATGAGATCCGTTTTTTGGCTGAAATACGAAGATTTACAGTTGCTATGAAATATGCCTGGATATATATTATACCAAAATTTACTGAGGGTCTTCCACATCTTTGAGTTCCCGTCGTGACAGAAGCTAGGTTGGCGGCTCTCTAAATGTTCGATATAGCCTATGTTTTCGCTATCGTTACGAACTTTGGGTAAGTAGGGTAAGACCGAATATCGCTATAATTCCAGCGCTGACTGGTGCTTGCAAAGAATAGAATTGTGGCGAAAATAACAACCGATGTAGCGGCTCGGCTGCTCCTTTGGAAGATGATGATTAGATAAGTGACTTTCAGGGATTAATGCGGCGTAGAGCGGTTCCTAACCCCGTCAAGTGAATTGAAAAGATGATCGTGAGGGCATGAACATGTCCCTAGGTTCTGATGATTCCAGACAAATGGGATATTCAAAATAAAGCCTTGCATCAGACATTTTCTACGGATGCCGCTGTATCAGAGTTGCTCCATGGCTGTAGCTAATTTATCCAAAACAGAAAGCGGATTACTGATGACTTGTATGACGAATCAATCCGTATGAACAATACAAGCAAGATAAAGGTTTGTTACGTTAGCAGGCAATTATCTTGGGCGAGAATACAGGAAGTCAAGAGTTAGCGTCCAAGTCCTGATAGACTTCTGTATTCCGCACTCATTCTCCACTGGATGATTACAGCTTGAGTGATACGCCCCGATTAACCGTCAAGAAGTTCAAGTTCATCTGCCTTAAAGTGGGCTCGGAAAGGTTTTTTAGCGCCTTCCACAGGAAATTCAACCAGGATAGGCAGTGTCGGGCTGATCGGCTTACCGTTCCAATCCTCCATCACCTTGATGACAGCACCTTCTAACCCCTTAGCATCGAACGCTTGGTTGCGATGCTTTGGATGACTATAGAATGTGACAGACTCTTTAACCCGTACGCGATCTCCAGCCTTCATAATCGTAAGTAACACTAGACTTTTACCAGCTGCCTTTACAACAGCTGTCCACTAATCAAGAACTAAGTACCAAGAACTTTACCATCTTTGCATATGATGGTCCCTCTCTAATCCCTCATCACTTTGATCGGTATATCGGATCTGTATATCGCCTATCTCGTCATCGGTCTTAGAGCTGATTTCTAAAGGGAATCTAAAGGAGGCTTGGCGTAAGCTACCACAGTGGTTTCAGATAATAGGTGCTTAATGAGCCTGTTGACAATAGTCAATCGTCAGAATGCTTATGAGAACTGGAATATAGTCCTCTTAAGCTTTTGTTTATAAATCAGCTCTTAAGGAAGCCCGCCTGAATCGTTGGTTTGCGGCGGAATGGGATTTGGGCTGGAATAGTTAAACTGCCGCCAAGCTAGCAGGCTAACGGCCCCCACGACCAGGAGGGCGATCAGAGCCATCAATACGGGAATAAGCGGGCTAGGTGAGCGAGGGGCGGTGGAGTTGTCTGGGAGCGCCTCAGTGATGTCGTCGTCAGTATTTTCGCCATAGAGCAAGGCTTGGGATGCTTCAGTCAGGTCGGAGTCAGGATCCGCCGCCTGTAGGTGCGCCGTTGTGGCTCCGCTGACGGCTAAGGGTTGACCGACGGGGAGGGCTGAGGGGGGAGCGGCGTCAGGGGTATCCGCCGAGACTTTGCAATGCATCAGTACTAATGATGTATCGTCATGACCATTCTTCTGCTTGGCTAACTCAAGCCAAGACTCTACCGCTGCATCCAGGGCGACAATGTCCTTGACGATCAGGCCAATATAGTTGGCCCAAGACTGTTCTACCCGATCAAAATCGCTGAGGCCGTCAGAACACAAGAGCAACACGCCGTCTTCTTCAATAATGAAGCGCTGAATATGGGGAGTCATAAACTTGGCTTCGCGGGTGCCAACGGCTTGGGTGAGCGCGCCGGCATCGGGACGAAGACTAGACGCCCGATAGAAATTGCGGCCCGCAATCACCTCTCGGGTGGCGACATCATCGTCAATGGTCAGTTGATGACAGTAGTTGGGGGTAATCCAGTAAGCGCGGCTATCCCCCACATGGGCGAGATATAGTTCATTGGTTTGCCGCCAACCTGTGTCGGTTAAAATTCTCTGGGGCAGCTGTAGGGCCATGACCAGCGTAGTTCCCATCCGCTGGCGGTCTGTTCGACCTTGATCGTCATTCTGGCTGACAACCAGGTTGTTTACCACCCGAATCGCCGCTTCAATCTGCTCCATGACTTGTTCAGGGGACAGTAACTTAGCGTTTTCATCGGGGGTATCCCCCTGCTTGAGCAATGCTTGGAGTTGCAGTTGCAGCGATCGCACCACTAATTGACTGGCCACCTCTCCCCCTTCATGGCCGCCAACTCCATCGCACACAATGGCCAGACGCGGAATTGGAGCAGTCTCCCTAGGATCGGTCTGGGCTAGTTGTGCGTGACTGGGATACAGAGAATCTTCATTTTGAAGATGATTAGGACCGGTCAGGGTCCCCCCCGCAATCGTCAAACGCAGGGGGATTTCAGTGGTCTGGGTCAATAGCAGATGGTTAACCTGGTGAACGACATCCTGAAAAGCGGTATTGGGGTTACGCATTGCCGCCACCAGCGCTTCTAACGGTTGCCTGATCTGAGGCTGCGCGCCTTCCAGTAAAGCGCTCCAGGCATCCGCCAACTCGGCAAGGGGGAGTTCGGATCCGCTGTAGAATTCCAGGAGTCGAACCCGCCATCCTTCTATGCGAATGTTGTCGGACACGAGCAGACTAGCAGCCAGCCCTAACTCCATCAATGCCGGCCACAACTCAAGCATTTGCCACAGCCAATAGACTTGTCTGACTGCAGGGGTCTCTGGCCAGGCCTCCGCCAAGGTGGTGTAAAGATTGCCGCCTCGATCAACGGGGGTATTGTCGAGCAAGAGGATAGGGGTAAAATCCTCTGTTTCAATCAAGCCATAGACGCTGGATACATGTAATCGATAATCTTGTGCTTTCAGATAGGGAATAATATCTTCTGGAATTTCGTCCGGAACAACGGTTGGTTGTTCGGGTTTAGTATCCAGCCAAATACAGGGGGAAGTAACGGTATAGCGATCGCCTACCTGCTCTCCGATCGGAATATCCTCTGCGCCCGCTCCAATCGCCCAAAGGTACTGCTTTCGACCCGGAGGAGACTCAGAACTTTTCATAGACTCAAGCAATGTCAACGGTCTACTCTTTCAATAAAATCTAGAGGGACGATTTAACCCAAACTGAGAAGATAGATTCATCCTAGTGGATATTTTGGAATAGGGACCTTTTTACTATTCTTCATCCTCTCCCATTTCTCTTTTCACCTTATAAACAGTATTTTCCAGACGCCCTGACAATAAAATCGCTCCAGCGCCAAAATCACTCCAACGTCTCCTGCCTTACTCTATATATATACGCAATCAATTCAGCATAATTCGCCATGACTTTGACCCAGTTCTGGGTGGTGCTAGGTACAGTGCTCTGTTTAATGGAGCTTTTTCTCCCCACTGCATTTGTGGAGTCCACGTTGGGGATTAGCGCTTTTTTGGTGGCGCTGCTATCGTTGCTTGTGCCTCAGTTTAATCTGCAAGTGCTGGTATGGATGGTTTTGTCACTGATTTTTATTTTTCTCTTGCGCCGCTTTATGCCTAAGCGAACACCCTCCACGTTAGTAGAGTCCACTGAAGCTCGAACTATCACAGCCATTGAACCTGGACAAACGGGTCGGGTCATTTATGAGGGAAATTCCTGGCAGGCGCGATGCGAGGATGACCGAACTGCGATCGCCATTGATCAACCCGTTGTGGTCCTGCGTCGTAAGGGGAATACTCTATTTGTATTACCAGAAAGTGAAATTACCCCTTAAATCTGCGATTTAATATTTAATTTGCTTTTTGCTCTATTGCCTTGTCCTATGAGGAGTTGCTCGGTTAATACCTTTTCCCTCTGCTTTCAGCAACTTGAAGTTTGATTTTTGTAAATTTCATCCTAAATTCGGACTTGTTTCAAAGGCCCTTTCTTTACTTCCCACATTCCAATCCGCCTCAATCCTTCTTTCAATTTCAACATATTGGAGTTTTAATTTATGAATCCGTTTTTGATAATTATCCTGCTGGCTCTTGGTGGTTCATTTGCATCGAGCGTCAAAATCATCAACCAAGGAGATGAGGCGCTGGTGGAAACGCTAGGCCGTTATAACGGCAAGAAGCTAACCCCTGGATTAAACTTCACGACACCTTTTATTGACAAGGTGTCTTATAAACAGACGGTGCGGGAACGGGTGCTGGATGTGCCCGCCCAGCAATGTATTACTCGTGACAACGTATCAATTAGTGTTGATGCGGTGGTTTACTGGCGCATCGTCGATATGGAAAAAGCCTACTATAAGGTGGAAAATCTGCGATCAGCGATGGTGAACCTAGTGCTGACCCAAATTCGAGCGGAGATGGGCAAGCTGGAGCTGGATGAGACGTTCACCGCCCGGTCAGAAATTAACGAAATCCTCTTGAGAGAACTGGATATATCCACTGACCCCTGGGGGGTAAAGGTTACCCGGGTAGAGCTGCGAGATATCGTCCCCTCTAAAGCGGTGCAAGACTCCATGGAACTACAGATGGCGGCGGAGCGGCGTAAGCGGGCGTCTATTCTGACCTCTGAAGGGGAACGAGAATCGGCTGTGAATTCCGCCAAAGGACAAGCCGAAGCTGAGGTCTTGGCCGCGGAGGCCCGCCAGAAAGCCGCAATTTTAAATGCTGAAGCTGAGCAAAAAGCCATCGTCTTAAAAGCCCAAGCCGAGCGGCAGGAAAAGGTGCTGAGGGCTCAAGCCACCTCTGAAGCAATGCAGGTGATCGCCAAAACTTTGAAGGCCGATCCGCGAGCCCAAGATGCGCTGCAGTTTCTCCTGGCCCAAAATTATTTGGAGATGGGTCTGAAGATTGGCGCTAGCGACAGCAGCAAGGTCATGTTTATGGATCCCCGTAGTATCCCTGCAACCATAGAAGGGATGAAGTCCATTGTGGGTGATATAGACTTATCTGAAACCGCTGACTAGCCGTTCAGTCCCCTCCTAAAATTTCCCTAACCACTTTCCTCAACCTATAGCTCCCCCATTTTCGGGTTTATTTAGACTGCTCCCCATTGTGTCTAGCTGGGGAGTAGGGAACTGGTATCCCCTTTTTTCCTGAGGAGCTACTGGCGATACATAGCGAGGATTAACTAAGGGGAAGGGTCGCCAGGAATTGACACGTCTAAATCGAGGTTTCTATAAACGGGGAATCCTGAGGAGAGGTAGCAAAGAGGAATTAACAGCTACAACTCCCCTAAAGCTATGAGGTCCAGTGATAAGGTCGAACAGCTCAGAACCGAATCGAAGTTAGGTCTGAAGGGGGTGCGATATACTTGAGATTATCTTCTCATGAAGAAGCGCCTGATCAGAAAAGGGAACATCTAATTCAATGGTTTAGATTTTCCTGGAAATCTGAACGACTGTATATGTAAGCGAGGTGATCTTTAAAGCTGTCTTGCTGGTCTTGAAAGTCTGGTGAAAAAAATAAGCCCTGTATGCCGCTAAAGGACCGAATTCTGTCTCTTAACCTTTTTTATCTTCACGCCTCTACTTTACGATAAAGCAAATATTCTGCTCAAAGTTAGTAAGTGTATTAGAAGTAACAAGCCTTTTGGGAAAAATAGGGAGACCTGTAGAGGTGATCTACTGAAATCATGCTATATTCTGCTCAAATGAAACTAAGTCATCAGTTCATCTCTGCAGATGTTTTGAACACTTCAATCCAGCACATTCAGAATCAAGATGAACTTCCTAAGCTGTTTAGGGATCTTGGTTTCGAGTTTCCTAGGCCTGCCCTTGTGGTCGTCGGCGGGGCTAGCAAACTGAGCGAGGCAGATTTTAAGAGAGTTCAGAAGCTGTTCACCGAGGTTTTAGCTCCCCTAGCTCAAGAGTTGGGATTATTCGTCGTAGATGGGGGCACTGACGCAGGAGTGATGCGACTCATTGGTCATGCTCGGTCGGCGATTGACGGAACATTTCCCTTAATTGGCGTTGCGCCAATCGGTCTTGTAACTTTTCCAGAACAACATTCGCCTAACCCAGATGCCTCTCCTTTGGAGCCTAATCACACCCATTGCTTGTTGATTCCAGGAGATAAATGGGGAGATGAAAGTCCCTGGATTGCAGATGTTGCAACCGTTCTATCTAAAGGCCTGCCCTCAGTTGCTGTTTTGATCAACGGCGGAGAAGTGACTTGGAAGGATGCTTCCTGCAATGTTGATGAAAAACGTCCCATCGTCGTTATTGCTGGAAGTGGTCGGACTGCTGACATTATGGCGGATGCGCTGAAGGGAAAAGTAACGGATAAGCGGGCGCATCGACTGCTTGCATCTGATTTGCTTCAATCAGTTGAGTTAAACGAGAAAACCCAGGTCTTAACGGCAACTCTCAAGAATCTGCTAACCGCATAGCTAAAGGGTTAGAACGTTGGCAATATTTATAGCTGAGTGGAGCTTATCAGAAAGCTCACAGTCATCGGGAAGCTTATCAAACTTTTTCAACTCGTATTGAATACCTCATTAACAAGATGTTGATGTTAAGGTATTCGTGGCTGAAGGGCTTAGGGAAAAGATGAAAGGTGAAAGAGCGAAAGGCAATGAAAATAGGTCCGATACACCTTTTATTATAGCAGTCTGTAATGCTTCTGAGCCTATTGCTTATTCTGCATTGATAGTCACCCCTGATTCTGGGGCTACTTCTGATTCTGCTCCTTAATTTGTTTCCAAAATCTTTTGTGTTTTTTGAAGGTGATAAGTTTTTTGAGTGGTCGTGTAATTTAAGCCGGAGTAATTCAGCAGAGAAGGACTACAGGAGATAGAATTCAGCTCTTGACTAGCTTCTGAATTCTGTCTCCTATCTTCTGTATTCTTCCCTAAGTAAATTTCCCCATTTTAAGTTTATAGCCTTCTAGTGAAAGAAATCAGTCACTGGAAAAATGAATTGTCCAAGCTTCTAATGCATTAATTATTCTCCTATCCAAATACTCTCCTATCGAACTTTTTCAGTTTACTTAAATAGGTCTGGATTGTTTCTCCATCAGACTTTTTCGATGGAAATTATATGCCTTAAGAATTCAGGATTCGGAATTCAATTGCTGCTTGATTCTTGAAATTTAGAGAAACTCTAGGGATGTTGTTTTTGCGATCTTGTTTGGGAAAAATGTCATCAACTGGGTCTTCTCACCTGGCAATCTTGGAATGTAATTTCCAACGTTCAACAGTCTTTTATTTCCCATTGATGGAGGTTAGCTTAGATGGAATTAAAGGTGGTTAGCGATACTTTGTTCAAACTGAGTACAGAACTATCAGACAAACTCTCTGATGCTGAAAAAGTCTTTGTTAAAAACGGAACCATCTACCCGGTCCACTCCCATGCGCCGGATAAAGGGGACCATGTAAGAGTGGCGTTGGCTGACACTTTTCTAGGTCCGAAAAATAGAAATACTTGGTATGTTTATCGATTGGATGTGGAATTTGAGGGCAACGAGCCTGATAACCAACCGAAGGATCAAGAGAAGGTTGTGAAGTCTAAAGACGTAACAATTAAGCTTCCAGGCAATACGAGTCAATTTTCACTATCCAGCCCAATAATTTCAAATGGTCACTTTACCTGGGGTGAGGCGACAAAGGGAGGAACTCGCATTCCTGTCGATACGAATGTTGTGCAGGGTATTCTTAGCATCGCAAAAGTTATGGAAGAAGTGCGATCGCTGCTGGGGGATAAACCGATTCAAGTCAATTCTTGGTATCGCGATCCAGCCACTAATCGTCGCGTCGGCGGGGCGTCTCGCTCTCGTCATCTATCGGGGGATGCGGTTGACTTTGTTGTGAAAGGCATGACCCCTTTCCAAGTCTATGACAAGTTAAACCCTTGGTGGGGCGCTAGAGGCGGATTAGCCAGCTCCAGTGTCTTTACTCACATTGACGCCAGAGGATATAAAGCGCGCTGGTCTTATGGTTATTAAAAGTCATGAGATGACTCCATCAAGAGATGACTCAATCAAGTCGGTCTATCAGATATTGGAGTGCGTTCAAATAATCCATCAATAAAAAGCGCCTCCCAAGGGAGACGCCTTTTATGGCTTAGGTAAGAACGTTCAACGTCCAATTACCTGAATTCAGCTGTTATCAAAGGAAATTAACCGTTGATAGCAGGGGCAG
>JASJDH010000017.1 GCA_030065175.1 Leptolyngbyaceae cyanobacterium MO_188.B28 | reverse complement strand
CTTTGACCTTTTCATCCAGTCATCAATCAATGCATCCAAGACTAGGAGGGAACTTCATTCATCCTTTCCTTCAGGTCACTACCGATTATTCCTTGGGTGTGTCTATTCTTAGACTGGACCTATCTGGTCGATGACGAAAAGATATCTGCTCTTGACAGATATATCTGTCTGAAGTTGGTTAACAAAATTCAACAATGTACTGACAATGTAGATCTGGAGTCTATCTTCGGCTGGGAAATTGCTCACAGGAATGATGGTAGGCGTAAGCGATACAAGATCGAGCAGCTTATTATTGATGAGGTTACGTTTGTCGTTTCAGGCATAGCTGGATTGATCGCATTTTGGAGTTTGGTGGCCCAACTAGCACCAGCCTATCCAAATTCTCTACTGGCTAGAGCTTTCGCTATTGCTAGTTTTAGGAGCTGAGATCATGGTTCATGCCAGCCTGGAAAACGACGATAGATGTAACCGGCTGTTTATGCGAGATGACTTTTTAGTACATATCTACTATTATTAGATTGTTTGTACTAACAAACGCAGAAACATCTCCTGCGGGGTTGTCATCATGGAACAGTGCGCTAAAAATGGGATCGCTCTAGAGTACTACGACTTTCATGGCATAACTGTGTCAGAACAAAGCCACCCACAAAAACCTCCGGTGAAAAAAGTTTTATTTGATGAATCTCATGGAGAACTGCTACGTGCAGAGCTCAATGAGGAAGATGATGAAGTAGATAGTTGGAGTAAACTGAGCGAAGTACTTACTGGAGAGTTAAATTGGAAAGTTGATTCGCATACAGTTGATCAAAAAGCTCTAACCCATGAAGTGTTGCAAGGTTATGATGTATTAGTTCTAGGAGCCCCAACCAAACCACTCACCTCAGATGAGCTGGATGCAGTCACTAGCTTTGTACATTTGGGAAAATCTCTTTTAATTGCTAATAGCTTTGAGTCTATTTGGCGGCAAAATTCTATTAATAACATTAATAAACTTCTGAAGACTTTTGGATTATGTGCTCAGCGACTTGTTAGCTCTCTACCAAAAAAAGTTTCAAGTTTTCAGCCACACTATATCAGTTCAGATGTAAACCGTTTGTCTATTCGAGAGCCCACGTACCTAAAAATCTTGAATGATAATCCACGAGTAGTTGCTACTCTACCTGAAACTTATGAACCTTTTCTGGCTACAGTTGAGGCGGGATCAGGTCGGATAGTTGCAGTTGGAGATTTTGCACTTTTTGGCAATTGGTATATTGAGCAGGATAATAACCAATTAATCGTAACAAATATCTTCCGTTGGCTAGCCCGCCAAAATTTCTTAGATTTTGAAGATATTCACATTGATCCCGAAGTTAAATTTGGTCAGCAGGCTCTATTATCACTTAACCTGGTTAATCCTCAGGATAATTTGCAACTAAGCAATATCCGATGCTTCCTTGCATCAGACATGCCTACTCATATAAATTATGAGCAGTTTACGGTTCGATCTATTCTGGCAAATGAAAAAAAAGGTCTAAAGTGGTTTATTGAGCCAAGAAAACTTGGCCTTCAAAATCTAAAGCTCAAGATCGATTTCCCTGAGGGAATAACTCATTCACCTCTCTATTTTGAACACCTTTCTCAATTTATCTGCGTCCCTGATGCTGAAATAGATTTTGTCTTTTTTTCTGGTCAAAATGAAATTCAGGAAGTTGAAACCGGAGTTTCTTTTGATGCTAAGGTTATAGTCCGCTGGCCTCAGGATGCTAAGAAGGTACCATTAAATTTTTCTATTGATTACCCTTCATCCTCGATTAAAGCTGAGCAGATTTCGGCTGATCATTGGCGCTTGACTGCTGTAAAGAAAGGAAACTGTAAGATTGAACTGAAGATAGAAGAAACAGGCCAAACTAGAACTCGGCTAATTCATATCTTTTCCTCTTTACAATCTCGCATTAGTGATTTAGAGCGAGACACTGTAGAAATTCTAACTTCAAAAGTGCATCATCGGGTTTCATGTATCTGGCAAGAATTCAGTACAGATTCTATCCGTAATATCCCATTTAGATTATTCACGCCAGAAACTCTAGTTCAGAAGGTTTACCCACGACATACTAGAGAGCGTCTTTTAGAAGTTCTTCGGGCTGCAAGGGGAGATTTACAAAGGTTTCTTCCTCTGGCGGATGAGTTATTGCGCTACGTTGCTCCAACGTATTTACCCAAACAAGGATGTTGCATTCCATTTGATCCAGGACTTGCTACTCATCTGGCCAAAAAATATCCAAGTCGAGAAGAAAATCTTGCTTACAACCTTCTTTCAATTGATGGAGATGAGCGCTATGACGAATCCTGGGTAGAAGGTAATATCGTTGCGCTACTATTGCATGAAAAGTATGGTCATGGATTCTTCCATACTCAGACAACACTAGGTCGCCAGTTGGCCCTACTGAACAATCATGGTCTGCTTCGCAGAGTAGACTACAAGGAACTCAATTCCCCATATCTGTGTTCCTTGCATAAAGAGTATGGAGAAGCGATCCAAATTTTGGCGCATAGTGCGCTTTTGATTAATGAAGGTTTTGCTGCTTGGGTTGAGCTTACCGGACTACAAAAACTAGCGCCAGCTTTCAACCAAGTATTTTACAGGCGTAAAGAGTTTCTGTTTCAGGATACTCAGTTAGCTCGCCTGATCAACCATAGTGGGTACTTTAAGAAATTTCATCCAGGACCTGGTTCGCAATATCGAATCATGTACGATTTTCTAAATGCGATTCAGAATTGCTTCGATCCTGATATTGGTCCTCAGTGTGCTTTGCATGCAATGATCAAAGCTGCTGATGTAGATTTTGGAATTACTGAGCAGAATGGACGGATTCAGTTTGGAATGAGTGCAAATGAAATCCAAGACCGGTTGCTAGACAATACTGAGGGTTTTGAGGCTGGTGCTGATCAACGAATGAGACACATTTGGAAAGTCATTGAGGATCACCAAGAACAACTTCAGGAGGATATGATTGCAGCAAAACATAATCCTAACTATTTGCATTCTGGAAGTTCAGTCAATAAAATCATAGAGGAACAGCTAGGGTGGTGAAGTAATGGATTATGATGACTATGATGTCTATAGTCGACTAGCGTTTTTGAATAAGGAAGCAGCGGAAAGCTTTAAGCAATGTGTCGAAATAGCCATTAACTGGAAGTTTTATCGAGAGCAGGCTCCTGGCGGTTCTTTTAGTAACGTTGTTAGAAGTTATGGTTGTTGTACATCTATACTGTATGGCAATCTACCTGGTATTCCAAGTAATCTTCAGGAAAGAGCCCAAAGGTGCATTAAGAAATATCGCAATCTTTAATAGTTGGTACTTCTATACTAAACCTTTCGCCACTGTTGTAATTCAAGCACTAGACAGTCTTTCGCATATTATAAGACTTGCAAAACACTCAGGTTAAAACCTGAGTGTTTTGTATTATGACTTGGCATTGACTGCAACGAGAGATTAAAATTACTTCTAAACCCAATCTAGATTAAAATCAGTAGTTTCCTCAAACAACTGAAATTTTTATTTGTAAAGAATCATGTGCTTTTAGGTGCTCCGGTAAGAAGCTAATGTCTTCAAAGCGGACATTGTTAAGTTGTTCTTTATTGGGAATTTTATCTCTTGGAAAATCAGAAGAAGTCAAGAGAAAAAGATGAAGTAGATTCCACTGATCTGCTTGCCATCCTTCGTCAAAAACAAAAGCTATATCTAACCACTAATGATCCAAAGGAAGTCATCATCTTAGAGTACAAGCTTTTAGAAACTCAAAAGATAGGTCAATTAGACAAGTCAGTAGATTCAAGATCTACTCTGACCACAGTGATTGACATACCACAAGTTTATACTGCATATGAAATAACTGAGCCTACAAGGACTCTTTCTAAGAATACTTCTATTTATAACTACGTACGTAATGGCTACATCCGTGATTATTTAATCAAATATCCAGAGGATAAACTATCTTGTCTTTGCAATACTTTAAGCAAATATCCTTACTCTGGAAAGACTAAATTTGACGTTTGTACTAGCCTAAACTCTCACTCTATCTGGAAAGACCTGGCAGATGTCTTTGAAATTAAACGTAGTCAATGGGAGCGATTTGAACAAGGTCGGGAAGCATTTGATCTCTGGGATGTGTTAGAAGATAGAAATAAATTGTATGAACTAGAAAGTGCTCTTAGAGATATAGGGCAATCTTATTTAATTAAGAAGCTGTATTTGTCTTATGATGATGATCTCGGAGGTTCATCGGAAAACGTATCGAAATCAGATAAGGTCAAGAAAATAGTAGAAGAATATCTCGAACTCGAAGAACACAAGCATAATATTGATAAACTGATTGAATTTATATGGAATAAAGATATCCTGAACAAGGATTTAGATAATTCTTTTGAGGAGAAACGCGAAAAGGTGTGTGAATTGGTCAAAATTACTGTCAGGATTTTGAGGCCTTGAGAATTTCCCGTCCTAGTGTTAGGAGGGATAACCAAGAACTATTCAGCTTAAAAGTATCAGATTATAGATTATATAAATATCAGATTAGTCGAGTTAATAGATAAATTGTGAATACTGAGAAACTAACTGATGTTGTTATCATCACCGCCCTCCCTAAAGAGAGAGATGAAGTTCTTAAATATCTAGGTGATTATGAAGAGATAAAGGTCAAGGATAGAACGTTTTACAAAGCATCAATTACTGATACTCAATCCAGGGAAATTTATCAAATTAAATTAGTTTCATTGCCAAGCATGGGTAATATTCAGGCTGCTATTGCCGCTCAATGGGCAATATCGGCTTGGAATCCATCCTTCATTATCCTGGCGGGTATAGCAGGTGGCATGAGAGAAAAACAAACAGATAGCTTAAAAGAGAAACAAAAGCGTTATTTGGGTGATGTGGTTGTAGCAGAGCAAATTGTTTACTATGAATTGGGGAAGAAAACCCCAGGTAGTACACAATCAAGGTATCAGGCATATCGCCCTGCGAGAGTCTTGTTGGATGCCGCTAAAGCTCTTGAACAGAAACAGCAATGGGCAATTTCAATTGGAACTGAAAGGCCTGATGGTACAACTGGCAGAGTGATTCCAAGGGTACTATTTGGGATAATGGCATCTGGTGACAAAGTAATAGCAGACGATTCTACAGCCGAGGCATTGAAAAGTGATTGGGTAGAACTCGTTGGAATTGAAATGGAGGCAGCAGGTATTGCTACGGCTGCCTATGAAAGTGAACAAGCACCTGGCTTTTTAGTCGTGAAAGGAATCTGTGACTGGGCCGATCCTTCCAAAAATGATCAGTGGCAAAAATACGCTGCCGAAGCCTCTGCCTCATTTGTTGTAGAGCTGTTAAAGACAAAGCCCTTTGAAAGTCGAAGTAGGCCTCAACCAGTTGAGAGGGAGCTTCCTAATACATATGAATGTTATGTGTGGGGACGAGATTTCGAGAGTAAAATTGAACCTCAGCCTCGGATAGATAAAAAACGTCTCTACTCAGGGAAGACTAAGGTGTATATTTGCCGAAAGCTTCAGTCTGACTGGCAGGAATTAGCAGATCTTTGCGATATTCCAAAACACTATGTAGCTCGTTTTGAGCAAGGACGGCAAGCATATGATATTTGGGATTGGTTAGAGGAAAGAAGTAGACTTAGCGCTTTAGAAGAGGCACTTGAGTTACTAGAACGGTACGATCTACTGGCAGAACTTCGTAAAGTTGATTAAGTGGTGTAAAACGTTATCCTTTTGGACTCAGTGCAAACTCTAACTCTAGCCCAGCGGCAACTCTTTGATTGGTTAGTATCCTGCATGCATGATTGCGAGTTATCTCCCTCTTTTCAGGAGATGAAAGAGGCAATGGGACTGCGTTCTAACTCTAGTATTCAAAACCGTTTGAAACATCTACATGACAAGGGATACATTCACTGGGTAAATGAGGGCGGAGGCAGACGGAGTCGAACAAGAATTCGTATTCTTAAGCTAGTTCATGATAACTTTGATAACTCTGAATCTGAAAAAAATCAGCAACAACACCAAACTGTTCAATCCTTGCAAATTTTGGGTGTGATTGCGGCTGGGGGACTAGTCGAAACACCCTCTGATGAAAGCGAATTCCTTGAGCTTTCTGGGCGCTTCCCACAACCTCAACATTATGCTCTTAAAGTCACAGGTGAAAGCATGATCGGAGAAAATATCCTTTCAGGGGATATTGTGATCATGCGTAAAGTAAAGGAGGAAGACCAAGTAAGAAATGGTGTGATCGTGGCAGCGATGGTAGAAGGTGAAGGGACTACTTTGAAGCGATTCTACCGTCAAGGAGATCAAATCACACTTAAGCCTGCAAACTCGGAGTATCCCGACATTGAAACCACTGCGGACCAGCTGAAACTACAAGGTATTGTGGTTGGAGTTTGGCGTGAATTAGGTCGATAGCTGTGTTGATATGTGGACACTGGTTTCTCCAAATGGGGTGAAGCGCTAAATGCCTGAAACACATTTATGGTCATCTTAGAGGTAAATCGCCGAAACCTTTACCCCATAGGATGATTGTTTAGAGTTTCCCGATAGTCAGGAAATGAGTGTCCCCTTCGTAACTTACTGAAATGTCCTAAGGCAGTTTCCTGGATATATAATGATTTCGCCCCGGCGAGTTAGGAGCGAATCTACATCCGGTTGTGCTATCACGCAGTGCGACAGTGTTTCAGCAGACACCCATCTGGACATTCGTTCTCCACATCGGCTTAGCTACGGGGCACCTTTTTTCCCTTTCCCCCTTACCCTTTATCCTTTTTCCCATCTCCTCTCCTTCCAACTTAGAAACGCACCCTTATGATTCGGCGCGAAGTCATTATCAAAGATACTCATCGGGGGTTGTCCTATCGGGATGGGGTGCTGGTCAAGGTATTGGGGGCAGGCCGATATGTGCTCCCCAGGCAATTCAACTTCTTTGGCCTATTCCGCAGACCCAGGATGGAAATTGTGCTGGTGGATGTGCGGGAGCGAGATTTAACCATTAAAGGCCAGGAGATTCTCACAGCCGACAAGGTGGCGATTCGGGTCAGCATCATTGTTCAGTTTCGGGTGACTGACCCGAGGGCCGCCTTGCATGAAGTGGAGAACTATGAGAGTCGTCTGTATAGCGATGTGCAATTGGCGGCGCGGCGATCGCTGGCGTCAATGCCCTTAGAAGAAATCCTAACCAACCGAAATCGCCTCAGTGAAGATATTTTGCGGGATGTACAGGAAGTCGCCAGCCGCTATGGGGTAGCCATCCTGCGGGCGGATGTCAAAGATTTGATTTTCCCAGGCAATCTGCAGGAAATTATGAATCGGGTGTTAGCGACAGAGCGCCTGAGCCAAGCCCAATTGGTGGAAGCTCGCACCAAAGCGGAAGTCCAGCAAATCGACGCCCAGGCCAATGCGGAAGCACACCGCTTGGAAATGGAAGCCCAGGCGGAATCAGAACGGTTAGCCGCCCAGAATGAGGCGGCCATTCAGCAGATTAAAACTGAAGCCGATATTCAAGCGTTAAGGGAGCGGGAACAGGCGGCTCAAGCCTATGCCAATCATCCCGCGCTTCTCCGCTTACAAGAACTGGAGACTTTGCGAGACCTCTCACGCATGTCCAACGCTCGAATTTACATCAGCCTGAATGGCCAGGATCCAGTCCCTCGAGAAGATAACTAGACTGATGTGTTCTCTATAGTGATTTATCTATGAAACGTTGCAAAGTAACTGTCCACGGTTTGGTGCAAGGAGTCGGCTTTCGGTTTTACACCCGAGCAGAAGCCCAGAGATTGCAAGTGAATGGGTATGTCAAGAACAAACCTGATAACACAGTGGAAATTGTGGTGGAAGGCGACGATGAAAATGTTCAAGCGCTCGTCCAATGGGCGAAACAGGGCCCTCCAGCCGCCAGAGTTTCAAATATAGACTTGATCGAGGACGTAGAGATCTCGAAAAGCAGTTTTGAGGTATTTGCAATTACTTACTAAATTCCCAACCCTAAATTTATTTTTTTAGGACATCACCTTAAAGTGGGACATCGTCCTTGAGGCACGAGTCAGGAGATAGAATCCGCTTCCTGCTTGAAATCTGTCTCCTGTATTCCGTATTCCCTCTGCGCTGGATTGTCCCGGCTGAAGTTAGAACTCCATATTTTTATGAATGTCGAGCAACCACCAGACAGTCAAGTTTAACCTTGCTTAGCATGTCTTGAAAGGCTGGCGTATGTTGTCCAGCTTCATCGACAACCCGGCGCAAAACATATTCACCTACCCGCGATAGGCCGCCAAACCAAAGATTTTTTCGGAGCCAAATATCGCCATTTTCAGAGTTCTCAGCCCGGCACATGCTTGCATGAATCATCCATTTCGCTACAGGGACGCCAAAAATAATTGGGATAATTCGGGCGCGTTGCAGGCTTTCGTCATCGAATTGGATTTTGTAACGGAATCTAGATAGTTGGGCCCCACGCAGCAAGAGCCATCCCAAAACAGAGCGATGAAAAGTCCATTGGACTGGCGCAGAAACTGGCAAGATGAGGCTATTGGTTTCCTCATCCCACATCAGGTTATTCATTGTCAGACAATCATCCGGAAGTGGATTCCCATCCATAAAAAAGACGCCGCTTAACACACTGGGTAAGTTCGTCGATTGTATTGGAATCATCCAAGTTGCGATGTCGTCTAATTTCTGGGTTTCTATTGAGCTAGCCATCGATGCAATCCTCTTTGGGTAATTCAGTAGATCTCAAACTTCCACGTTTCTGCTTAAATCATTCGGGGTGCTTAGCAAGTGATTGGGTTGGGTCTGAGAGTCTTTGCGAACTCATCGAAAAACCCTGAAGCGCCAAATCATTGGGGGTAACAGCTGTGACTTTTTCAAAATCCCACTTCACTTCTGTAAATTGATCCCATTGGTAATCTTTGAAAAGATACAAACAGAAAATTTTAATTAATTCAATTGATAGGGATTTGCCTGGACAAACTCGTTCATGGCCCTCCCCATTCCATGACAAAAGGTCAGAGAAGTCTCGTGTTACCTGAAAATCATCTGGGTTGTCATATCTAAGGGCGTCACGATTAGCTGTAAATATTGATCCAAGTAATCGTGTCCCCTTTTGAAAAGGACATTTCTGGCTTCCTATCGTAACTTCACCAGACTCCGTTGCAAGTTGACTGACAAAGCGTACTGGCGGATACAGGCGAGCCGTTTCTAAAATAACGCTATGGAGCATCGTTGCTCGTTTAAGCGCCTCACCGTTGAACGTTTTTGCATCCTCCCAGACTGTATTGGCTTCTACAACCACTTCAGACCTGAGGGCTTCATTCAGACATAACACACCAATAACAGAGCCTAATAGAGCGCTCGTTCCTGCTGTGCCCGCAATATGGATCATATCGAACAAGCCATTCGCAATCTGGTTCGGATTTAACTGATACTGTTTTCCGATTTCTAAATAGCTATCCCAGTTGGGTGAATTCTGATATTTCTGAATTAATTGTTCGCGATGACGAATATTCGGTCCAGTCATAAATCCTAACAGATAGCGACTGATGAAATTGGGGATAGACGCTAAGGGTAAGCCTTTAATATAAGCAAGTGAGGCTTTAACCTCTTCCTCAGAAAGAGAGAGCTGAAACACCAGTTGGTGCAAAGTCTCAACCATAAATCGAGGTAGATCATCTCCAATATGCAATTGTTCTCGTTTTGTCGCTGCCGATAAAAAGTCATCAACATAACGGCCTATTAAATCTGTCTGTTCGAAGGGGTCAGGTAAAGCTTTTTGAAATACACATCGAATGCCAGTATGGTCCGCGCCATTCATGCCTAAGCTTAGGGGATGATTTAGCAGGTAACTGGGAGCAAGAATCCTGATGATGCCTAAGTCATTACCCCGTACCTGCGGTTCAACATGCATTAACCGTTTAACCTGGTCATGGTCAGCATGCATGATCGCCTGGTCAACTGCGAAAAATGTGTCGCCAATTTTTTCCTTCCGAATGTAAAGAAAATCGCGCCATGCCTTCAACAACATGAATCCTTCTCTGTAATAACCCACCAGACGAAGGAATTTTCCAACAGCGGTGTCATAGCCTACTTTTGCCAGTCGACGGGATAGTTTAACTTGGCGATCGTGGGCTTTTATAACTTTTTGGGTCAGTGCAGTGAGATCCATCGTTATTGTGAGGTATAGGGTTGATCTAATTAAGGCTTGACGGGCTTTTTTGACGCCAGACTGCTCCGCTATAGAGATATCTTCTGGCCAAGAACAGTATTTAGTCGGCGTGTAATTTAAGCCGGGAAAATCTGGTGGGGTAGGGAATACAGAATACAGGAGGCAGAAGTCAGTCAGGCTATGTATTCTGTCTCCTGCCTCCTGTATTCCGCCCTAGGGAAAATTTCCTGCTTTAAGTTATTTATAAGCCATTTGGTCCTCAAATTTATATCCAAGAAGATAGTGCGCCGTATCTGATGTCAGACCCAATTTGGCAACTAAAAATGCTGGACCAGATCTCTAGATGTTAATGCTTTGAGGAATGTTTTTGGGCAATAGATATTCATAGGGTAAGCGATCTAGATTTCGCTTATGGATCACCCCCGAAATTTCCTCCAAACAAGTTTGAAAACGTTGCAGAGGAGCATTTACTCGACTATCTTGAAAATGATCTTTTTCATATTCGCCCAACTGGTTGAAATAAACAGATCCAAGTAAATGCAATAGCTTGAGTTGTTCTTGGGCTTGATCTAAGGGAGGTAATAGGCTTAAGTAATCTTCCTCTGTAGTACGATCGCCTAAATCTTTCAACTCAGCATACCCAGCGGTCGGCATAGCAGGTGCAAAGCTCATCATTTCCTTTTGGGGGAAATTAACAGCAGCATGTTGAGCGCTAGCAGTAAAAATAATCAGAGTGACGGCGTCCACAAGATAAGCAAAAGTTTGAATTTGTCCATTTGTTTCGCCGAATTCTACTACCCGGCCTCCATCAAAGGCGACCAATTCCTTCGCCCATGCTTGCAGGGCGGTATCCTGCTGAACAGCGCCATCGTCAACATAATAAAGCTTAAGATATTCCTCTACCCAATCATGAATGGCCGCCCAAATTAAAAGACCATCATCACGGTAGGGATAAATGGGGAATTTTTCTTCATCATCCACGCCTCGGCTTTTTAATTGTTTGGGAAACATTGCTGAGTTAAAGCCATAACTTTGGACCCCTAAGACAGCAAAAACTCGGGAATAGTCAATTGTTGAGGAAAGAATTGTATCGACGCCTCCACCGGCGGCAATGAGGCTGTCTTGAGCCGCATTATTAATTGCCAGCATTCCTGTGAAATGAGGACGCAGCAACACACTCAAGGGGTGTTTATCGGGGAGTTGACGGTGAGTGGCGATTGCAAACGGACCGATAAACAAATGGGTGCGGGCAAGGTGCGTGACGGCTTCATGAAAATTGGCGTCGGCAACTTGCACAATAGTTTTGGCGCAGAGCCAAGCATAGGGATTAGACTTCGGTGTAAGAATTGGAAATTCATGATGATCTTGCCCACACTGAATCGCCACAGGTTGCAGATGGCGATCGCCTATATCTGCCTTGGGAACGGCAAATAAAGCAAGGGGCGCATAGAGATATTTCTGATCCCGTGGGAATGTCCCGTTCACCGCACCATCAAAAATGGCGTAATCGGCAAGGTATAAACGCCCGTCTTTATAAGCCTCTGCAAGGGAATCCCTCTCTCCCATCACGGATTGATAATGGGCTTCTGTTACAGGAAAGCGGAGATCCGGTTCCGTTAGCCGTTGCAACATCACAGGATTTGGCCCCGCTACTCGCATCGCTGCGAATACTTCGTCTTCTTGATAAGTAAAGGCGAGTGCTGGCAGTTCAATCGTTTTGAAAAGCTCCTGAAAATCCTTGAGATCCTTATCCTCAGGCGCATCAAGCCTTAACTTCTGTTGTACATTTGCGGCAAAAGCTTCGAGGAAATCTCGACTCACACTTGTGAGAATATCCTTAATCAGGTCAACTAATTCGTCAAAATCAGTAGATAACCGCCCAAACAAGAATCGCGGCATAAATTTTATCACCTGCCAAAGAATCTTAAGGCGAGATATCCCCGGATAGTCTGACAAAGTTTCCTTAAAGGTCTCTATGAGAAAGGCTTTGACATCATCTGAAGCCCCTTCTTTCTCTCTATCGCCTCGTTTAACAATTATTGTATTAACAAGTAGCTCAAAGCCAACCCTAGCCACCATCAACTTCCAGGGGAAAGAAAATTGCTCCCCTTCTGGCAGCTTATCCACCATGGCAATTGGGGAAATATGGGTATAGTTATACTGATATTCCTGGCGTTTTGCTTGAATTTGTGCGAGATCAATTGGGTTATAAGGATTCTCTATCGAATCTTCGGATAGCGAACTTACCCGGTTTGCTTCTATACTCCGATTTTGATAACTTGTAGTCATGATGCTTTTCCCAAGAGTTAATTGTTTCTGAGATCGAATTTAGCTATGTGATCAGTCATAGCTTTGCTCGTGGGGAGCGGCAAGTTTTTTCTTATTGAGTTTTATTTCTTTCTAAAGTGCCCATCTTTAACTCCAACGACCGTCTAAAACTTTGATTTTTGTATCGCCTAAAAGAACTTTTCAAAACTATCCCCTCAAATCTTAGCTCTGTACTGTTAAGCGGTCTAAAGTGGACCGTAGAGTCTAGACAAGTTGGAAGGACTAAGAAGCTCTGAATGTCCTGAATATGTTTTTCTCTTTTTCAGAGCGTAACATACGCGATCAAACTAGGAATACATCTCATCAAGGGTTCGATAATTCAGTGATTGATGCGGTTTTGGGCGATTGTACCAATGACGCTAATCTTTCAGTTCCTCCATTAGTGTTGAACATGGGGATGGGGATTCGGTTTTTCTGGCTGCTTTGGCTTGGAAGTGGGGACTGTACTGTTTGCGTATTTTACTCATGAATCACTCCAATAGCGATCCGGTTTGATTTCTTTTATACACACTTAGAACTAACGCCTTGTCGAATGGTGATTGTGTTCTCAGAAATTTTCATAAATCAAATAGGATAGCCATATCATTTTTCGAGTGCTTCAGAGAATTCCCTGTCCAGTTTTTGGGGTTCCCTATAGTCGCCAGCCGCTGTGGTGGGGCGATTCTGTGGGCGGAAGCCCCCTGGTCCGGAGCCGACTTCCGTATAGAAAGAAAAAACTCCCCTGATATATGAATCAGCATGTTCAGAGGAGTTTTTCTCAAAAATACGATTATTCCGTTAAAGTATTTTTTAAGCTTTAAATGTAAGTTTTTGTTTCAGTCCTAATCCTGCACTTGCGATTACGATGAAACGCGATCGCACCTCAATCCACTATTCAACTGGGGGTTAGCGGATTGCTTGGAAGGAATAGTCGATATGGACTCCATGGTGCAGGTTAGTGTGTCGGCGGGTGGAGTCCCCAAGACAGCATCAGCTGAAGCTAAGAGGGAATTCAATGGATGGGTTGGCGATCGCCAGGCCGCTCCCAAAATTTATAGCGGTCCAGACCGAACAGTTTGCCTGGGGTCACAGGAAATGATTGATCAACTGCGTCAGGGAGATCCGATCGCGGCAGGCAGTGCAGAGGAAAATGTCACATTTCAAGGCTCGATTGGATTCAGGTGAACCCAGGGCTGAAGCTCAAGCTGGGGCGAAGGTCTCAGGTAATAGTCTAGAGACTTGTTCTCAGGAATGATTACAACTTGACAAGATGCTTTCTAATAGTAGGGGACTGTTGGCGAATGCCGATCGCGAGAGCGCCAAATAAAAACGTTAGCGCTGCATTCATTTCAAATATTTCTTCCACGAACATAAAGGTTGCAGCCCTATGATCGCCAATGATGTCAAAGTCAATCATCATTGCAATGAATATAAAACCTAGAGAAATCAGGAGGAATCTAAAAGGGGGATGCTTCTCCGAAAAGGTCAAGATTTTATTCAGACGGAGATTTTTTCTATATCTGCGGATAAGCTGCACGATACCAAACAATGTGGCAAGCAAAATAGCCAACAGTAAAAATAACAACAAATAATCACCATACTTTATCGACCTGTAAAGCACGTGGTCGATTGAATCTACTGCATCGTGAAATGAAGCGATCTTAGCGCCATACAATTCCGGAGACTTAAAGCCAGCTATACGTTCGCCAAAACTAATTTCATCCAGAAAACCAATAAGACCCAAAACAGGAATTCCGATATAGATTGGGTGAAAATGAGGTTTTTTAAATCTTATAAGCGTAATGAGACCTACAAAAAAGCTGAGGAAAAACAAAATTGCTGAAAGATTCTCTATGAAATTATCCTCTTGGATAAAGAGTAGCTTGAGATCTGAAAACGCAATAAATAGGAACGAAAATAGTAAGATATTAAAGATTGTAATCGTTGTATGAATTTGCCCCAACTTCATAGATAAACCCCAGCAATATGATACTTTTTAAAATTTCTCTTAGAAGAAAATTTTTGAATTGTACGGTCTGTGCATCGATAGATTGCAATCACTAAAACCGATAAAAAATAGCATTAAAAGCTCCTATGAAATTCAGAGCTAGTGCTACGAGTTTGACACTTTAACGAAAACAACCTCGCGGGTTCTAGTTGCGCATCCCGCCACCCGTTTCTTGATTAATTAAGTGAGATAACTTTACCTTATTTTCACCAATTTTTAAACTAATAGGGTTGAAAAGTCTGAATCCGTGAAATAGATTCACTTTCTCTTAACTGATTTATTCACCTAACCAGTGATTTAACCTGCACTGCGCAGCGTTTAATTTGAAAAGAAAATCAGACGTTATTTTTTCGAGGAGCCTCTTCAGCCAAGCGCTTCCAGAACCTGTTGTTCACAGGCGGCTTAGGCGTGAGAGCGGTTAAGATTGCAAAGGCAACTTTCTGATTAATCCATGACGATCTCACGACGGCAATTTCTGAGGTTGGTTGGGTCAAGTACGACTAGCGTAGTCATCGCGACTCACCTGAAGGTACTCTACGGCAGAGCCGCGCAAGTTCCTACATTGGGTTACGGTCCGCTTCAGAGCGATCCTAACCGCTTGTTAGATTTACCTATCGGATTTCAATATCGGGTGCTCTCCAAAGCTGGAGATCTGATGAACGATGGGAGTCTATTGCCTGGGGCTCAAGATGGCATGGCTGCTTTCATCAATACTCAGGGCGACACTGTACTCATCCGTAACCATGAGCTGTCGACGAACGCCCGCATCGGTGTCCTTGCCAAGTCTCGACGTCGACAATATGATCCCCGCGGAAAAGGGGGCGCCACAACGATGGTGATTTCCCCTGACCGTCGGTTAATTCGGCAATATGCCTCTCTCGCAGGAACCGTGCGCAACTGTGGCGGCGGCGCAACGCCTTGGGGAAGTTGGATTAGCTGCGAAGAGGACACCTCTACTCCCCCAGGCAGCTTTTCAAAGCCTATCTCTCGACCCCATGGTTACAACTTTGAGATTCCTATAACTGCGACCGGGCCGGTGTTCCCCCTACCATTGAAGGCTATGGGACGATTTACGCATGAGGCGATCGCAGTGGATCCCCGCACGGGCATTGTCTATCAAACCGAAGATCGAGGCGATGGACTGCTTTATCGCTTTATCCCCGATCTGCCTGGCGCTTTACATGTTGGGGGTAAATTGGAGGCGCTGCGGATTCAAGAATATCCCCAGGCTAATACCCGTCGGGGGTTTCCGGTGGGTCAACCCCTGGCGGTGGATTGGGTTCCGATCGAAGACGTTGATCCGGCTGAAGATACGGTGCGTCGAGAAGGATTCAACAAGGGGGCGGCCCAGTTTACCCGAGGGGAGGGCATTTGCTACAGCGATGGCAGCCTTTATTTTGTTTGTACAACGGGTGGAGAAGAACCCTTTGGCCAAATCTGGCGCTATACCCCTGGTCAACCCCCTGATCTAGGCGGTGCGCTGGAACTCTTCGTCCAACCCGACGACCCCAGTATCCTAGATTTCCCCGATAATTTGATCATGGCCCCCTCAGGCGATCTGATGGTCTGTGAGGACGGTCGAGGCGACCAATTTGTGGTGGGCGTCACACCGAATGGCGAAATTTATCCCTTCGCCCATAATGCCTTGAATCAGTCTGAATTCGCTGGCATTTGCTTCTCACCAGATGGGCGAACAATGTTTCTCAATATCTACAGTCCTGGGGTGACATTTGCTATCTGGCCGGAGGGAGAGCGTTGGTAAGGGAAAGCATTGAAATGGCCTACATTGTACAGGTCAGTGTGTCGGCAGGTGGAGTCCCCAAGACAGCGGTCGCTGAGGCTAAGGTGGAGGTCAATGGGTTGGTTGGCGATCGCCAGGCCACCCCCAAAATCCATGGGGGGCCAGAGCGGGCGGTGTGTCTTTGGTCTCAGGAGATGATTGATGAATTGCGTCGGGAAGGGCATCCGATCGCCGCAGGCAGTGCGGGGGAAAATGTCACCATTGCAGGACTCGATTGGATTCAGGTGACCCCAGGGGTAAAACTCAAGCTGGGGGGCGACGTTCTCCTTGAGATCGCCATTTATGCAGCGCCCTGCCGGAAAAATGCCCGATGGTTTTCGAATCGACGATATAGCCGAATCAGTCAAAAAAAGTATCCCGGCAGTAGTCGTCTATATGCCCGTGTTCTATCGGGGGGGATGATTCGACCCAGCGATGCTGTGGAAATTCTCTAATGCAAGGCCTTCCCAGTTAATCCGTTACCGTTGATGGGCATGCTGGGGGCGATGATTGCTTTCGGCAATCAGGCAAAGGGTCAGCAGGAAGGGTTGGATTAATCGAACCTGTTGATCACAGGCGACTATCCAGCAGGCTGATCCATGGGCATCTTCATCTTTCTTATTGTTTTGGTCCTGGTTGTGGGTTTCATCTGTGTTGATGGGTACAACCGGCTTGTGACTTTGCGCAACCGCTACCAGAACGCCTATTCGCAAATTGATGTGCAACTCAGGCGCCGCTACGACTTAATCCCTAACCTGGTGGAAACCGTTAAGGGATATATGAAGCACGAGCGAGAGACGTTGGAAGCTGTAATTGCGGCTCGGAATACAGCGGTTTCCGCTAACAGTCGAGCCGCCCAAGCGCCCGGCGATCCCCAGACGATGCAGCAGTTGGCGGCGGCAGAAGCCGCCTTGACGGGGAGTTTGGGGCGGTTGTTTGCACTGTCTGAATCCTATCCAGATTTGAAAGCGGATCAATCCATAGGGCAATTGATGGAGGAATTGCGCTCCACTGAAAATCGGATCGCCTTCGCCCGTCAAGCCTTTAATGATGCGGTGACGATGTACAACACCAAACGTGAAATCTTCCCCAGCAATCTGATCGCAAACAACTTCAACTTCAAGTCCGCCCAACTGCTGGAAGAATCCACACCCGAGGTTAAGCAAGCGCCTCGTGTCTCTTTCTAGATCAGAACTATGAATTTCTTCGAGCACCAGGATCAGGCTCGGCAGAACACAAAACAGCTCATGGGCCTGTTTGGGTTAGCGATCGCAGGCATGATTCTGTCGATATACGCCGTTGTCGTTATTGCCTTGCTTGATGGTGGAGCTGGGGGGTGGTGGCGACCAGAGGTCTTGTTTTTGGTGTCCCTCGGCACCTTGGCGGTTGTCGGCTCGGGGAGCGCATACAAAATCCTGCAATTGCGTCAGGGAGGGATGGCGGTTGCAGAGAACCTGGGCGGCCGGTTGGTGAATCTGCAAACCCGAGATCCGAGGGAGCAAACCCTGTTGAACGTGGTGGAGGAAATCGCGATCGCGTCCGGTACGCCCATACCCGCCGTTTACCTGCTGGAGTACGAACCCGGGATCAATGCCTTCGCTGCGGGCTACACCCCGAACGACGCCGTGATTGGGGTCACCCGAGGCTGTTTGGAGCACCTGGATCGGGACGAACTGCAGGGGGTCATCGCCCATGAGTTCAGCCATATTCTGAATGGGGATATGCGCCTCAACATCCAGCTAATTGGGGTGTTGCAAGGGATTTTGCTGATTTATATCATTGGCCGTGTCTTCTTGCGAAGCGCAGGATCCTCTCGCAGGCGTTCTCGTCGAGAAAAGGGCAATGGCATTGTCTTTATTGGCTTAGCCTTGATGGGGATTGGCGGGGTTGGCCTGCTGTGCGGCCGTCTGATTAAAAGCGCCGTTTCTCGTCAACGGGAATTTCTGGCCGATGCCTCCGCGGTTCAATTTACGCGCAATCCCTCTGGTATCTCTAGCGCCCTGAAGAAACTTGGCGGATTTATCGAAGGGTCTCGCATCGATTCCCCTAAGGCGGAAGAAGCCAGCCACCTGTTCTTTGGCAACGCCCTCAGCCCGTCCTTTTTTCTGAATGAACTTTTCGCCACCCATCCGCCCCTCGAGGAGCGGATTCAACGCCTGGACAACTTTGCCGGCCAAACTACTCCTCTGCCTAAAAGAAAATCGTCTACTCAAGCCAGAGGGCGCACCGCTAACGCTCTGGTTAATAAGGGGGGTGTCATGGGATTTCAATCGGCGGGCGCAGTGAAACCTCCCGGAGCCAGTCCCATTCGCCCTGGCGTCGCCCCCATCAACGTCGCTCCTGAACAAATTGTGCAGCAGGTGGGAACCGCCGATCCTGAACATCTGACTTACGCCCATGCATTCCTTTCCAAGATGCCGGAACAGCTCCGGGCTGCTATCCGTAATCGGCAAGGAGCCCTGGCGGTCATTTACGGTCTATTGTTGGACAGCAAAGCAGAGATCCGAGAGAAACAACTTGACCTGTTGCGCCAATCAGAGTCTGTTGAGTTCGCCGACAAGGTGTCGCATCTGAGTCAATATCTGCAAAAGTTGGCCCAGCGGACCCACCTGGTGCTGCTTGATCTCACCATTCCAGCCCTTCGCACCAGTACGCCCCAGCAGTACATTCAACTGTTTAACCAAATTAAAGAACTGGTAAGAGCAGATGGGGTGCTTTCCCTGTCAGAGTATGTGATGCAACTGATCTTGTATCGTCGGCTGAAACCTTACTTTAGCCAGGATAAAGACCTGCAGATCAAATACACCAAAATAGAGCAGATCTGGCTGGATTGCGTCACGCTGCTGTCGGCGCTGGCGCGAATTGGCCAAACTTCTCCAGATGCGATCGCCTATGCCTTTCGCTCGGGCCTGTTCTGTTTGCCCGGCGCCGGGAGTCAAGACCTTCCCAAGGAGCCTCGAAGGTGCAGTCTTCAGGAGATTGGCCAGAGCTTGAATCGGCTTGAATTAGCTGCGCCAAAACTCAAACAGGCTGTGGTGGACGCCTGCGCCCACACCGTCCTGGTGGACAATGAGGTGACTAATCGGGAAGCGGAACTGCTACGGGCGATCGTAATTGCACTGAACTGTCCAATTCCACCATTTTTAGAGAAGACAAAGTAGAGGAGGCCAACGTCTGGCGGAGTTCCTCGCTATAGTCTGTGGAGTACAAGCAGTCCGCAGCGTACAAGCCTTTGGCGTACTTGACTTGTAAAGGGGTTAATCCCTGGGTTCTACTCAGATCCGCCTGGTTTAGATCGGCCCCCCTCAGATAGGCGCCCTTTAGGATGGCGGCCTGGAGATGGGCGCCGGTCAGATTTGACTCCCTCAAGTGAGCGGCGCTCAGATCGCCCTGGGCCAGATAAGCTTGGCTGAGATTAGCCCCGCTCAGATATGCATCATGCAAGTTAACGCCAATTAAGCAGGCCCGGGTTAAGTTAGCGTTCCGGAGGTTTGCGTCGCTCAAATCCGCATCCAGGAGATACGCTTGCCTCAAGTCAGCGCCGCTCAGATAAGTATGGCTGAAATTAATGGCGTAAAGGTCAGCGCCGCGAAGATCAGCGCCCTGCAGGTTAGGTCTAAGGGTAGGATCCTTTTGTCGCCATCGATTCCACGTGTCTATTCCTTGCTTAAGGATAGTGAGGTGGCTGATATTCACCACAGCAAATCTCCTGGGCAATGAAAGGATACTTACACTACATCTTTTATTGTCTGGGTGGAAAAGCCCCGTCCATTTTGAAAGTATCTACTAAATTGGTTTAAATCAGGAATTTTTGATGGAATTTGAAATATAGCAGAGAGTTTAGCACTGGATCGACTTCTCTATTCTGGCTATGGTGGAGTCAGAAGCCCAAACCCATCTATGCTACCAATCACCAAGCGCACTGCCATCCCCCTCAGCGAAATCGAACTCAGCGCCGTTCGCTCCCAAGGAGCTGGAGGTCAAAACGTCAATAAAGTCGCCACCGCCATTCACTTGCGCTTCGACATTAACGCCTCCTCCCTGTCGCCCCTCTACAAAGAGCGCCTGCTCAATCTCAACGACAGACGCATCACCAAAGAAGGCGTCATTGTCATCAAAGCCCAGCAGCACCGCACCCAAGAGCAAAATAAAGAAGACGCCCTCAACCGCCTCCAGGATCTGATCAAAGGCGTCACGGTCGCCCCTCAAAAGCGCAAACCGACTAAACCCTCAAAAAGCGCCAAAAAAAAGCGCCTCGACAGCAAAGCCAAGCGGGGCAAAATCAAAGCCCTACGCGGCAACGTTCGTGAGCTTCGTAGGCTGGATTGAAGAATGAAACCCAACGAATTAAAACTCTCAGATAACTTCGCCGTTACCTGAGTGGATCACAGCTATTAGATCAATCAACCTAAAAATCGGGATGACTGGATTCGAACCAGCGGCCCCTTCGTCCCGAACGAAGTGCGCTACCAAGCTGCGCTACATCCCGTAGTTAATTCCTAAGATAGCCTATCATAAGATTTTGCGAGCATTGGTCAGCAATTTTAATGATTTTAGTCCTAGGACAGTTTGCCGATCGCCAGGTTCTTCAATCACAGCCATAGACAAAGCCAAGGGAGGGCCGTCATCCGCTTTGAGACAGGTGGGAACCGCAATTTGACTGATCTTGGAGAGGAGATTCTAAAGGAAAATCGCCTGCCTTTCAATAGACCACCCTAATAACTGACACAAAATTAAAAAAATCCTTCGGAACAGTCATGACTTTGCCTGTATAAGTTTTCAGTCTGTCAGGTTTTTTTATCGTGCTGTCTTCCATTACTCCTCAAAACGATTTCCTCAATCCAGGCGCTTCTTCGCCTGAACGGTCCTTTGCTGAAAGGGCGTCTTCTGAGCTACCCGCCTGGGATAAAGTGAATTTCCAAACCTTATCTAGTTTTGAGGTGGTCACCGACCAATATCAAAATTGGGGCTTGCAGTTTGAAGGCGCGATCGCCCTTACTCCTTCCAATCCAAGTTTCCTGTCTGAATCCGGCGCAGTGGTTCTGATGCCTGAGGCAGGGCGGAAAATGATCAAAATTCATCTGCAGCGGCCTCTCGATCATTTGACCATTGCCGTCAGAGGCGCTGGCGTTGTCAACTTCATTGCTTTAGGCGAAGAGGGTCAATGCCTCACCCGTAGCAGCCTTGAAGGACCCCAGGCTAACCTCACCGAGAATAAGTCCTGCGCCCTGCCCCAACGACGCTTTGACTTAGACGCTCAAGGCCTGTCTGTCTTAATCATGGAGTCCGAATCCCCATTTACCGTAGAGAGTGTATTCTTCACAATTTAGATATTTTTCTCAATAAGAAATAATTCTTGCAAATAGCCAGATTTATCCGCTATCATTGTTCGCATTAAGACGTTGTTATTGATAGGAACTGTCATCGTGGCCTACACTACATCCGCGCTTAAAGCAGAACTAAATGAGCGGGGCTGGCGCATGACACCTCAGCGAGAAACTATCCTTAAGACATTTCAGAATCTTGACAAAGGCGAACATCTAAGCGCTGAGGATCTTTGTGACATGCTCAACGCAGAAGGCGAGCGCGTCAGCTTATCCACGATCTATCGCAACCTGAAACTCATGGCTCGCATGGGTATTTTGCGAGAACTTGAGTTGGCGGAAGGACACAAGCGGTACGAAATTAATCAACCCGCCCCCCATCATCATCATCATCTGATATGCGTCCGGTGCAATAAAGCAGTTGAGTTCAAAAACGATTCCGTTTTGAAAGCAGGCGCTAAAGTTGCTGAGAAAGCAGGGTATCACTTATTGGATTGCCAGTTGGTGATTCATGCCGTTTGTCCGGCCTGCCAGCGCTCCATTCTGCCAATTTAGCGCTCGGTCAAATTTGCCTCACTTGCCTCAAGTATAGGTTCTGATTATTGAGGATCAGGTTCGGATGGACTATTCCTACGCGAAGGCAACCGAACACAGTTGCCCCCACTGCCATCAAACTACGACTGCAGATATCTGGCTGATTGTCGATCAGGCGGCTCGTCCTGAGTTAGTCCAAAAGATTATCAACGGGGAGTTGAATTCCCTAATGTGTCCTAACTGTGGTCAATCCATCGGTGAGATAGATCGACCACTATTGGTTTATCGTCCCAGTGAACAACCGCCATTGCTATTTTCCCCCGCCAGGAAAACCGCCATTGCAGAAGATCAAGCCCACAATGTTCAAGCATTAGTGAAACGATTACTGGACGAGATCGGAAACGAGGATGATGATTGGGTGATGGAGGGATTGAAGCGGGTCCATCGAAGTCAACTGGCTGCAATGCTAAGTTCGGATTCAAAGTTTGAGTCCTAGGCGGCCAGAATCACTTTAGTTAATCCGGCCCTAGATCATTCGCCCTCCCATAACCCTGACATTTGCCTAAGCGGCTTGCTTAGCCCAGAGATTTTTTTGAGGTGTGCTCAATCGGTCAAGCATAAGTTGAAAATCCGATTGGATCGGTTGCCAATTCGCCTTAGTCAGGCGAGGAACATGGACAAAAACGCATTCACAAGGCCAATTAGCATGGTTCAAAAAATCTAACACTCTAAAATATAGGTGGTTACAGACAAACTCGCCAGCGCTATGACTAACCGCCGTAATCTGAGTGTCCGCCATCAGCGTCTTTAGATTGATGGATGTTTGGAGCACTCGCTGATTGCAAGTTCCTTGCAACTCAAGGTTCAATTGATTGCGGCTTTCGGCCATGCCGCAGCAAACTACCCATCGGGGACGAAGTTCAAAGATTTTGGCGATTACTTGGGTTGGGGCCAATTGAAAATTCACCGGCAGCTTTCGGAGAATAATCGTTTCAGGGGGGAGCGCCCCCGTCTGCTGGGACTGGATTAATAAATCATCCGAGGAATTGGAAGGTTGACTTGCCCGCCAAGGTGCAAACGAAGTCAAAAGAATAGGAGCGCGGGTCGATTGCATCTTTTTTAGCAGCAGAAAACTTGACGCAGAAACGTGGATATAGATGCATACACTCTGATTGGAGCCCGATTTTCTAATTCTGACAAAGATTGCTCTACGTTAAGCTTTATCTAAATTAAGGTTTTTAGAAATTTTTGGCGCTTCCTTGTATCGTCCACGTAGCCGCCTCTATTTGCTTGTTCAAAAAGGCCGCCTAAAGTCATCACATCATTTCTCTCAAAAAAGCAACCGCCTAAAATGACGGTTGGGCAGCTGAAAGCAGCCCAGATTCTGATACTTTGATATATTTAATCTATATAAATTCACACCTTTGTGACATGGTCACGGTTTTTATCACCATGACTCTGCCCCCTGCTCAGGGTGCGCTCGACAGATCAGTGTATTACCTGCTACAAGGAACATAAAGTGAAACTCGCCAATGGGATGTGGGTGAGCCGTTTTCTGATCATGGGGCTCGTTTATCTGTTGGCCGCACTGATCGGTATCGCCCTAACCCGTGAAGGGGGGAATGTCGCTGCGTTGTGGCCGCCAAATGCGATCTTGGTCGGTGTATTGCTGCGGGCAGCCATGAAAGACTGGCCCGGTTATCTGGGGACCTGTCTGGTCGCTAATGGCTTAGCGAACTGGCTGATGGGCGATACAGTCGCCATCGCCCTGGGATTTGTTCTGGGCAACGCCTTGGAGATCGTCACCTTTGTTGCTATCGTCTGGCGGTTAATGCCGCTGCCTGTCGTGCTAAAAACCGTTGCCCAACCCTTGAAGATAGTTGGCGCGGGATTGCTGAGCGCAGCGGCAGGCGCAACGGCCGGGGCCACTCTAATTCATTTAACTTACGGCACGCCTTACGGGGTCGTGTGGCCGACGTGGTGGATCGCAGATGTCATGGGCTTCGCCATCATTACGCCTGTGGTTCTCAGCGCTTCCTGGTCGGAGGTGAGACGAATTTACGGCAAACAGCGTCTCGAAAGCATGATGTATGGGTTGCTCATTATTGCGATGACGTCGCAGGTATTCACCCAGTCGTCATATACGACCTTACTGTATTCAATCGGACCGCTGTTACTCTGGTGCGGTTATCGGCTCGGCGTGTTCGGATGCGCGTTGCTGGGCGTGATCATCACCGCGATCGCCGTGACGCTAACCCTTCAAGGCTCTGGACCGTTGAACCACCCCTTGGGGTGGGACGCTTCCTTAGGCGCCATACAAGAACTGCAGCTTTTTCTAGGCATTGTGATCCTGCCAGCGCTGATCATCGGCATCGAGCGTGAAAAGCAGTTGCTCACCGAAGCGCAATTGAGCCAGTATCGTGATCACCTGGCGCATATGGTCGAATCGCGAACGGCTGAACTCACTGCCGCCAACCAACAGTTGCAGCAGGAGATCAATGAGCGCAAGCAAGTTGAAGCCGCCCTGCGACATAGTGAGGAACAACTGCGCCTGACCACCGATGCGCTTCCCGTCCTCATTGCCTATGTGGATGCTCAACAACACTATCGCTTCAACAATCGAGCCTACGAAGACTGGTATGGCAAATCCGTTTCAGATATCTATGGCTGTTCTATTCAGGCAGTGATAGGAGAAGCGCTTTATCAGCGCATTCAACCCTACGTTGAAGCGGTATTATCCGGTGAGCCTGTTAGCTTTGAGATCGAGATAACTAACGAAACCAGCGACTCTCGTTGGGTTGATGCTGACTATATTCCCCATCTTGGAGAACAGGGAGAGGTGAAGGGGTTTTTCGCCTTGATGAGCGATATCAGTGAACGCAAAGCCATCGAACGGATGAAAGACGAGTTTATCTCCGTCGTTAGTCATGAACTGCGCACTCCGCTAACGTCACTTCATGGCTCCCTGAAGCTCCTTGCCGCCGGGCAATTGGACAGCCGTTCGGAAGAGGGGCGGCAAATGCTTAAAATTGCCGATGAAAGCACCGATCGGCTGGTGCGCTTAGTCAATGATGTGCTCGATCTGCAGCGCATCGAGTCAGGCCGCGTTCAGCTAGACTTCCAAGTCTGCGATGCCGCTGACTTGATGAGACGAGCAACAGAAGCCATGCAAGGGATGGCTCAACAGCATGGAGTGGCTCTTTCGACCAGCCCTATTTCCATTCTTATTCAGGCCGATCCTGACTACATTGTGCAAACCTTAGCCAATCTGCTCAGTAATGCGATCAAGTTTTCCTCCTCTGGGGGGACGGTTTGGTTGACGGTGGAAGTTGTGAGGGAGGAGATAGGTAGAGGAGCAGAGGGAGCAGGGGAGGCAGATGTAGAGACGCAACATGTTGCGTCTTGGGAGATGGGGAAGATGGGGAGGAAAGGTGGCCGAAGAATGAAGAACGAAGAACGAAGAGAAAATTCTAAAATCCAAAATCTAAAATCCAAAATCCAGCCCCCCTATGCTCTGTTCAGTGTTCGCGACCAAGGAGAAGGCATCCCGGCTGACAAGCTCGAACGGGTTTTTGAGCGCTTTCATCAGGTGGACGCCTCTGACTCCCGCAAGCGGGGAGGAACGGGGTTAGGACTGGCGATCTGTCGCAAGATTATTGAGCAGCATGGTGGTGTAATTTGGGCGGAGAGCGACTTTGGCAAAGGGAGCGCCTTCTACTTCACGGTTCCAATTGCCAGCTGATTTCCTGCAATAAAAAATACCCGCTGATGAATCTACGGTTTACACCACTTACCCATCCACCCATCCACCCATCCACCCATCCACTATCTCTTCCGGGGTCTTTCATTTTGACGCCAATCTCCTACTGCTCTACGCCAATTCCATCACAAATGTTGCGTTCCCTCACCTCAGGACTGGTTTCCAGATACGTCCGCACCCGATTGCAAGCCCGCGCCAATAATTGATCAGTGGTTTCCACCGGCCACAGGCGAACGGTGCGATCGGCGGAAGCCGTGGCTAGTAATTGGCCATCCGGGCTAAATTCCACACTTAAAACGCCGCGCTTATGTCCGGTAAACTGGGTCAGTTCTTTCCCTTGCAAATCCCATAGGCGAACTGTTTTGTCATCGGAAGCGGTCGCCAGAAACTGACCATCCGGACTAAAGCTGACCCCCCAAACTTTCTCCCGATGGCCGATGAATTGGGCCAGCTCATTCCCCTGCAGGTCCCATAGACGGACCGTCTTGTCATAGGAGGCCGTCGCTAAATGTTGACCGTCTGGGCTAAAGTTGACAATACCAACCTCCGCTTCATGGCCCATGAATTGAGTCAGCTCATTGCCCTGTAAATCCCATAAGCGAGCCGTACCGTCATAGGAAGCCGTGGCGATATGTTGTCCGTCGGGGCTAAACCGAACGCCCCAAATTTCCTTCTGATGGCCAATCAAGTGAGCCTGTTCACGTCCCTGTAAATCCCACAGGCGGGCGGTTCCATCAGCTGAAGCTGTGGCGATCAATTCTCCATTGGGACTGATGTGAACCCCCCAAACTCCCTCTGTATGGCCGCTCAATTGAGTCAGCTCATTGCCCTGTAAATCCCATAGGCGGGCGGCGCCATCCTCTGACGCCGTGACCAAAAATGGAGTATTCTCGCCTGAGGGGAGGTGAACGCCGTTGGGACTAAAGCTGATATCCCAGACGGCGGCGGTATGACCATTCAATTGCCCTAATTCAGAGCCCTGCAGATCCCACAAACGAATTGTTCCGTCTGCCGAAGCGGTCGCCAGAAACTGACCATCTGGACTGAAACTCGCTTTCCAAACCGCATCTCGGTGTCCCCTCAGAATGGGGTTTTCAGTTTGGGTCGTATCCCATAAGCGAACCATGCCGTCTCCAGACGCGGTGGCCAGAGTTTCGCCATTCGGACTAAAACTAAAACTCCAGACTTCATAATCGTATCCACTCAGTTGAGATAATTCGCGCCCCTGTAAATCCCAAAAGCGGACGGTTCCATCGGCTGAAGCAGTCGCCAAAACATCGCCATTGGGACTAAAGCTGATTTCCCAAATCGTCGCATTATGGGCTTGGAATTTCGTCAGTGGGTTTCCTTGCAAATCCCACAGGTAAACTGACCCATCATTTGAGGCGGTGGCTAGAATCTGACCGCTGTCGTCGTCAGGCGACGATGGGTTAAGGGGACTAAAACTAACCCACCCAATATCAGTCTCATGCTCAATCCGTTGGGCGGGTTGGTCGCCGTCTAAATCCCATAAATAAAGCGTTCCATCATAGTGAATCGTGGCCAACCGCTGACCATTGGGACTGAAGCTAACCCGGCCCCCCAAATATTCATTGGGGCTGGACTGAAGCGGTTCGTTGGTTTGTAAATTCCATAGCCGGACCGTATTGTTTACGGCGGCGGTCGCTAGGGTTTGGCCATCGGGGCTAAAGCTAAGACTGGTGATAGCGCCGTCATTTCCGCCGAGGGTTGTCAGGACTTGTCCAGCAGTTGTCCAGATCTGCACGTCGCCATTTTGCAACGCGGCGGCGATCCTCTGTCCATCGGGACTGAATTGGATCTCACTCAGCGCTTCTTCATGGATCATTTCCGTCAGTAGACGAAGTTCGCTTCCCTGGACTGTCCATAACTGCATAGTCCCGTCGTAGGAGGCTGTGGCCAGTGTCTGACCATCTGGACTAAAACGCACCCGCCAAACCGAATCCACCTCAATCCGATTGCGTTCCTTCACATTGACGGCTTGTCGCAGAACATCAATTACATCATTCTGAAGGTGTGCGGTGGGGGCCAGAAGCCAGCGCAACCAAACTATTTCATGGAACGCATGCAAACTGTGGAGCACCGCATCGAAATCTCTATTCCGGGTTAAGTCCACTTTGGCGGAGGCGACTAGGGCCCGGACTTCGTTGATTTCTGATTCTCTCAACTGTACGCCTGCAAAGAGAGAGAGCCCCGCCATCAACAAGCCGCCAATGATCACGCGGCGGGTGGTCCGCTGAGCCATTTTACGGGCTCGGCGCTCCTGGGCTAACTGGCGCTGATGCTGAGCTTCTTCCTGTTGCTGCAGACGGGTTTGGAGGTCTATACTGGCTTGGATAAAGGTTTGCTGTAATGAGGTCGGAGTTGGGCGTTTGGCCTGTTGTTCGGCGTTCGCCAGCCAGTTTTGAGCGATGACCAATTCGCTTCCCCGCAAAAGCAGGTCTTCATTGCGATCGCGCTGGGTCCATTCGATCGCCCGTTGGGTCCACTTAGTATGGCTTTTCACATGCGCTCGATCCAGATCCAGAGTGCGGATTAATTCACAGAAATTGCTATAAAAATCACCGCCCTGTCGACTGAAGTCAATCCATTGAATCTGGGTTAACTCGGAAGGCAAATCAGCCGGATTCACCGGGTGATGCAACACTGCAATCACGCGTTTGTTCAACTTAGCCGCATAATCCGCTTCATCCAAGGAAGAGGGGGAGTTGATTGAATCTGGGGAAAGCACAAATAGGAAATTATCGGCGGTTTCAATGCCTTGATGGATAGCTTGCTGAAAGTCGGCGCCCGCCCCAATGCTTTCTTGATCAAACCAGGTTGTCTTGCCTTGGAGCTGTAGGGCGTCGTTGAGCTTGCGGGCAAAGTCGGCGTCTGTGTGCGAGTAAGAGATAAAGACATCCAGTGAGGTTGCGGGTGGTTGGCGCAGACTTTCGGCAATGAAGTCTTCCTGCAGAGCGGTGGGGGGATGCTGCGATCGCCTTTGCGCCAACATCAGCCAGGTTTCGGCATGGCTTAGCGTATAGCCCCGGAGCAAAATGCTAGGATTGCGATTTTGCTGCGCCCATTTCAACGCCTTGGCCAGCAGTTTTTTGTGCTCTTTGTAGTATGCAGCGTCTTCCCTTAAGACATAGAGCAGTTTGGCGGCGGCGCGGCGATAGCTGGCAATGTCCTGGCGGCTGAAATCAATAAACTGCAAAGCCTGTAATTTGGCCGGAATGGTTTCTATGGCGTTAGCTTCCAGCAGCAAGGGTATGATCCGCTTGTTGAGGCTGAGGGCGTAGTCAATGTCTTGCTGGCAATCGCGGGATTGCAACGCTTGGGCGGAAACCAAATAAACGACATTATCAGCTTTCTCAACCCCCTGATCGCATTCTTCTTGAATGGCGCCGTTGGTCTGAATGTTAGGGGTGTTTGCACAGAGCGTAATACTCTCCCGCATCAGGGTATTACCGACTCTTTGGGCGATCGCGGCATCCGCCTCAGCGTAGGCGAGAAACACCTGAGTCATACCGTTGTTGGCGGTTTTGGCGCTCTCGCAGATGAACTCACAGTGCAAATCGGTGGGCTGACAGGGAGGTTGTTTATCTGGCCATCGGGTTTTCAGCCAGCCTTCCGCCGACTGCCTGGCGGATCCCGTCAGCAAGTATTGAAATTGCTTCTGATGTCGTTCCCACACCAGCGCCTTTGTCAGCAGGTCAGTGTGCTGATGAACATAAGTCTGCTGTCGTTCAATGATTTCAAGCAGCCTGACCAGGGACTGTTCAAAATCATCAATGTTTTCTCTAAAATAGACCCAGTTAATCCGACTAATTTCGGCGTGCATATTGGGATAGCTTGCGTGTAATCCCTTAGCCCGATAGGCCGCCCAGTCTTCATCAGTGCAGTGGGGATACCGCTGTAGCCAGGTGTCTCGACTAATTTCCTCCACATGCATCAAGGGAATGATGCGTTTGTGGAGGTTAACCGCCAGTTCAATTTCCTTGGCGCAGTAGGGGGAGTTGACGGCATGGGGAGAAATGATGAATACAAAGTTGTGGGTTTGTTCAATGCCCTGATTAATTTGGGTCTGATAGTCAACGCCGAGGGGGATATCCTCAAAGTCGAACCAAACCTCTAACCCCTTTTGGATTAGACGATCATGCAGCTTCTTAGCAAATACTTTGCTATCCGCCCTGCCGTAGGAAATAAAGACATCCTGATAACCAGTCATAGAGAAGAGGCGTCATGGGCTGAATTCGGTTGTATAGAGCATGCCCAATGCTAGGCGTCAAGATCTCAAAAAAAGTCCCTCTCCTACAGGGGAAGAGGGATTGAGGGTAATGGGAAATTTTTGACGCGCCTACAATTGCGCCATATCATTTAGCACGGCTCGATAACCCGCCGCCATGCCCTGTTGTAGATAAAGATCAGCTGCTTGCGTATAGTCGTCTATGGCTGCTATGGTGTCTCCCAGATTAACGTAAGTCAATCCTCGACCGTGATACACCTCAGGATAAATAAACCGCTGCTCGGTGGGTATACGCCTCCGCGTAGCTAGGATTTAGCAAAATGGCCTTCAGAAGCTCCTCCTAGTTAAGACATTAGGAGTATTAAGGAGACTTTGCATCGGCTTCCTTCTCTATTTGAATTTAATGTATAAATTAACACTCTTTAGATAGTAGAAATTCTGGTTTTTCCGTCTCAATTCCCCACGGAGGAATTTGGGAGCTTCAATAACTTCGGGACTTCAACTTAAAGCGGGACAATCCATTAGAGCAGGAATACAGAATACAGAATGCAGAAGTCAAAAGACAGTCAGGAACTGGATTCTGTCTCCTGACTCCTGTATTCTTGCCCCATCAAAATGTCCTGGCTAAAGTTGATACCCTAATTTCGTAATCCTTCCTTTTTTTCTCAATTTCAGGCTCTACCTGAAATTGAACGATTCTTCTTGAAGAGTGGACCCAAAACCATGGATTCTAATGTGGACTTGGTTAGGGTGTTTTCAGAAAAAATCTAACCTCCGCTCAGGAAAAACTCATTTAAATCCCGTTTAAGGATACTTTAATCGAGAGGTAAGGGGTTAGGTAGCCAATTGACTTACCCAGTTTTTGGAAGCCCATGCTACCTTCGAGTGTCAAAGCAAAACTTAAGCGAGGATCCTAGTGACGTACTTAGAAACCGTTGCCGATTTTTACACCGAAGTTGCAGAAACCCCCTCAGTGGGATTGTGCTGTGTCCAGAGTACGCCCCTCCAGCTGCCTGGACTGGAAATTCCCGCATCGATGCAGGAAATGAATTACGGCTGCGGAACGACTGTTCACCCAGCTGAGCTCTCTGGAGAACCCACCGTTCTATACGTTGGGGTTGGCGGAGGGCTGGAAGCCTTACAGTTTGCTTATTTCTCCCGTCGACCGGGGGCGGTTGTCGCCATCGATCCCGTCGACTCGATGCGGCAAGCGGCGGCCCGTAACTTGTCAATCGCTGCTGAAGAGAATGCTTGGTTTGATCCCAGCTTTGTCATCATAAAGGCTGGCGACGCTTTCGACCTGCCCGTTCCAGACGATTCCGTAGATGTGGTGGCGCAGAACTGCCTGTTCAATATCTTTGAACCGGAAGACTTATCTAAAGCGCTGCAGGAAGCTTATCGGGTGTTGAAACCCGGCGGCCGCTTAGTCATGAGCGATCCAATCGCCACCCGTTCCATCCCGCTCCATCTACAGCAGGATGAACGGTTGCGGGCGATGTGCCTTTCTGGCGCCCTGACCTATGAACAATACGTTCAGCGGATTGTTAGAGCTGGGTTTGGCCAAGTGGAAGTGCGGGCGCGCCGCCCCTATCGACTCCTGGATCAGAAAAATTACGAGCTAGAGGAGCATTTGCTGCTAGAGAGTCTGGATTCCGTCTCCTTCAAGGTGGTGATTCCGGAAGATGGTCCCTGCGTTTTCACCGGTAAAACGGCTGTCTATGCAGGCGCGGAAGACTATTTTGACGACCAGGTCGGCCACATTCTGCAACCCGGTGTTCCTCTGGCGGTGTGCGACAAGACCGCAGGCAAATTGGGGAAATTTGAGGAAATCCTGGTGACGGATTCCACCTGGCACTATGACGGTGGAGGCTGCTGCTAATGAGGTTAATGCGAAATCGAGGGTATTTCGCCGCCTTTATCGTCAGCCTGGCCGCTAGTTTTGGAGTCCAGGCTTGTTCCTCATCTCCCCAGGGGACGGCGCCATCGTCAGATGGGTTAACTGGTAAATTGATCTTGACGGGGTCAAGCACCGTCGCCCCCTTGGTGGGCGAAATCGCCAAACGCTTTGAGGCTGAGCATCCTAGCGTTCGAATCGATGTTCAAACAGGGGGATCCTCCCGAGGACTGGCGGACGCTAAACAGAGGCTAGCGGATATTGGCATGATTTCCCGAGCCTTGAAGCCGGAAGAAACCGATGACTTTCAAGGCTTTGTGATCGCCCAGGATGGGATTGGCGTCATTATCAATAAAGCCAATTCGGTCGGCGCCATTAGCGATCGCCAGCTGGTGGATATCTATACCAATCAAATCCAGAACTGGCGAGAAGTGGGCGGTGAAGACGCGCCCATTACGGTGGTGAATAAAGCGGAGGGACGGTCGACCCTGGAGTTGTTTCTCAGTTATTTCCAGCTACAAAACTCTCAAATCCAGGCAGACGTGATCATTGGCGACAATCAACAGGGGATCAAAACCGTTGCCGGAAATGCTAACGCCATTGGCTACGTCTCCATCGGGGCGGCTGAGTACGACATCGGCCAGGGCGCTCCGATTCATTTGCTGCCAGTGGGCGGCGTCGAGGCGACTGTAGAAACCGTTCAAGATGGCAGTTTTCCACTGGCTCGCCCGCTGACGTTAGTCACCGCTAATCCCCCGTCAGGGTTGACGCAGGAATTCATCCAGTTTGCACAGTCTGAAGACGTTCATGACATCATCAAAGCCCAAAACTTCGTCCCCGTTCAGAGGAAAGAGTTGGCCCAAACTCTCCGTTGATCGGATTTTGGTTTGGAGCTTGCAGGCGATCGCCGCGATCGCGGGCGCTCTGGTGCTGCTGATTGCGGCCTTTCTAATTGGGGAAACGCTGCCCGTGCTGCAGAAAGTGGGATTCTTGCCATTTTTCACAGACCCGGCTTGGAATCCAACAGAAGCCCTGTATAATCTGGCTCCTATGCTCTGGGGAACCCTATTCGCCGCCGCCGGGTCTGTCCTGTTGGCCACACCGCTAGGAATCTTGTCGGCCATGTTTTGTCAATACTACGCCCCTGCCGGGATTGCCTTGCTGTATCGACGGCTGATTGAGTTACTGGCGGGGATTCCTTCGGTGGTCTATGGATTTTGGGGGCTGGTGACGCTGGTTCCCCTAATTGGGCGGCTGCATCCGCCGGGGCCGAGTCTACTGGCTGGGATGTTAATTCTGACGATGATGATTCTGCCGACGGTTGCGTTGACCGCAGACGCAAGTTTCGCCAAGGTTCCCCCCGCCTATCTGCAAGGCGCGGCGTCTCTGGGGTTGTCCCGCTGGGGGACGATTTGGGGGGTGGTGATTCCCGCCGCCAAATCGGGGCTATTGACGGGCGTCATCCTGGAAACTGGACGAGCCTTAGGGGAAACCATGGCGATTCTGATGGTCTGCGGCAATGTGGTCCAGACGCCTCAGAGCATATTTGATCCGATTCGCACCCTCACCGCCAATATCGCCTTGGAAATGGCCTACGCCTTGGGGGATCATCGCTCCGCCCTGTTCGTCAGCGGTTTAATTCTAATGGGGTTGGTGACGGCTTTGGTGATTGTCGCCGATGCGATCGCGCCGGAGGAGAACCATGGCTAAACCGCTTCAGCGCTCCTCGCCAAGCCGCTCCCCATGGCTAGACCGCCTATCGGCCTTTGGGGTTTGGTCTGTCGCCCTGATCATCACCGCGATCTTCGCCTGGATCATGGGGGATATCCTCTGGCGCGGCGCCGGACAAATTTCCTGGGACTTTCTTACCCTGCCGCCCCAAAACGCCGGACGGGACGGGGGCATCGGTCCAATTTTGGTTTCCACTGGGTTGATTCTGGTCGTCTGTCTCTCGGTTTCCCTGCCCTTGGGCTTAGGAACCGCCGTCTTTCTATCTGAATTTACGGCCGCTGACAACGGCTTTGGCCGCCTGGTGCGGCGGAGTTTAGACATCCTGTCCGGCGTACCCTCCATCGTATTCGGACTGTTTGGCTACACCTTCTTCGCCCAAACTCTAGGGTTGGGATTCTCCATCCTTTCAGGCGGGCTGACCCTGGCTTGCATGGTCCTCCCGATTCTGATCCGCTCAGCAGAGGAAGGCTTTCGCGCCGTCCCGGCCGACTACCGCCTTAGCGCCGCCTCCCTGGGACTCTCCCGCACTGCGACCCTTTGGCATTTGCTCTTACCGGCAGCCGTCCCAGGTATCGTCGTGGGCCTGGTGCTGGGAATTGGCCGCGCGATCGCTGAAACCGCCGCCCTAATCTTCACCAGCGGCTATGTCGATCGGATGCCCACTTCCTTGCTAGACTCAGGCCGGGCCCTCTCCGTGCATATTTTTGACTTGTCGATGAATGTCCCCGGCGGCGACGCCCCAGCCTACGGTTCCGCTCTGGTTTTAGTAGTCCTATTGATTCTGCTCAATGGAGCCGCCAACTGGATTGGTCGACGGCTTAGTTTTCAGAGCGGTTTTCATTGGCGTTAATTGACCTGCTTGCCAAATTCCCATGACCACCCTCTACCCCAAATTCGAGACCTCCCCGACGTCCCAACACCCCGATTCATCGTCTCCGTTTATTTGCACAGAGCAACTGAGCCTTTACTACGGCCCTCAGCCCGCCTTTGAGCAGGTGAATTTAGCCATTCCAGCGGGCCAGATCACCTCTCTGGTGGGGCCTTCGGGATGTGGCAAGAGCAGCTTCTTAACCTGTCTCAACCGCCTCACCGATCTCATTTCCAATTGCCGCGTCACAGGCCGCATTCGATTAGGAAACTTAGATGTGCTGGACGCTAAAACGGATACTACGGCCCTCCGCCGCCGGGTGGGAATGATTTTGCAGAAACCCAATCCCTTTCCGTTGTCAATTTGGCGGAATTTAGCCTTTCCGCTACGGGAGCATGGGGTGCGGGACCGGGCGCAGATAGACGAGATTGTGGAGACAGCGCTGCAAGATGTGGGGCTATGGGATGAAGTTAAAGATCGCCTTAAGGCTCCCGCCCAATCCCTTTCAGGCGGACAACAACAGCGGCTTTGCATCGCCCGCGCGTTAGCGCTGCAGCCGGAAGCGCTGCTAATGGATGAGCCCTGTAGCGCCCTGGACCCGATCTCTAGCGGGATTGTGGAAGACTTGATTGCTGGACTGCGATCGCGCTACACCATCCTGGTCGTTACCCACAACTTGGCCCAGGCCCGCCGCATTGCCGATAATGTCGCTTTGTTCTGGCTCCAGCAAAACAGCGGGCGGTTGATTGAAACCGGATCCGTTCAAGAAATTTTTGAAGCCCCAAAGAGTTCGATTACAGCCGCCTATATCAATGGCGTGCGGGGATAGAAATGCTTCTTTACGGAACAATAGTTAGATTTTATGGGCTCTTTAATTTAAATTCATTCGTCAGAGGATTCAACTAGAGGACTTAATTAGGGTATCAACTTAAGTCGGGACATTCTAACGGGGCAAGAAAACAGGAGACAGGAGACAGAATCCAGTTCTTGACTGACTTCTGACTTCTGACTTCTGACTTCTGTTTTCCTTCTCTACTGGATTGTCCCGCTTTAAGTTGGAGCCCCATAATTACACACCTTCAACATAAGTCCGTAATTGCTATCCAAAACTGCATTGAAGGAACGTCTATTGACGATGTCTAGACTAGCGCACCGTAAAAAAACGAAGTCTCAGGGGCGTCCTATAGGGTTGAGTCGGCGTGTTTACGCGCCTTCATTGACCGATATACTTGAAAACTGTTTGGGTAAAAGAGTCTTGTGGAGTTGGCTCGCTTGCATTCCACTTGCCCTTGCAATTGTCGTTAGCTGGGTTGCCGCCGCCCATGCCCAGGATAGATCCCTCACCACAGAGGGGGTAAAGGCTGTTTTAGATAACATCTGGGTTCTGGTGGCCGCCATTCTCGTTATTTTTATGAATGCTGGCTTTGGCATGTTAGAAACCGGATTTTGTCGGCGGAAGAACGCGGTTAATATTCTTGCCAAAAACCTGATCGTATTTGCCTTGACCACTCTGTCCTTCTGGGCGATCGGCTTCTCTTTAATGTTCGGCGGCGGCTCTGGATTGATCGGCTCCGGCGGCTTCTTTCTCAGTAGCGGGGATATCTCAACCTATGGCATAGATAGGCTGAATCCGAACCTTACCGTCACCACATTTTTCTTGTTCCAGGCAGCCTTTGCTGGAACAGCGGCGACCATCGTGTCGGGTTGTGTGGCTGAACGGATCCAGTTCAGTTCTTTCTTTATTTTTAGTCTGTTGATCACCGGGTTCTCTTATCCCATCACCGGCCATTGGGTGTGGGGCGGCGGCTGGCTCAGTGAAATCGGCTTTATTGACTTTGCAGGCTCTACCGTCGTGCACTCGGTCGGCGGTTGGGCGGGGCTAATGGGGGCTGCATTTCTGGGGCCTCGGATTGGCAAATTTCAGAATAACCAGGTTAGAGCCATTCCCGGCCACAATATGAGTATTTCCACCCTGGGATGTTTGATTTTGTGGATTGGCTGGTTTGGTTTCAACCCTGGGTCGGCACTGGCCGCCAACACGGCTGTTCCCTACATTGCAACAACCACTAATCTGGCGGCGGCGGCGGGCGGCGTCGCGGCGACGGTCACCTCTTGGCGAGTCTTTGGTAAGCCGGATCTTTCCATGCTCATTAATGGTATTCTGGCCGGTCTGGTCAGTATCACTGCTGGATGCGCCAGTGTTTCCTATCAAGGCGCTGTACTCATTGGCTTGATCGCTGGCGCCATCGTAGTTTTTGCGGTCAGCTTTTTCGACAGTGTCAGGATTGATGATCCGGTGGGGGCGCTCTCGGTTCACTTGGTTTGCGGTATCTGGGGCACCTTGGCTGTGGGTATTTTTGATTTGGAAAAGGCGGGCGTACACCAATTTATGGTTCAGCTGATGGGGGTAGGCGTCATTGGCCTATTTACCGTTATCCTCAGTTCAATCTTCTGGCAAATTTTGAGAAGCACCCTGGGTCTTCGGGTAACCCCTGAGGAAGAAATGGTGGGTTTGGATATTGGAGAACATGGCATAGAAGCTTACGGCGGCTTTCATAAGGAAGCCAGTGATATGGAGGGGTATTAATCCCATCGACGATTCCCATCCAAACAAGACTGTTAACAAACCAATGAGCAACAGCGCTTTAACCATATTCTCGCAGCGATTCGACAAAGTTGGCGTTAATGAGGCGGCTCATTTCTGACTGTACTATCTCTAGGGAAAGTTGCTTTTCTGGGGGTGTTTGCATGGTGTTCAACGGGAGCCCTACTTGATGCATTTGATTTCTCCTTAAACAACCCTCTGTCCAACGTGCTACTACGAACAATTGACATTGACAGGTGAATATGGCCTGTTCAATACCCTTCGCGCTATTCACTAATTGCCGCAAACGATGTGCTATGTTACTGTGCGTCAAACACAGGTAGGGTTTTAATTTAGACTTGAATCGGGAAAGTGTAGAGAAGCCTGTCTACGATTTGATGGGTTCTGGCAGTATGTGGCGCGATCGCACCCTCCGTGATAGGTGAAGTTGGGCGTGCATGGGCTTTACCTGCTCCTTTATCTGATCAATTCCCCCTGCTCCCTCTGCTCCTTAAACTGTAGCTTGTAACACATTCCTCCTTCCCGACTGATGCGCTAATGGAAAATCAATCGACGGCTACTGATTTGATAGCCGCCCGCTAGCCCCTCTTCATTAGCCCCCATTTGTGCATCATGCAACAGGACATATCTCAACCCCGCGAAGATCGATCCTATTTAATCGCCATTGTCACCCTATGCATAGCGCTTCTGTCGATCTCCTTCGCCCCAATTTTCATTCGCTTCAGTGAGACTGAATTGGGCGCCAACGCAACAGTCTTTAACCGTTTGTTTATTTTTGTAATGATATTTGGAGTTGGTCGCGCGGTCGGTCAGCGGTTCTCTAAAGAACCGGAGGTTAGCGATCAAGCCCCCCTAACGCTCCAACAGTGGCTTCTCCTGATGAGTGTTGGGATTATCTCAATCATTTCTTTAGGACTCTGGGCGATCTCGCTGGAATATACGACGGTCGCTAAGTGCATGTTGTTGAATAACCTCACGCCTCTCTTTACCAGCTTGGGGAGTTTGTTATTCTTGGGCAAACGGTTTGACGCTAAGTTTATGATCGGGATGACGCTCGCATTATCGGGCGCGATCGCGCTGGGTTTGGAGGATCTCAATGGGGCGGAGGGATTCTTAATCGGGGATATTTACGCCCTATTGTCCGCGGTATTTCTAGGAACTTATTTTCTGATCATTGAGCAACTCCGGAATCGGTTTTCCGCCACCACGATCTTGCTTTGGCGGGGCGCGATCGGCAGTCTGTTGCTTTTACCGGTGGTGGCGATCACAGAAGGGCAATTGTTTCCCACAAGCAAGGTTGCGATTCTCGCTGTCTTAGGATTGGGATTGCTCTGTGAAGGGTTTGGCCAGCGTCTGTTAGCGGATTGCATGGACAAGTTGTCTTCGAGTTTCGTCGCCCTCTTTTTGCTCCTAGAACCCATTGTCAGCGCTCTGTTGGCCTGGGTTATTTTTCTAGAACGCCTAAGTCCTATCACTTGGGTGGGGTTTGCCGTTGTCCTAACCGGCATTTATCTAGCCCGTTCTAGTAACGCCGCCACCCAAGAACTGACTGACGCTAAAGTTCAAGCGCCTATCTCCTAAAGCACTTAACGACTAGTGTCACCGGCGACAGATAGCATCTAAACGAAACCAGAGATTGACATCCCGTTAGTTGCAAGCAAGGGTTAACGGCAATCGCTGAAATTATATTGAACCTGCTGGAGGGGATGGGAATACCTAAAATTACATCCAATTCACTTCTTTCCACATCCACTTTCAACAAGTCAATTTGCTGAATATTATGCTTGCGGATAATTTGCGATACAGTTCTTAACTCACAAATGACTTGCTGCATTTGAAATGCTTTATCTATTTTACTATCGAGAATAAAAGAACGCATAAAGGGAGGAAGCTAGCGTAGCCAACGAATGAAAGAAAGTGCCTGTTTAAGATTATCAGGAACCACTTTTTTCATTGAGTCTCGCTGTTCTTCCGAATCATCTGGATATAGGGTAGACCAACCGCTAGCGTTAGGATAAAAAGCAAAAGTTACAGTCTCAGAATTCAGCGAAAGTCCGCAGGAAAATGCCTTTATTTTTTCTAGATTAAAGCGTTGAACATTACGCTGGAGAACTTCAAAAGTTGCTTGAATCAGTTCAAAGGTGTAGATGTTAGCATTGTTATTGCACAACTGGGATGCAAATAGTGTGAACAAGCCAATATTAGCTGCCACATCAAACACTGTATCGCCTTCATTCAACTCAATTCAATTTTTGAAGTAGAAGAGCATTTCTTCATATAAAAACTCCACTTCCTCTTTGTTTTTGTAAAAGATTTTCATCCAATTGGGAGTATAATTTCTGGAATTAAAGCTGACATAAATGCACAACCATTACTATTACTTTTAAGCCAATATAGGCTTACCTGTAAATGCTACCTGTTCAATAATTTTAACCACTTTCTTGACTCCCTCGGCTCGTTTAATTGTCTCTTGTTGGCTGAGAGCATTCTTTTTGTAAGACTCTATTGTCAATACTTGCTCGATCGCATTCCGCCGCCTGGAGATACTTAAGTGCTTCAGGGGAACTACTTCTCCAGTCCCAGTCCATGTCATATATGCTGCTACTCCGGGTTGGTCATTAGCAATCGGAATTGCCACCATTGGTGCACCATTGCTTAAGGATTCCAAGGTGGTATTCATGTCTGTATGGGTAATTGTAAGTGTGGTTCGTTGCAACAATTCTAACTGTGGAGCATATCTAACTATTATTTATTTCAATGTTAGATCTAGTGGATAAGATCCGAAAGAGAAGGTAGGGTGGGAAACACCTTAAGTATCAATTACCAACACATTATTTAAAAGTCAGCAATGCCCACCGCCAGGATATATAGTCAGTTGATTAACTGTAGGATAGTGATAAATATTGTTGTGGGCAATGCCCACCCTACGGCTTATACTCCCTTAGAACTTATACTCCCGAAGTAATAGGAATTGAGAGGTTTTAGATAGGCGAGTTGAATTGATCTTGTGATACGTTACCTTAGTGGTGCAGAAAACTCTAAGACTGATGAGACTCAAGACAAGAAAACAGTAACCTTTGAAAACTCGATTCGGGTATCGATGCGCTCTTTTTTCTTGCGGGAGGCGTAAGCAGGCGGTGGATT
>JASJDH010000329.1 GCA_030065175.1 Leptolyngbyaceae cyanobacterium MO_188.B28 | reverse complement strand
TCAATGAAACTCACCGAAAAATCCTTCGATTTCTGGGTTCCGCTTCTCAACAGTACTACTTATTGTGTTGAGGGGCAGCTTTATTGTCAATGGGACAATTTAGAGGGCGGAATGTGGGAACACCTTAAGGGAACTTCGATTAATTGATTTTTGGAGAAAATGTATTTCATATGAGGCTTCAGATCTAGGCTACTAAGAGGCATGGATTACCGTATCTAAAGCAGTTAAAAGCTCCTTGATGGAGTAAGGTTTAGGCAAAAAGACTTGCATATTAGGAGGCGTATCCTGAATAGCTAGCCCACTGGTCACAATTATTTTGATGGCGGGATTGATCTTTGTAAGTTCATCGATAGCTTTGGCTCCCCCGATTGATGGCATCATCATATCCATCAGCACGACTTGAATCTCCTTTTCATATTCGGTGTATTGTGCAATGGCTTCATTGCCATCCTTGGCGGTAACTACCCGATAGTTATAGGATTCTAACGCCGTCTTAGTAATCTCTTGAATCAATATCTCATCGTCAACCACTAAAATCATTTCTCCATCACCAGTCGGAGCCTGGGACGTCGCGGCCTCTTGTGTCTGTGTACTTTCTAGAGCCGGTAGATATACCTGAAACGTTGAGCCTCTCCCCTCTTCACTGTAAACCTTGATAAACCCGTCATGGCTTTTGATGATGCCGATGGAGGTTGAGAGTCCAAGTCCCGTCCCTTTACCAATATCCTTTGTGGTGAAGAAAGGTTCAAAAATACGGTCCATCACATCAGGAGATATTCCTATGCCGGTGTCTGCGATCGTCACCATCACATAAGGGCCAATTTGGGCGTTGGGATGTAATCGCGCATAGTGTTCGTCAATCCACAGATTTTCTGCTGAAAGCGTCAGAGTTCCTCCATCGGGCATCGCATCACGAGAATTGACACATAGATTCATGAAGACTTGATGTAGCTGAGTTGCATCGGCAGAGACCAACCATAACTCAGAAGAAGCATTCATCTGGATAGAAACATTTTTGGGCAAGGCGCTACAGATAACTCGCCGTAGTTCAGCAAGTACATGGGCGACTTGGACTAAGCTACGCTCACCATCTACCCCACGAGCAAACGATAAGATTTGCTTCACCATGTCGCCAGCACGTTTAGCGCTACTGTCAAGGTTATTAATTAACCTAGCAGAAGCATCGTCAATGTTTTGAAGGGTGACTGGCAACAATTTAGCGGCGCCCATAATTGGCGTAAGCACATTATTGAGATCGTGAGCAATTCCACTGGCGAGGGCGCCTAAACTTTCCAGGCGCTGGGCTCTAAGAAATTGAGCTTCGAGCTGTTTAGTTTCGGTAATGTCAGTATCAACTGTTAGAATGGCGGCGGGTTTATTGGCCTCATCCCGCACCAGAGTCCAGCGACTTGCTATGATGACTTTCTGACCAGACTTAGTGAGTTTGGTCAATTCTCCCCGCCACTCTCCTTGTTCCAGCACATGCTGAATAATTGCTTCTATCTCAGAGGATGTGGATTGATTGATCAGAGTAAAGGCGTTTTCCCCGCAGGCTTCTTGAGCAGACCATCCGTAAATATGCTCCGCGCCGCGATTCCAAAACTGAATGACGCCGTCTAAATCCCGTACAAGAATGGCGTCGGTGGCAATGTCTAATAAAGATGCTTGTTCGCGGAGTTTTTCCCCAATGCGTTTGCGCTCAATAATATCTTGCTTGAGCTGCTGATTTGCCGTTGCTAAGTCTTTTTGTTGGGTATTTAGCGTCTGCACCAAATGATTCAGCGAACCAGAGAGGATAGCTAATTCATCCTGTCCAGGAATAATAGGGATGGTAACAGAGGTATCGCCTTGCTGAATTTGATTTGCCGCTGTTGTTAGCTTGAGTAACGGACTGACAATACGCCGGGCGTTGCTCCAACTGCCAATTGCACAAAGGCTGCCCAGAAAGGCGCCCCAGGCAAATACTTGCATTTGTAATGAACGGGCTGGCGCAAAGGCTAACTGGGCAGGCTGCCGGATCAGGATAGTCCAACCTAGGCCTGGATAATTGCGGTACCCTTGACTGGGAGCAAAGCCTGTTAGATATTGAGTATCGTCTGGCCAAGTTTCAAGCAGATAGCTGACTCGCCCTGATTGTCCAGCTTTGACGCTTTTGAGCGTCAAAACCTCTCCCTGCAAGCTATTTGGACCTAACAAGACCCTGCCTTCTGCGGATAGGATTGAGATCTCAACCTGACTATGCAATTCAAGCGGGTCTAACAGAGACTTTTTGACTTCCCGCGTCCATGTCCAGCTCAGATGGGCGCCTAATACCCCTTGGAAAACCCCATTCTCATCAGTGACAGGGGCTGCTAAATCAACAAAACGCAGCGGTTCTTCAGTCTCATTTTGAAGCAATTGAGCCAGTAATAGGGCTTCATGCACGTCTCCCGCAAAGGGGGTTTGATGCGCCTGCTGAAACCAGGGACGTTTCGCCGCATTTTTACCTTCTAATAATCGCCCCGTACTGGCGAGAACATTGCCCTCGGCATCGGTCAAACCAATCCAGGCGTAATCTGAATAGGTTGTCTGGAGTTTTTCGATTAAGGCTCGCTTGGAATCAATGGATATATCTGGCTGTCGAATGGCGTCAAGGCTGGCTAAAATCTGGATATCTCGATAACGCTCGAATAGACCCCGATCTAATTTATCGGCCATCTGAAAAGCTAGGCTAGCTAAAAACTCTCCTCTACTATTACTAATCCGGTTACGACTGATATGACCGGCTATCAAGCTTAATAAGCTCGATAGCAATAAAGCAGCGCCTACTGTTGCTAAACCTAACCTAGCTTTGAGATTGCGATTTGGGTTAATTTTTGCAAACAATTGATGAGCTTTGAATGGCATGAAAAAATTGTATTGCTCATTACATACATGTAATGCAGGTTTGGCGCTATTCAATCTAATCTGAGTCTACCAGGGTGAGAGTAGCGAAATTACCAGGCAAGTTTAAGTTTTCACTACAGATATAAAGAATGTTGAATCTACAGGATGATCAAAATTTGTAGCCATCCTAGATGAACCATGTATGTTTAATAATAGTGGCCTAGAATGATTACTCTAAGCTTGATTTTGGCGCTATGCTTATATGTTTTATTCTGGTATTAATGGGAATCTACCAAAAGTGTCAAATTGGGATTAAGTATGAAATTGGAAGAAGTTTTCGTAAAAGAATAGGCGGAGAGAAATTTTAAAGTCCATCACGAAAAACTCTAATAAAAAAAACTGATTTTTCTAAGCTCAGATAACAGTTTGTTTAACAGACTTAAATGATGTCTCTTGGATTTATTCGTACAATTTTTCGCCGAAGGCGAAGGGCGTTTATCCTGAGTTTTTTAGTAAGCTGTTGTATTTTTTGGATGATTTCGCCCAATAATATATGCCCTGCTTGGGGACAACTTCCCGACTTATCCGTACCCAAACTGGATGCTGAGAAATTAAATGGTTGGCTAGCCTTCCAAAGGCGGAACGGTACTATTGACACCGGCGCCTTGAGGCTCGATGGACGGCGTCTTTTTTTGATTACGGCTCCAAAAATCAGTGAAGACGTTCCCCCCAGTTCCTCTGTCCTCATAAAACAAAGGGTCAAAGAAATTGAATTCAAGCTGCGCAAATTTATCCAGGACGATTTTGACCCTGATACATTGACTGTCACTTATTTAACTCAGAACGAGCTACCTGTCATCTATGCCAATGGTCAGCCTTTGCTAACTGTCACTATGGGAGATGCCGAAATCTATGGGGTTGATTTGCAAAGACGGGCGGAAGATGTCATCGTACTCCTTCAGGAGGCTTTACTTCGAGCGCAGCAAGAACGACGACCCGATTTTCTTAGGCGCCAAGGATACTTTGCTGGACTTATTTTAGGGGTCGTTGTTGCGGCGAGTTATCTGACGAGTCGCTTTCGGAAATATATTCGGTCTCGCCGTCGAAAACTCTCGAAGGAGATGGCGGCCGATTTAGGTCAGTCTCCACCCTCAACAAAGCCTAAAACAGTGACATCGGCTACTGTGACCACCGCATTAAGCCATTCATCTAAGAAAAAACGGCAACGCTTATACACCCTTCAACAAGAATTACTCCAGTTCTTGCAGATTAGTCTATGGATTGCAGGAGTGTTCATCATCTTGGGCTTGTTTCCTCAAACACGCTGGCTGCAACTATTTTTGGTCACAGGGGTGCGTCTTCCGCTACAGCTTATTGGGGTAGGATTGGGCGTATATTTATCAATTCGGTTGAGTACGGTGCTGATTGATCGCTTTTTTAGATCGCTGGAAGATGTGGATTTCTTCAGTCCAGAGACTGCTCAAAAACTGCTTACGCCAGAATCAGTTCAGCGGCTAGCATTACGCATTTCAACAGTGTCGCAGGTCTTAAAGAACATAGCAGCTATTATTTTGACAACTGTGGGTCTTCTGGTCGCCCTTTCGGTTATGGGGGTTCCCCTGGGACCGTTGTTAGCTGGCGCCGGAGTGATTGGCATCGCCATTTCCTTTGCCTCACAAAGTGTGCTCAAAGACAGCATCAACGGATTTTTGATCTTGTTTGAGGACCAGTATGGCGTTGGTGATTGGATTACGGTGGGTGATCTCTCTGGCTTAGTAGAAAATATGGGGCTCCGGATTACCCAATTGCGCGATGTTGAAGGAACGTTGATCACGATCCCGAATGGAGACATTAGGGCGGTTAAAAACCTTTCTAAAAATTGGTCGCGAGTCGATATTAACGTGCCGATCGCCTATAGCGCCGACTTAATGAAAGCCATGCAGCTTATGAATAAAATCGCCTGGGAAATACACCAGGATCCAGATTGGAAAAACTTGATCTTAGAACCGCCTGAGATGAAGGGCGCTGATGATTTTGGCGATCGCGGCGTCATCGTTAAGCTATGGATTAAAACCCGACCGTTAGAACAATGGAAAGTGGCCCGAGAATATCGTCGCCGATTAAAACTGGCCTTTGATCAGGCCAATATTCCCCTGCCGCTGCCGCAGCAGGTACTCTGGGTTCAACCGCAATCCACCCCAAATTTATCCTATCCTGCTAATGAACAAGAATGAATCAGGGATAATAGGAGGTGAGACTGTTTTTGGTTGCTCCTCACCATTCTGAAGACTGGGATGGCTTGTTTCTACACTAAAGATCACCTGACCATCGTCCGTACGGAGGATATTAAAGGGGTCAGTTCTGTCCCTAAGATGGAGGTAAGTGCTTCACTTTTGCATTGCAATAAGATTATCTCGATGAGTCTCGATTATTGATCACCTCCTTATGGTTGCTTCAACATCCCTAACGAAAAACTTTAAATCTCTAAAAGAAAAGCGCCTAGAAGAAGAGCGTATCCATGACGTACTTCTTTTACTGGAGCATTTAGCTCAGCGTGAGGAGGCAACGGTCAAAATCATTTTGGGCTGCCTTTATGATGTGGGTTCGGTCAATTTGCTGAACCAGAAGCTTCACAATCGCCAACTTAATCAATTGGTGAAATCTGTCGCCACAATGTCTAAACCCGTATTTAGAATCATTGCACTGCGCTGGTTTAAGCGAAATTGCCCGCAACTCATCACAGATTGGCTGCATTCACAAGTCACCTTCGAAGACTCAGTAGAGCAGTCGGATACACTGACCTCTCAGATTTCAGATGTCCAGCCGAACTCTCTACCAGCCTCGGAAAATCGAGAAATTAAGCATCTTCGCACTCAGGTGAGATGGCTTACTGGGATTTTAATTGTGGTGATTTCGACCCTCGGCAGTGCTGTTATCTGGTTGGGACATCAGACTGATCGACAACTATTCCAATCTCAATCCACTCCTATCCAAGTTAGCGAACCATAAATTGACAGGAACCCATTCAGTTCTTCAAATGGAGAAGAACTGAATAGGTAATCGCTGCAGGTCCGTCTTCCATTGAGATTTTGATCCGCCTACCGGCAAACGGTGCTGATGTCATTCTAAAAAACACCATGACGACAGCTACCAGTTCGAGAAAACCGAGTCAGTCTGGCAAAACCGCCAAGGCAGCTAAAACTAAATCAACTCAAGCCACAACACCTGATACAGAAGCCTTAGCGGACGCCTCATTAGAGACACTATCTGACGAAGCTTCCTTGACTGAATCAGATCCACTGTCTACTCAAGAGCCGGATAAGTCTCCTGTAACCGCGCTTGTCAGCACCCACCAACTAACCCGGGCAATGGAAATGCTCAAAGAAGTGGGATCGGGCAAACCGATTCAGCCCGTTCTGGCCAATGTTTTAATTCAGGCTAATCCAGATGAGCGGGAACTGATGTTGACAGCCACCGGCACTACCCTCACCACTCGAACCGTCATCCCCGCCACCGTCTCAAGCCGCTGGGAGACGACTGCTCCCTTAGCATTGCTCCACGGCGCAGCGAGAGAACTACCTACCCAAGAATGTGAACTCTATCTGGTTAGAGAACTCGTCCCTAATCGCTCAAAGCAGAAATCAAAAGAAATAGAAGCTCATACCATTCATATCTTGGCAGACGGTAAAACAGTCTATGAATTCAAAGGCGTCCCAGCTTCTGAATTCCCGGCTGTTCATGGGGTCGAGGGTAAGTCTCTTATCACCCTGGAACTGCCCCCAAGAGCCTTCAAAGCTGGGCTTGAAGCCGTCTTGTTCGCGGCTGGCAAGAATCCTAACATGGCCATTATTCAAGGTGTTCATCTACAGCTGTTTGAGCATCAGGTAATCGCCACTGCAACAGATGGCCATCGGGTCGCTATGGCTGAAATCTCGTTGCAAGGGATTGGACGAGGGCGATCGCAACCTACTGTCGACCCGCTCACCCGCTTCACCGCGCCCGCTAAAACCATTAAAGAACTCCTGCGCAACCTGAGCAAGGATGACACCGACCTCATCCTCACTTACAGCCCAGAGGATAACCGAGTCTCATTCGCCTGGAGCAGCGGCGAAGATGGTGATGAGTTGCGGGAGATCATTAGTCAGTGTTTGGCGGGCGCCTATCCAGACTGCGCTCAACTCTTGGCGCAGTATGACTATCCCCACTCAGTCACCCTAGCGCGCAGCGCCCTGCAACAAGCCCTCAACGCCTTAGCTGTGCTCAGAAGCGGCAAAACAGAAAACGACATTGTGGAATTTGATTTTGATGTGAAAAACGCCACGGTCAGCCTTACCTTAGAGCAACAACAAGGGAAGGCGCTACAACAGGTTCCGCTCGAATCATCCACGCCAACTCTAGATGGATTTAGCATCCGATTCGCTTTGGGCTATCTACTCTCTATCCTTAAGAGCATTCAAGCAACCGGGATCACTGCTCGCTTAGGCGCGCCCAATAGTCCAGCATTGTTGGAATCCTCCAAAGACGGAGCCGGGAACGGCATTCGCTCCCGCTACTTTGTCATGCCAGTGGCAAAAGTTAACCCAGCCCAGCAGACATCTGAATCTGCTAAAGCAAACGGAACCGCCAAGCGCGCTCAATCAAAACCAGAGAAAGCGTAGTCTGCTCAATCATCAGCCCATTCCTGAGCGCATAAGTCCGAATCCTACAGGACGTTGGGTTGTTATTCCGCCTCTTTCATAGAGATCTATCCCCATGAATCTGCCCACGAAATATCGCCCTAAAATCTTAGCCGATGTGGTCGGTCAACCCATTGTTACCCGCGCCCTGACTAACGCCTTGATCCGGAGTCAGATCAATTCCGCCTATCTGTTCGTTGGACTCCGAGGCGTCGGCAAAACCTCCACTGCGCGTATTCTGGCCAAATCAGTCAACTGTCAAACCCATGAACGACCGACTCCAAAGCCCTGTGGCTGCTGCAACGCTTGCCGAGAGATCGAACGCGGCAGTGCGCTCGATGTAGTGGAAATTGACGCCGCCTCTAACAATGGCGTAGATGAGATCCGCAGCCTGATCGAGCGGGTGAGTCTGACGCCGATCGCCCGACAGCGAGTAGTCATTCTGGATGAAGCCCACTGCATGACCAGCAACGCCGCCAATGCCCTGCTGAAGACCTTGGAAGAACCGCCCGGTCATACTCTGTTTATCCTCTGCACCACCGAAGCCCACAAGCTGCTGCCGACGATCATCAGCCGGTGTCAAACCTTTGAGTTTCACGCTCTGGCTCCCACCACCATTGCTGAGCAATTGAGCGCGATCGCTGATCAAGAAAGTATCGACATTACCGAAGACGCCCTCCTCACCTTAGCTCGCCACGCCCAAGGCGGTATGCGCGACGGCCTGCAATTGCTGGGGCAAGCCAGCCTCAGTACGGACGGCGCCATTGGCGTTGAAGAAGTCATCGCCCTCACCGGCGGCATTCCCCCCGAAGAACTGTTGAGCTTAATAAAAGCCGTACTGAAACCAGATGTGCTGAGGGTGCTCACCCAAGCCCGCCGTTGGCTAGAGTCCGGTCAAACCCCATCTAATATTATCGCAACCTTACTGCCAACCTATCGGGATCTGCTGATGGTCAAGGGCGCTGGCCAGTCGGTGAAAACCCTCATTACCAGTGGGTTGACCTACAAAACACTCAGCAGACTCACCCATACCTTTACCACTGAGCAACTCAACCAATCTCTGGCGCTGCTCAAAGATGCTGAACGACTCCTCGGCTCCCATCGTCCCGAAGTGTGGGTAGAGGTATGTCTGCTGAATCTGATTCCCGGCTATGCAACTCAACCCACCGTCGCCATTCATCCCGTCAAAGACTCGATCCCGTCAACGCCAGTTTCGCTCAACGGTAAGCCAAGTCAACCACTTGCTGATCATTGGCGGACCATCATTAACGCTGCGCCTGAAAAAGCGCAGCCTTGGCTAAGCCAACTCCAGTTGGTTAGTTGCCAGAACGGCATCTATGAACTGACAGGAGATAAAACCACCCTGAATAAACTCAGTCGAGCTTCCCGCAAAGTAGCCCAGCTGATTCAGAAGACGACGGGCGACGACCAGCTCATAGTCATCACCTTCAAGCCGCCCGAGGAGGTGATGGCCTCATGAGCCTTTTGGTATTGCTGGGAGATGACTCGCACGTGATCGCCCAATATCTCAACCACCACAAAGCCCAACTGAACCCCAACTGGCTCAATTTCAACCTGCATAGATACTCGGCTGAGCAAATCCAGACCGCGATCACCACTGCTCGCACACCGCCAGTAATGGACACCCAGCGGTTGGTAATCGTCACCGACTGCCCCTTCAAAAGCTGGTCGATGGAGCAACTTGCTGATATCGATCAGCTCCCAGATAGCACCACATTGGCGCTCATCGGACAAACCCTCGACAAACGCGCTAAAGTCGCCAAATACCTGGCTGCTCAAGGCATGACGATGCTCACCTATGAACGGCCCAAAGCGTGGGACGCTCAGGGCATTGAATGTATGGTCAGCGGCATTGCCCGACGCCAGAGATTGAAGCTGCCAAAAGGGGCGATCTCATATTTGGCTGAGGCGTTGGGCAATGACACCTGTCGCATGGAAGCTGAACTGGTCAAACTGTCTGTCTATGCCAATGGACGATCCTTGAGCTTGTCCGCTGTGCAGCAAGTGATTCTCAACCAAACTCACAGCAGTCTAAAACTGGCTGAAGCGATGCGTCAGGGACGAACGGCGGCGGCGCTTCACCAACTCCAGGCGCTGCTCGCTGCTAACCACCCCCTGATGGTTATCACCTCAACTCTGCTGACTCAGTTTCGGACTTGGCTATGGGTCAAAGCCGCCCTGCAAGCTGGTATTCATGATAATCAGACCCTGGCCCAACACTGCCAGATGAGCAATCCCAAGCGGATGTATTACCTCAAGCAAGAGGTCAAAGGACTTCGTCTATCGTCGCTGGTTCAGGCCCAACAGAAACTCTTTGATTGCTTGGAAGCGATCAAGTACCAGGGACAGGATGCTTTGCTGACAACGATTCTCTCCATCAGTCAGAGAATTGACCGGCAATAAGACATTGGGTATTGCCAGCGGCGGAAAAGATGTGACGTCAATGGGCTATCGCCCCACCGTTGTTGACCCTACCCCTCTCCATATCTGAATCCTTCTGCGTCATCAATCCCGCCCTCAAGCCGTGTGTGGTATGGAGCCGTGCGCTGAAAGATATTGCAACACCAAGGTGATTCTGATGACTACATTCGCAAACCTGATCGCCTCTCAACACCAATTTGAAGTCAACGGCGGTGAGCGCATTGGCGCCCTGCTGTGGTGGGACTTGAATGGCTGCCATATCTCCCACCCAGATTTACTAGATCAGGCCGAAGACTACGGCGTTCCAGAGCGCTATCTGCCCCTCGAAATCACTCCCATCAACGCCTTCAAGCGAGCTTTCCGGAAAGTTGAGCAAGCCCTGCCTACCGGACTGATGCTGCGGAAAATTACCCAGCAGAGTGAAGCCCGACTGAATTGGGTCGGGGTGGTGGAAGAATCGGTAGACGC
>JASJDH010000328.1 GCA_030065175.1 Leptolyngbyaceae cyanobacterium MO_188.B28 | reverse complement strand
CGTTAAGATCGGCGTCTTTGTCTTTATTCATTTCGGCATGGGCCAAGCTTAACATTTCCCGCCACTCTGCTTGTCTCTCTTGAAATCGGGCGTCGAGGACAGCTTGCTGCTCGGGGGTAAAATACTGCTCAGACATTGTGATCGTCTCCATGGCTTCAATCAGATTTTCAACCGCAACGGACTGGGTGATTTTGAGTTCATTGGCGATCGCACTCAAGCGCTTGAGTAAGGTGCTCGACAACACCCTCGGCTCTCGAACTCGAGCGAGATGTAAGTTGATGACCTGTGGCAGCGCAAAATCAGGGCTTTCCAAACACTCACGAATTTCTGAAAGGGAAAAACCAAGCTGGCGCAGAGAAAGGATTTGTTGCAATCGGATGATATCCTGATCGCTATAGAATCGATGCCCAACTTCAGTGCGGTGAGAAGGCGACAATAGCCCAATTTCGTCGTAATAACGCAATGTCCGAATGGAAAGGCCAGTTTGTTTGGCAAGTTCACCTATCTTCATCAGGCTAGACATGATCGCCTCGACTCTTATTTTCCAAAGGAATGCGGTTGATGAGTCAATCCTAAAACCTGACGTTACGTGAGGTGCAAGGGCAATCTCAGAAATTATGGGGGGGTATTGTCGCAATCGCTTGATTTGCTCTGAGAACCCGACCGATCAGGTCTAAACAGATTGTTTGAATAGTTTGGCCGCCAGTCCTTTCAACAGTTGCGGCAATAATTTCGGTCCCGGCAGAAAAACTATCCCTAACTGCTGCATTAATCCAAGGGCGTCGCCCTGCCCCCAGTGCTCTACGATTTTTCCGTTCTCAACTCGATCAATATGCATGATCGATAGGCTGATTTGCTTACCCGTTGGCGGCAGACCTTGAAATTCTCCCAAATGCGTTGCTGTAAAGGTTCCACAGGTCACTACTTTATTGTCTGTAGCCAAAACCTGATCAAAAACATGCTGACCCTGGCTAAAGGCTAGATAAAACGACATCCCAAACTGCTTGAAGCCTTCGAGATCCAATGTCTCTGGCATCCCTGCCATATGCGCGACAAAGTTTGGAGCCAGAAGTTCTAAGGCTTGCTCAATCTCGCGATCGTCAAAGGATTGATAGAACTGGAGAACGACCGCTTTATTTTGTTCAGTTAACATCTGGTAGATATTTCGATACATCATTTGATTGGCAACTGATTGGCAACTGATTGGCAATAAATATCAAAAAGCCAGGTTAATCAAGAGTTTCCGGTAGTTTAGAGCCTGTGTTAATTGACGCTTATATGGCGGTTGACAGTATCTAGCGTTTGAAAATTCCTTGTTGTTTGGGTCCAAAGCTATTTTGATTTGCTAGCCCCCTAGAGAAGACCTATCATTCCATAGTAAATACTTGCTCCAACACCAATACAATAAACAAACCAAGTAAGAAAAAATCCGATTGCCCGCCCGGGAGAAGGACCATAGGTTTTAATCAAACCCCATGCATGGGCGATCCGTCCTAACGTCAATGCACTCCCCATCAGCCAAAGCAGCCAAGGAGGACAGGACATCAACTCTAGGGCGATCATAAACAACAGTCCTAGCGGTACATATTCGATGAAATTCCCATGGGCGCGTATCTTGCGCTGTAAAACCCCGTCATCACTGGATTTCGTGGCGACAGTTTTTTGAGTATAGTGTTCGACAAAAGCCGCCCATGGATTAAGATCTTCGAGGTAATTGGGCTGATTGACGACTTCTGTCTGAGTCGCTCCATGCCAAGTTCGAGTTTTAGCACGCTCCATCGCCACGATATAGGAAAGGACAAGTGCAATGAGGCCATTGAGTCCGACGTACAGGGTCGAAATGGGGATAACCATAAAAAATGCAAGCTTCAAATCAGCTCTAAGATAGAAATTTGCACCCTGCTCGCCAAGTCCCCAACTGGGTATAGATTGATGAAGTTTGCGCCTTTATTCGAAAAAATTACAACTACCGCCAATGAAGCGCAGTTGCGTTCCACCTTTATGGAGAATGCGGGCGAACTGGTTGGCGCTACGGCATGGGGATTTGATTTACTCGATAGCCGCTTTCAGGTGATTGAGTCAGATTTATATGGCTTACCAAATACTTTTCGCGATCGCTATCAAGCAATGGGATCTGGCGCAGATGTCTTGAGTCAGCAGATGATTCGGCATCAAATCCCCGTTCACAACCTATCCCTGCAGTCTTACAAGGATTGGCGGCAGAGCCAACTCTATCAGCGAGTGCTCCTCATCTACGGTATGGAGCATGGCATGGTTGCTCCTTTAATCGGCAATGGCCGGTTGATTGGGGGAATTTATTTTATGCGGGGGGAAAAGTTGCCTGCCTTTAAGGATAGCGATTTAATTCAACTGAGTTCACTATGCCAACATCTATCAGTTCGCTTAGCAACCCTTCGCCTGCCTATCAACTCCCAGTGGATGGATCGCCTTACACCTCGGGAACTCGACATTGTAGAATTAGTCGCCCAGGGCTTGAGCAATCGAGCGATCTCCCAGAAGTTATATATCAGTCAGGATGCCGTGAAACAAGCACTCAAGCGGATTTTTAGGAAGATAGACGTGTCTGCCCGTACTGAAATGGTTGCAAAGTTAAAAGGGGTAGTTTAACCTCGGCGTTTCAGTATGTTGTAAGGATGCATCGTAGTGAGTATTGATTGGACATGGAAACAGTTCTCGGAACTCTCAGGTGTTGAGGTGTATGAGATTCTCTCCCTGCGTCAGAAAGTGTTTGTAGTCGAGCAGCAGTCTATCTATCAAGATGCGGATCAATTTGATATACAATCGTGGCATCTTCTCGGACGCAATCCAGAGCGCCAAATTGTAGGCTATGCAAGAATATGCTTCCCCGGCGTCCGTTATAAAGAACCTTCAATAGGACGAGTGCTCACTGCCCCTAGCTCTCGTGGATTAGGTGCGGGGCGTGAAGTAGTCCGATTGAGCATTGAAAAGTGCGAACAGGAGTATCCGAACTTGGGCATTCGCATTGCCGCGCAAGCATATCTCATCAAGTTTTATGCAGGATTTGGCTTTGAGGCGATCGGCGATCCTTATGAGGAGGATGGGATTGATCATGTTGATATGGTCCGAGATTCAAACGCAGTGTAAATCATGTGGGGGCTCCAACTTAAAGCGGGACAATCCAGTAGGGCAGGAATACAGAAGTCAGAAGTCAGAAGTCAGTCAGGAATTGGATTCTGTCTCCTGTCTCCTGTCTCCTGTCTCCTGTATTCTTGTCCCGCCAGAATTTCCCGGCTTAAGTTGATACTCTCTAGTATCAATCTTCACTGCGACTCTCACGGTGGCATGGCAGGCCATCGGATAAAGCCACCCAAGAAGGTTTACTACCCGTGTGTATATGATCTTCTGGCGGAACCCGCTCTGGATCTTCAAGACTACAGGTTGTGATGTCAATCTCATCCTGATCCTCATGCTCGAAGGTGAGCTGCGTACCGCACCGTGGACAAAAGCTTCGAATTCCCTTCTGGGTTGACCGAAATCGATTCGGTTGCCCCGCCGTAAACCTGAAGTCTGCGCGCGACACGCTGAACCAAGTCACATAGGGCGCTCCAGTAGTTCGGCGACAGATTGAACAGTGGCAATTTGTTTGGTGAAAAGGCGCACCCTTCACTTTGTAGCGGATGTCGCCACAATAACAGGATCCTCTGAGCATTTATGCGAATGGTATGGGGAATATTTCTAGGGATGATGACAGTATGATCATACTACTAGAATTAAGTGACCCCTCATGCCCCTGTTTCCCTCCCTTCCAGACACCCCCCACCTGCTCGATGTTTTCCGCGCCTTTCCCGCGCAGGTGCGTCCATTACTGGACTATCTTGACGCCCTGCTGCGGGCGGAGAGTCCATTGACGATCGCCGAACGCGAGTTAATCGCCGCCTATGTTTCTGGCCTCAACGCCTGCAACTTCTGTTTTGGCGCCCACAAAATTTACGCCAACGTGTTTGGCGTCGCAGACGAGGTGATCGACGGCCTGATGGAAAACATTGACGCCGCGCCAGTGGACGAAAAGCTAAAGCCAATCTTGCGCTATGTCAGCAAACTCAACCGCCTCCCCGTGCATTTGACTGACGCTGACGCCCAAGCCGTCTATGATGCTGGCTGGAGCGAGCGGGCGCTGTATGATGCGATTCAGGTTTGTGCGTTGTTCAATTTTATGAACCGGATCATTGAGGGAACAGGCGTCAGTTTCGACTTTGCCGCCAACCCGCCTTCCGAGGAACAGTTGGCGGCTCGGAAGACCGGAACCTATTCCGACTTTGGCCGCTTGATTGGGCTGGAAGACTGAACCCAAGCGATCATGCTTTGTATTCCCCCTGCCTATATTCCCCTTGCCCTGCTGTTGTCCGCCTCTTGATTAATCGCCAGGCAATCAGTCCATTCATCACCACTAACAGCGGCACAACAACGGTGGGCGCTAATGCCAGTGGGAACTCGAACATTACTTCCGTTGTGGGTGGGGATGAAAACACCTGCATCGGTCCCGGCAAGCCCATCTGAATCAAGAGTTCGCCGGGAATAATAACGATTCCAGCGCCCACCAGGTTCCAAATGATCAGCGTGCGATCGCTCAAGGTTTTAGACCGAACCCGTTTAGCCATGTAGAGGGCGGAAAGACCGAAACATAAATCGGGGACGCCCAGGGCTAGCTCAATATGGACCGGGAATTCGCCAATCAACGTCTTATAGAGAGTTCCAACTGCAGTGATACGAAGGGCTTGTAAGTAAATAAACCAGGTGGCGGGAGTCGCATCGACAATGGCGCATAAAGTCTGCCGAAATCGGGATGACAAAAAAAATGGAATAATGCAAATTCCCAGCGGAATCAAGGGAAACCATAATCCCGGAAGCCAAGTCAAAAAAGTTGAAGACTTGTAGAATCCTGACAGGGCAAGCCCTGAGCTGACTATACTCCACAAAGCCAGGAGGAATACTACGCCATAGATTGCACCCGCGTTAATGGGTTTTAGTCGCCCTAACCGCACAGTACGGCGGGTGATAATCGCGACAAAAAGCAGTAATGCGGTGAGCAAAAACGGTAGAGAGGAAAATTTCATCAGGCGAGGCCTCCCATAACGGCCTTCTGACTGTCCTGAAAATATTGATTGAGGAATTGTCCCGCCTCGTTAATTGCGTCTTGTCCCTCTGCTAACATCGGAGCAAACAAGTGCCAAACGTGAATCATGTTCGGCCAAATCTTGAGTTCCACAGATCCCCCTGCCGCTCTGAACAGATTGGCCAGCAAAACAGCGTCATCTAAGAGAACTTCATTCGATCCAACTTGGATCAGTAGCGGAGAAAGATTGCTGAGATCGGCGTATATGGGCGCCGCCAAAGGGGTATGGGGATTGACGCCATTCAGATACCAGGTTGCAAACTGCTGCACCATCCATGGCTGCACCACTGGGTCAACTTCCGCTTTGCTCTCCATGGAGACGCCTCTCCCCTCCAAATCCACCCAGGGTGAAATGCAAACAGCAGCAGCAGGTAAGGGCTCCTCTGATTGTCTCAGGGCGACCAGTGCCGCCATTGTGAGTCCACCGCCTGCAGAATCGCCAGCGATCGCGACTTGCCTGGACTCAAATCCCCGTTCCTGAATCAGCCACCGATAGGCGCTCACAGCATCATCCAGGGCGGCAGGGAAAGGATTTTCTGGCGCTAGACGGTATTCCAATAGTAAAACACGGGCATTGCTGGCAGCCGAGAGATTGTAGGCTAACGGGCGATGCGTATTGCGAGACCCAAACACATACCCCCCTCCATGTAAGTAGAGAATAATGCGCCCTTCAGAAGCTTTAGGAGCCGCCACCCAATCGGCCAGTACATCGTTAATCTGAACAGTTTCCACCTGAGCGTCAGTGGGCGTTGGCAATATCTCGGATAACCCCTCATAGCTTGCCCTCATTTCTTCAAGGGTTTGGGGATGGGCCATATTTCGTAAAAAGGCGATAACCTGATCCAGCTGTGTTTGAGACATGGTGAAGTTCCTCCAGTTCTGATCCGAAAATCGATGTCGTTAACGAAGACTCATTCCAGGGGACTTGACTCCAAAAGCGCCCTCACTAGCGTGGCTGTTAATCCAGGGGCTGAAATCTGGGGCATAGGCTGCATCCGTCACGTTTGGATGATGTTGGCTCTGCTCATAGGTGTCCAGATCAGAGGCAGGGGTCAGCAAAATCTGGGTGAAATTCCACATGGCTCGCAGTTTATTGGAGACCGATCGGCGAGCCGATGATCGTTGAGTGACATAGCGACGGGTAATCGTCTCAAAATCCTCCGGTTGGGATCCGCCAACCTCTAGAACGGCATTGGTCGCGCCCCCAATACCAAACGCATTCCGGCGATATTCCTCGGCGTAGAACCGGAGCTGCGATTGCATAAACTCTGTAAATCCTTGAAATTTAACCGCCTTCAGGAAAAGTGTTTCTGAAATATCCCTATACTTCACCGGACGCTGAAGCACTTTGGCGTATGTGGCGGCGATCTCATCCGGGGACAGCACTGTTGGCCCTGTCGGTCGATAGATCTTGCCAATATGGGGAGCCGGATTTGTCAAGGCTCCGACAATCACCCGGGCAATATCTTCATTCGACGGCGGCGGATTTAATCCTTGTCCCAGCGGCATAGGCATTAAACCCAATTGAGCAATCGGTTCCAGCACCAACATGTAGTTATCCGCAAACCACCCTGGATTGATCTTCACCGTGTCTACATTGGGCATCCAGGGCAGAATTGTGTCCATCAGCCAGGTTTCCCGGGTGGCGTAGGCTGGGTGTTGAGGATGGGAAAGCCACTGGCTCATCGCCACCACCACCTCTAGCTGAGCGGACTGGGCGGCGACCGCGAAACTCACACCGTAGAACAACATATTCGGGGCAGGCGGCGGACAGAAGTAGGCCCGTTGAATCCCCGCCATCGCCTGATGAAGTGTCGCCATATCGGCCATATCCCCAATGAACAGCTCCGCGCCTGCCTCTTCTAACTGGGTTGAAATTGCATTACGACGGTGAATAAAGGCGCGCACTGGATAGCCTTTTTCCAATAGCTGTAGTGCGGTTGGAAATCCTGTCTTGCCAGCGGCGGTGGTGACTAGAATCTTGGGTAATGTCATTAAATGTCCTCTTTGGTATTAGAGAATAGTCGTTCTCTTATTGAGCAAAAAAAAATCACCTCATTTACGCCGGGAAAATGACTAGTTGTCCCGCGTAGTAGACCGCCCCTTCCAGGTGAGTCCCAGCCCTTCTACAGCAGTCTTCAAAAGGGCGTCAATAAAGCTAGAATCGGCTCCTGCGCGAGCTAATACAACAATGCCTTCAAAGGCCCCCACTAAAAAGCGGGCATAGGGGTCCACCTCAAAATCTAAGGAAAGTTCCCCCCGTTTAACGGCATTGCGCAACACTCTACTAAACAGGCGCTGCATCCAGTCGTAGTAATTCAACACGTTGTGCTGAATTTCAGCATCGTGGGGAGCTAAGTCAATGGCGGTGTTGCAAACAAAACAGCCTAGACGCCCCTGCTCACTCGCAGCCAATTGAGCCATCATTTGGAAAAACTGATATAAGTCTTCCAGGCCCGCCCCCTCCGCCATCAAAGGAGCGAAGAATTCTCGACCAAAAGTCTGCTGATAGCGGTTAAGCGCCGCCAAAAACAAATCTCGCTTGTTGCCAAAAACTGAATACAGCCCTTTCCGCGAGACCCCCGTTTGAGTCACGAGGGCATCCATCGAACTGTCGCAGAATCCCTTCCGCCAAAACAGATCAACGGCTTTGTCTAGGGCTTCTTCAGGATCAAATTCTCGGACACGAGGCATGACGCAAAAGAGAATGATTATTCTCTTTTTAGCGACTCTACTCAATTCTGTCAAGTCTTTTATCTCAGCCCTCAACACCCAGCCAAGCTTGAAGTAGGAGGATAGAGGAGATGGGGAGGATGGGGGAGAAGCCATTCGGCTACCGGAGCAGCGCATTCAACAAGAACTACTGTATGAGTTAGCCGTAACACCTCTCCAATTCTGAATCTAGCGCCGTGGTCATTGCAAAGCTGATGGGTAAAACGCCGCTATGAATTCTCTTCAAAAGTTGCTTGAATTATTGATTCAAGAGCCGCTTCAATTCGCCGCCAACCCGTGGATGAATTAAAGTCTATTCCCATAAATGTGTTGCTAGCTTTAGTCCGTAGTATCAAGTAGACAACACCAGCAATTAAAACAGCGCCAATGGCGTGAATGTCTTTATCTTGAGGAAATTCCCCCTTTTGCCTGAGAAATCTCAAGCTGTCTAGGGCTAGTTGGTCGCGTATGTTCGCTAGTTTATGGGTTAGCTCATTCCCTTCCAGTAACTCCCATCTCAGGATCTCTTGTGTAATTGGGCGCTCCTTCAAATCATCCATGAATTTTAGAAGCAAGTAAGACATCCAATCTGCTAAAGTGTCTGCACTGACGGAAGACTCATCGCCAATTAACTCCTCAGCTGACAACCAGTATCCTCCTTCCTGAGCAAAATATTGGATTAGAGACGGCAACCCGCCAAAGTATCTATAAATCAAAACTTTATCAACCCCTGCTTCACGGGCGACTGCATTGACACCTAAATTATTGAAGCCAGATTCGGCTAGCAGTTTTCCAACTGCCGCCAAAATCCGAGCTTTGGTTTCTTCTTTGTCACGAGCCATAAAATTCTCATACCCACTTGTCACCTGCTGGTGACTATGATACTTTGTCACTGGATGGTGACTTCTGATTTGCTAATTCTTTTGGATTGAGAGTTGAGCATGCAAAAAATCATCTTTGATCTAGATATTTATTCTTACCAAATTGATTTTATGGGGCATGTGAATAATGCTGTTTACATCCACTGGATGGAGATTGGGCGAACCAAACTGCTGGAGGCAGTTGGAATGCCAACCCATGAAATTTTCAAGCAAGGATTTGCGCCAGTTTTGGTGCAAACAAGCATTACCTATAAGTCACCTCTGCACTTAGGCGATCGTGTTCATGTAGAGATTTGGTTGTCAGAACTGCGAAATGCCTCCGCTACCATGCAATTCCGTTTTTATGATAGCCAACAGGCGCTTACTGCTGAGGGGGTTCAAAAGGGCTTGTTTGTTGATACACAAACAATGCGACCAAAGCGCCTTATTTCAGAAGAGAGAGCATTATTTTCACCTTACTTAGTAAACTAATGAAGTTCAGTCTTCTTCAAGATAACCACGTTATGCGGCTCAAATCAGCAGCGGTAGGACAGTGTTCTTAAGTTTAAAGGGATCAAGATTACCAAAGTCAACTCGGGGGACTGATCAGGCAAACCTTCGGGGAACTTCAAGTTGAAGTAGAATTTAGTCAACGTCTGGAGAGTCCCCTCGGCTTGCATATGGAAGTGAAACGATGGATTTTGAAACGGACTTGGACTGAGCTTGATAATGCCCGAATCCAAACGTGTGACTACAAGCAATCACCTGAGAATCGCAAAGGGATGAATTTACACTGTCATGACCCGCTGAATGGTACGACGACTAGCTAAGAACCGTCGAACATGGAAATTTCAGAATGCTTAACTTAAATCCACAAACGCTTTCTAGAAGAATCCGTCTCAAAATTTTGGTCACGATCGGTTTGATCTTGCTTTGGGCGCTGGCTGTAATCGCTGTAGTGTTCGCCGAAGCATTTTGGTTGGCTCGTCCAACGGCGCCTCGGGGGGATTTGGCGGCGATCGAAAATTATCTGGTTCAAAATCTCAGCCAAGCAACGGCTCAGAAACTAGGCAGTGCGGCTTTGATCCTAGTGCAGGGAGATGAGATTGCCGCAGAACACAGTTTTGGTGTCGCAGATACTGAAACACAAGCTCCTGTGAAGCCTAATAAGACACTCTATCAGCTTGCATCAGTGAGTAAAGTTGTATCCGCATGGGGCGTCATGAAGCTTGTGGAGGAGGGCGCACTTGCTTTGGATGAACCAGTATTGCCCTACTTGACGCGCTGGCAGTTTCCGGTGAGTGATGAGCACCGAAACAAGGTGACAGTCAGGCATCTGCTGAGTCATACGGCTGGGTTAGAAGATGGCTTTGGTTATGATGGCTTTTTGTCGGGCAACGTGATTCAGACGCTCGAAGAATCACTCACTTTGGCCCAAAATCCGTCAGCCGGTGAACCCCGTGGTGTCACGGTGGTTAGAGAATCTGGAAAAGAATGGTATTACTCAGGGGGAGGCTACACCGTCTTGCAACTCTTGATTGAGGAGGTTACAAAGCAGCAATTGTAAATTCAAAATTTTAAGAGGTATCACCCATTGCGCGAGGCATTGGGTCATCCAACATAAACTCGATTAAATGCTCCCAACTGTCAAAGAGAAGGTATTTGGTCAAGCTTTTAATATCGTTAAAGAATCCT
>JASJDH010000327.1 GCA_030065175.1 Leptolyngbyaceae cyanobacterium MO_188.B28 | reverse complement strand
TACGAAAGCGTTTTGATATTGATGTGCTGACCTTTAAGCAGCAAACTCCTCAACTCAGCTAGAGATAACTCACATAATGCGTTTATAATAATTGGCTACGATAAACCAGCCTTCTGAAGCCTAATGGTTGAAAGGTTGGCTAAAATGGCTTTCCTGAAACCCTTACATTTCAAGCAAGGATCTCAAATGGGTTCTATATTGAAAGTCTTTCACTGTAATCCATTGAACCAGAATTAACTGATTGAAATAGTTCACCATGGCTAACCAAGGGCTAATGGCCGTAACTCCATTTGCACTTTCAAGGTTCGACATTCCAAAAATATTATTCCTGTGTTAAGCAATCTGCTTAATGTAGGATCATTACCGTAAAAGGGCCATTCGCTGCAAGAGGGCTATTTGCCGCTTTCTCCGAATATTTTTCATGTGCTTCTTCACGGTGTTGATACTGATATATAACTCTGCTGCGATTTCTTTATACGTATAATTCATGCAATGGAATAACCACACTTCTGCTTCACGGGGAGTGAGGCCATACAAAGTCACTTTAGAGATAGGCAAACTCTGAACAAACTGGCCCCGGCCCTCTAGAGTAACTAAAAAATGTGGACTGTCATCTCGTCCAAATTCAAACCATCTTGCTCGAATCCGGAGGTGGCTAGCTTCATTAATACTAATCTCTGACTCAACAATGACAGGAGCCTCAGGGTACTGACTGAGATTGAGAACAAGGGCCTGGCAGACCTGCCAAATATCTTCAGGAACCTGATCAAAAAATTGATCTCCTGGAGTGAGGCGATCGCAGATCTGACGAGCCATTTCATTGGCATAAATCAATTTCCCTTGCTCAGTCAGAATCAATACACCATCAGACCAGCTAGCAAGAATTGCTTGTACCAGGATGTTATGTGACGGCTCTAAAGCATAGGTTAATTCTTCTAACGAAAGATTGGCGTTATCAAAACGAATGGCGTAAATAGCTTGGAGGGGCAGAAGTTCTAACAATTCTGTTTTCTTGCTCGAACCGCTACCGCTTTTAGGAGCATGTTCAGTTCTGTATTGAACTCCAGTTGATTTTACTTTTTGGAGATCTAAAGTTTTTTCTGAAGAAGGTACTAGTGATCTAAATTTGTTTTCAGAATTAATAATTAAAGAATTATTTTTAGTCTTTTGTTTTAACCCAGTTAGCCTTACTTTTTCCTTCCAAGCAAGAAAGATAACTCCAGAAAAGAAGCTTAGCCCTACTGTGAAGCCCGATGGTTTACCCCCTGTAAAAATTAGAATTACCAACGCGCCTAAGAAAAACTGAGCTATCAGCTTTATCAGAGAGCCTAGCTCAACCTTTGCCTCAGTTAGGAGATCAGCTTTTTGATGATTTGATTGAGTCACCCTTACTTACTTCCTGGAGGCTTTCTAATATCACTCAAATCTGCCCAGAAGCGACCGATAATGCGGACTGCCAAAATGAACCAGAGGCCAAAATCTGAGGTCACAATTATAAAACAAGCATAACGTGAAGCTCCCAGAGCATTCTCCTGCAAACAGACATCAAAACCGTTGAACTCTTTGCCAATAATCAACCTACCAATAAGGCCGGGGATTCGGAGCAGAATACTGAGAGCAATAGCATCCTGGATGGAAAGGTAGGTGGTGCGCCATAGGTCTCCTAATAAACCTTTACCTAGAAGATCCGACGGTTCCCAGATATTCACCAGTAACTTCTTCGCTAACCGACCAGATACTGACTGAGGTTGCGGAGGTTGTTGTGAAGGAGAATATTCCGTCTCAGGCGATTGAGAGCCAGAAGAAGTCATTTACTGTCTAGCTTTGTAGAATGGGCGTTTGACCACCTCTGCAGGGTAGGCTTTACCGCGAATTTCAACCTCAAGAGACGTGCCGACCTTTGCCAAATCCACTGGGACATAAGCGAGCGCGATCGCATATCCCAGCGTGGGCGAAAGCGTACCGCTAGTGACAATGCCCACCGATTTCCCCTCGTGCAAAACGGGATAGTCATGTCGGGCAATATTGCGTCCCTGCATCTGTAAACCCACCAAGCGACGCTTGACGCCCTCCTGCTTCTGCTGCTCCAGAACCGATCGGCCAATAAACTCCCCTTTGCGATCTAGGTGGACTAACCAACCCAATCCCCCTTCCAGAGGCGTAGTGGTGTCGCTAATATCTTGACCATAAAGCGCCATCGCAGCTTCTAATCGCAATGTATCGCGCGCGCCTAAGCCACAGGGGGTCACCCCGAGGTCCAAGAGCGATCGCCAAACCGCCTGCCCCACTTCAGGGTCTACCATCACCTCAAACCCATCCTCTCCCGTATAGCCCGTCCGGGCCAAAAACGCAGGTTTGCCTAGAATCGTCCCCTCCAGGTGCCAATAGCGTTTCACTTGGGCCAGGTCTTCTTGAACCAGCGTCTGCAATTTGGCCACCGCTTCAGGCCCCTGTACAGCAATTAGCGCCTTATCTCTGGATACATCCTGAAAGGTTGTTTTTTGTGGATCCAAATGCGCCAGTAACCAAGCCTTGTCCTTATCCGTCGTGGCCGCATTGACAATGGTAAACACCCGCTGCTGACCCGCAGCGTCAATCCCCTGATAGTAAACAATCAGATCATCCACAATGCCGCCTTCAGGATTAAGCAGCACCGTATATTGCGCCTGTCCCACCTGCAAACGGCTAAGGTCAGAGGGGACCAGTCCCTGAAGCTGGTCAATCAAGTCGACTCCCTGCAGCGCAAACTTACCCATATGGGAGATGTCAAACATTCCTGCCTGCTGGCGCACCGCCTGGTGCTCTTGCTTAATGCCGCTATATTGGACCGGCATTTCCCAACCGGAGAATTCAGTCATCCGGGCGTTGAGTTCTAGGGAAAGTGAGTAGAGAGGAGTCCGAAGGAGTGACATGAGAGAGAAATTAGCGCTTGTATTACACCCTGTCCAAGACAAAGCTGCCCCAATCATAGACTAATGGGCGGACGACTCAGCGGGAGAATTTGCTTGCCGCCATCTGAGCGCCAGTTGTTGAATCGCCTTGCGGTTTATTTTTCCCTGGGCGTTTCTGGGCAACTGTTCCACAGATATCCACAACTTGGGTCGCTTGAAGCGGGCAATTTTCGTCTGGATGGCGTCTTCAATTTGCTGCGGGGAGAGCGTGGATATCCGGGGTGTGTAGACAGCCGTCAGCATTTGTCCCCAATACGGATCTGGCAGCCCAATGACCGACACATCTTGGACCAACTGGGTTGACCGAATCGCAGATTCCACCTCAACCGGGAATACATTTTCGCCGCCGGTGATGATTTTGCTGCTGAGTCGCCCCACCAACGTCAAGTTGCCTTGGGAATCCAAGAAGCCCGCATCATCAGTTAGAAACCCTCCGACCTCTAACTCAGACGCTGAAAAAAATTCTGGATAATATCCCAGGGCAAGCGAAGAAGCCTGGATCACGATTTTACCGATCTGACCACACGCTAAGTCTTCTCCATAGGCGTCTACAATCTTGACTGCTGCATGGGGCAGAACTTGACCGCTGCTGGTATCTCCCCTTAAAAATCTCTCAAGTTTGAGGGTAACGATCTGCGAGGCGGTTTCGGTCATGCCGTAGCAAGGGGCCAGGGAAATTTGTTTGCCCCGCGCTTTATCCAATAAACCAGACCAACTGGGCGCGCCTCCCAACAACACCGTTTTGCACTGAGAGAGCCAACTCGCCAACGCCTCATCCTCAAGCAAATGCTGTAGCTGAGTCGGAACTAATGAAATGAAATACTCAGTCGGGTCAATCCAGGCGCCATTACCCACTTTGAGATCTTTGTAGGGAATCATCAGTAATCGGCCCCCAGACAAAAACGAACGCATAAACTGCATCAACCCGCTGACGTGGTAGAGCGGTAATACACATATAGAGTTCACTTTAGCCAGTTGAAAAAATTGCCGAAAGCCTTCCACTGAGGCGGTTAAGGTCTGCCAACGATGCATCGCAAACCGCACCTCTCCCGAAGATCCGCCGGTGGGAATCATGATCAAGCGATCGCAATTTTTGTCATCGGGCTTTTGAGGGTGCGATCGCCGACCAGACAAATTGTCCTCAACCCATGGACAATTTCCCAAAACCCAGTCTGGCTCAACGATGGCTAACGCCTGCCGCCATTCAGACTCCCCCCAAACCGGATTTCCTAGAAACACCTGGGGAACCGTAGAACACGCTGCAATAAACCCCGCCAAAAAGCGCACCGGATCAGATTCCGTAATCAGGATTTTTTGCAGAGTTAGGTCAGAAAATTGCTGAGCGAAGGCTTCAGTTTGGTTGAGAAATGCTTGAGCGTCATGACCCGCTAGCCAATCGTCTAGCGACCTTTTCCTTAAAAGGGTTAGAGGCGTTTCCATTTGGTATGAGGCTATTGGAGTAGTTCCTGGAGTTCCTCAGAGGATTTTACAATTCACCGACATCCTCTGGAGGGAGATGGGGCAGGGGGACATGGAGAAGATAGGGGAGATGGGGGAGATGGGGAAAATGGGGAGGTATGTAGTGACGCAATTTATTGCGTTTGGGGGAAAGGGGAAAGGGGAAGAAACTAAATCCAAAATCTAAAATCTTCTGACCAATGACCAATGACCAATGACCAATGACCAAAATCTCTACAGTCATTTACAGGGACTCTATTTGTTAAGCTAAACCACATCCAATATGAGATCCGGAGTTTTGGCTTATCCCCAAATACTCCTCCCAGAGATTAATGCAGACACCTTCAAAGTCCCTCTCCCAGATTGGGAGAGGGATTTAGGGTGAGGGCCAAATCTAGGAGTCCCAACCTAGATGAGGTTTAATCCCCAAAGATCGTCAAGTAGGAGGAGAGAAAGTCGGCTACTTTTTCCCAGAGTGCATCGGGCGACTCAACCAGAGGTGCATGGGTTGTTTCAAGGATTTCTAGCCTGGCATTCGGCATCAAATCGACTAGCTCCGTAGCGATGGATAGATACTTCGAGTCTCTGGAGCCGACAATCACCAAAACGGGAACTGTGATTTGCCCTAACTGGCTCCAAACATGGGGCATAACTCCGGAACCAAAGGATTTGAGACTATTCGCAAGTCCTTCAGGGTGAATCGGCAGACGTCGGTTGACTTCCTGAGCGATAAAGTCCTCGCCTTGATCAGCAATCCCTTGGAAAAGAGGCTGAGACACCCACCAGGTCAAAAAATCAACCGGCTCAGTATTGAGAATTGTCTGCGCTAGTTGAAGATCGGATCTGGCGCGTTTTTGTCGTAGTTCCGGGTGACGAATTCCAGCTGTGGTGGACACCAAAATCAAAGAGTTAAGTAATTGCGGGTGTCTAACCGCAAACTGTAGCGCCAGACGTCCCCCCATAGAGTATCCAAACAAATGGAATCGGGTTTGCCCTAAAGCGTTTAACCACTGTTGCAATAACGTAACTTGTCCTTCTGGCTGAAAAGTATTGGCTGCTGTTTTAACTTGTGTGCGGCCATGGCCCGGTAAATCCGGCATTAAACAGCGGTACTGATTGAGAATTTCACCCGGCAAGGTCAAAAAATCCCGACTACTGCCAGTAAATCCATGCAAAAAAGCGATCGTCTCAGTGTTGTCTTGACCAGAATCCAGGTAGTGAAACTTGCCGAAGGGACTTTCGAAGCAACGGCTTGCTATCCCACTCACCTATCTGGCCCTCACCCTAAATCCCTCTCCCTTGGGGAGAGGGACTTTGAATCTTCCATTCTTTGTCCATCCACCTTCCCATCTCCCTCATCTTCTTCCTCATCCAATCCCCCCTCTCCTGGAGACGTGACATGTCACGTCTCTACACCTTCTTCCCACCCTTGCTTCCCATGCTTCCTCTGCTTTCCCTGCCTCCCCTGCTCCCCCTGCTCCCCCTGCTCCTCCATCCAAAATTTCCTACTGGAGCCTTCATCTGTCCGCCAATCCCTCAACCGGAATGCTGTTTCAAATAGGCGCAAACGCCTTCCCCCATCTGCACCAGATTAGGCCCCACCTTTTTACCTAAGAAATCCTCAACTACACTTGCAACACTGCCTCGGAGAAATGGTGGGATGCCTTCCAGTTTGTCTTGATCAATCACCAGTTTGCCGCGATTCTCAATCACGGTTGAGTCGCCTTCTTCAAGAAAGCGATTCTTGCCGCTGCACTGCACCGCTTCCGTATAGGCGTGGGTCTTAATGCGCCACTCCAAGGTAAATTCCGCCTCATCCCAAACGTTATGCTCAGTCCAAGTGAGCATATCTTCACTAATGACCGCCCTAGCGACAGCAGGGATCTCTCCCCCTCCCCGCCACTCATTGACGCAGCAAATTCGGCCATCTTCCTCCCGCTTGTACTTGATTTCAATTTCGCGGACATTTGGCATGTAAGGAAGTAGTTCAAGTAGTTTGTCGCGATAAGTTTGATAGACCAGCGATCGCGGAAAGGGAATGCGGGTATTGAGAGAGATGATCATAAATTCTACTTCGCATTAGGTTTTAGGCGGGTTATTATCCCCCCTTAAGGCGAACATCCATCCGCTCCTACACTACATTGAAATTATTTGAATTTGTCTTTTTGGCTGGGAATTTGACACCTTGATCGGCGAGAGGCGCCGCCGCAATCCCCTAGCGGCAACGCCTCTTACAATCTTGCGACCGTCTTACGGTCAATCGATCATTGCGTGCAAACTTTGGTTAATCAATTCACTGGGATAGACGCGGCTGTAAAGCGCCTGTTTTTGAGTATGAATGGCGGATTTAGACACCGTCACAACAACATTAGTGATAGTTACCAGCAGAAGCAGAATCACCCCTCCAATCCAGAGCTTGTATAGACGATTCTGAGCCCGAATAATGGTCTGCTTAACGGAACGGCAGCTATCTCGGATATTGTTCTTTTCTAAACAATGAGTCGGCTTTTCCAGAGTGGAGCACTCTTGATTAGCTGACGCGCCAGTTGCGATCGCATCACTAAGCTGTGAGAACATGGATCGATAACTCCTTTCAAGATTTGGGAGTTAGCCGCCGCAGAGCTTTGTCAGACAAATTATGGCGGATTAACTTTTTTTCCAATGCAGTCAGAACTGAATAACCCTGAGCCTGGTTCAGGAAAACCAAACTCTCAATCGAAGCTACTGACCCAAGGTCGATTAGCTAAAAACCTAAACAGCAGACGCTTGAACTGAAACAGTAAGACGCAAACGCAACCGGAAATATTCAACAAGCTTGGGGAGAAGAGGGTTCAGATGAACACCTTAAAATCCCCGATGGAGATTTACGACTCGCAACAAAGGCAATGACCTCACTCGATAGAGCCGAAAAGCGCTTTACAATATGCGCCGTCAAATACACACAAGAAAACAAAATCCGTTAACTTCAGTTAAGAGAATTAACAGATAAATCTTACTAAACTCATCTTTAGAGATTACTAAAGTTTATATTTTTTCAAGAAAACACCGTACTAAGTAGCAGACACCAATTGTCAAACAATTCTGATGGGTCTCAGTGAGAACTTAAAGGGTATTGAAACCAGGCATCGAGAAACATTTTAGACAGCCTAGGTATGTAAACCTCATATCCACAAACTTTAGCCTGTAAACAGTCAAACTGCGGACAAATCAGAAGTTCAAGCTGATAAATTTTACAGAAAGTTCACAAGGAATTAATTTTAGTGAGCTGCGTAAAAACCGTCCCAGTAGAAGGCAGTGGATGGATGAGTAGAGGGAGGTGAGCATGTTTTAACCCGGGCTCCCTTACGGTATCGAAGCAGGGATAGAGCCGACGTCGTTCACATCTCTTCTAGCTTCAGTATTGGCTTGGCACAAAGGTTTGCATATTCATCGGCGGCCGTACATAATTCATCGCCTTCTGACGCGGCGGCAATTTAATGGGTCTCGGCGTTAAATCTTCGTAAGGAATCTGGCTGAGAAGATGATTGATGCAGTTAAGCCGAGCCCGCTTCTTGTCATCTGCTTCTACCACGTACCAAGGAGCTCGCGTGGTGTCAGTCGCGGCAAACATATCATCTTTGGCTTTAGAGTATTCCACCCAGCGCACCCGGGATTCTAAATCCATGGGACTTAATTTCCATCGCTTGGTTGGGGCGTTAATCCGAGCTTGAAATCGCCGCTCTTGTTCTTCATCACTAACGGAGAACCAATATTTGAGCAGAATAATGCCCGAACGCTGCAGCATATGTTCAAACTCAGGACAGGAGCGGAGAAACTCAACATATTCTGCATGGGTGCAGAACCCCATTACCCGTTCAACCCCAGCTCGGTTATACCAACTGCGGTCAAACAATACAATCTCCCCAGCCGCCGGCAAATGGGCGACATAGCGCTGAAAATACCACTCGGTTCGTTCCCGTTCGGTAGGTTTACCGAGAGCCGCAATCCGACAAATTCGAGGATTAAGGCAATCTACAATTCGTTTGATCACCCCTCCTTTTCCAGCAGCATCCCGTCCCTCAAAAATGACAACGACTTTCAACCCCTTGTGCTTGACCCATTCCTGCAGTTTGACCAACTCAACCTGTAACCGTTCTAGTTCTTTTTCATAGAATTTTGAATTCAATTTCTTAGACTTTTTTTTCTTAGATTCCCCTTTCTTTACTTTCTTACTCCCCTTTTGGGTGGAAGGAATCTTATGATTGTTCTCAGCATCATCGATGGCGCCATCCGTCCGCTTTTCGTGGATCTTATTTTTAGCCATATTTTTTAACCATATTGTTGACTATGCGTTGAAGTTCTCATCCTCTCACTCCTCTCCCAAGTCGTTATTGAAACAGGGAATTGGATTTTATCGTCTCTCCCAAAAGTGTAAGAGGAGCTAGGGGGATAATCTTCCGCTTTCTTCGAAGTGTAGGCGAACCGTTTTCATAGAAAAAACTTTACGAGACTAAAAGAGATTTTTTATCACTTTTAATTGATTGTTAACGTTCTCAACCAATGCCTACTCTAGCTAAGGGGTGATAGTAAAGGGGAATAGGCTTCAGGTGATCCATGCCCATCCACTGCCTCAATCCTGCTTGTGAGAAATCTCTAAATCCTGACCATCACACCTTTTGTCAGCACTGTGGGTGGCGATTGCGATTGGGCGATCGCTACCAAGCCATACATCCATTGGGCCAAGGTCAACCTAGCAAAACATTTATGGGACTTGACCGTCAGAAAATTGTCAACTCCCATTGTTTGATTAAAGTTTTCCCTCCTCAGGGGAAAAATCGTTATGCGATTGAACAGGCCATGGAAAGGGTTCGCAATAAGGTTATCCGATTTGACGCCGTGGCGAAACACCCCCAGATACCTGATTTATTCGCTTATTTCGAACGGGGGCGAACCCAATATCTGGTTCAGGCATTTATAGCGGGTCAAAGTTCAGCTCAACAACTCCAAGAGAAGGGGGTTTTCAGCCAAGCACAAATTTGCGAACTGCTGGCCAATATCCTACCTCTACTGCAATTTTTGCAGGACCATCGGATCATTCATCGCGACATTAAGCCCCAAAATTTGATTCGGCGTCCGGGGGAAACGGATTGGATGTTAGTGGACTTCGGCGTATCGAAACAGGCTTCTCAAACAAGGCTGACTCAAACCGGAACCCTTGTGGGCAGTGCTGAGTACGCAGCGCCAGAGCAACTCGTCGGTAAAGCGACCTTTTCCAGTGACTTGTACAGCCTGGGGGTTACTTGTATTCACCTACTCACAGGACTTTCTCCGTTTGAACTATTTGATGGAGCGACAGGGAAATGGTATTGGCGCAGTGTCGTTACAGACGTCAGCGACGATCTGACAACCTTCCTGAATCGCCTGCTTAACGCTTCAGCCAAAAACCGCTATCCATCCGCGACTGAGGCATTGACAGATCTAGCCAAGATTTGGCCTACAGAACCCTCTGCAGCCCAGACCTCTTCCCCAGTCCCCAAAGCGCCCCTACCCCCAACCATAAAGAAAACAGCCAAACAGGGACGCCCCCCTATTTGGCGCTTGGAGAATGATTGGACGGCTACGGAGGAGGCTGTTCCCTTGGACATTAACGCCATCGCCTTGACTCCAAACGGAGAGGTCTTGGTGACTGGCGGCGCTGACGGCGCACTGCGCCTCTGGGACATGACAGGGGGACCAACCCTCTGCCGCCGTGTTTCCGCCTCCCCCCAATCCATTTCGACAGTGGCGATCAGCCCAGATGGACAATCTGTGGTCAGCGGCGGCTGGGATGGCGTCGTTCGACTATGGCGTCTTGAGGGTCAAGAGTTACATCTGAAACAAGCTCTGATAGGACATCGCCAACCGGTGACGGCGGTGGCGATCGCAGCAGAGCCCCCCCTCATCATCAGCGGCAGTCAGGATCGAACTCTCAAGTATTGGGAAATGACTTCAGGAAACCTGATTCATACCTTCTCTGAGCACCAGGCGGGTGTGACGGC
>JASJDH010000326.1 GCA_030065175.1 Leptolyngbyaceae cyanobacterium MO_188.B28 | reverse complement strand
TGCGTTGTCCTTTTATCAGCAAGCCGCCGCGATCTCCACTTCTCCCCAAACTCACCTACAAATACAGTTGGCCCAGTTGAGTTTGTTAGTGGAAATGGGAGAGCAGACCGCCGCCCAGTCATTGTCGCCCCGTATCCACGCTCAACTGGACGCCTCGCCAGTTAATCGGACGACCGTCTACAACCGGATCAATTTTGCTCGAAGCTTACTCTCGCTGAAACAGTTAGGGGACAATGGCCCGAAATCCAATAATCAGGCCCCCCATTGGCGGAGCATCGCAGAATTACTGGCCACGGCGGTCCAACAAGCTAAAGATCTCCGTGATCAAAGGGCGGAAGCGTATGCTCTGGGGAATTTAGCGGCGGTGTATGAACATACCCAACAATGGTCAATTGCCCAAGACTTAACCCAGAAAGCTTTGCAGCAAGCCCAAGCGATTAATGCCGCCGACATTGCTTATCGCTGGCAATGGCAGTTAGGCCGACTGCTTAAAACCCAAGGCGATGCGCCTAAAGCGATCGCGGCTTACAGCCAGGCGGTAGCGACAGTAAAGTCGTTACGAGGAGACCTGGTGGCGATCAATCCAGAGGTTCAGTTTTCCTTCCGCGAGGATGTTGAGCCGATCTATCGACAACTGGTCAGTTTACTCCTAGAGCCCGATCAGAGGAATGATGTCAGTCAGGATCATCTAGCCCAAGCTAGAGATGTGATTGAATCCCTTCAAGTGGCAGAATTAGACAACTTTTTTCGAGAAGCCTGCTTGAATGCTGAATCGGTGCAAATTGATCAGATCGATCAACAATCAGCCGTGGTCTATCCCATTATGTTGGAGGATAGACTGGAAATCATTTTACGCCTTCCCCAGCAACCGCTGAAACACTACACAACAGCACTTCCCGAAGATCAGCTGCAACAGTCAATTGAGCAGTTACGTCAAAAACTCGTCATCCGCAGCCGACGCAGTTTTTTGCCGTTGTCCCAACAACTATACGACTGGTTAATTCGTCCCCTGGCCAATGATTTGCAAACCAGTGGGGTAGATACGTTGGTGTTTGTTCTGGATGGACCGTTGCAGAATATTCCCATGGCGGCCCTGCATAATGGAGAACGGTTTCTGCTAGAGGACTATCGCATTGCTTTGACCCCGGGATTGCAGCTGTTAGACCCCAAACCTTTGCCTAAAGAGGATTTAAAGAGCTTAGTCGCCGGGTTGAGTCAAGGTCGCCAAGGGTTTGCTCCCCTCAGCCATGTTCCCCTGGAACTTGAAGAAATTGAGTCCGAGCTTCCTAACAGCACTGTTCTGCTTGACCAAACATTTACAACCCAGTCGTTGCAAGAAAAAATTGAATCCTCTCCATTTCCGATTGTTCACATCGCTACCCATGGACAATTTAGTTCGAACGCCGCCCAGACTTTTATTTTGGCTTGGGATAATCCAATTAATGTGATTGAGTTAGATCACATTCTTCAATCTGGATTTCCTCGTCGAGAATCGGCGATTGAACTACTGGTGCTGAGCGCCTGTGAAACCTTAGCGGGGGATAGACGAGCCGCCCTAGGACTTGCTGGCGTTGCTGTTAGAGCCGGAGCGCGAAGCACCCTGGCAACGTTATGGTCTGTCAATGATGAGGCGACGACTGAACTGATGGGGCAATTTTACGCTCAGCTCACGAATCCCGACACTACGCGAGCCGAGGCCTTACGTCAAGCCCAATTGTCGCTCTTAAACAACCCTCAATACCGACATCCGTTATACTGGGCCCCCTACGTGCTATTAGGCAATTGGCTGTAGATAACCCCCATCTAGCCAAGTGGATGACCTGCTAGGAAGCCAAATATATCCAGTGGATAGTAGCCCTAACATGGGTTACTAGGAGAAACTGCTGGAGAAGTAGAGATTCAGCGTGCGTCTGCCTAGCAAGAGAACCAGAGATCGCCAGCAGGCTAACTCGCAGCCCACGCGATCTCTGGCCCGTATTGATACTGTTGGCGAATTTAACACTTGGACATGTATCAATAATCACGGGGATTAGGCGTTATCCCCACGGGGGTGAGAATCCAACCAATGGGCTTCAGAATCGAAGATGAATTCTATTTTTACAGAAATGACGCGATAGGAAATCGTTAATTGTCAAGCAGTTTAGCTAGCTGACGATTGAGAGCGGCGGCGCTAAAGTGAGCCAGGGTTTCTTGCCGCAGCCATTCTCCTTGACAGCGAAGTTCATCTCCTTTGAGTAATTCGATGCAGGCTTTGGCGACCGCCTCCGGATCACGATGGGGTACTCGCCATCCTAAGCGGCCATCTTGTAGAGGATCCGCCGATCCATCATCATCCCCCGAAATGACTGGGACGCCGCTGGCCATTGCCTCCAGGTAAACAATTCCAAATCCTTCTTGAGAAGGCATCACATAGGCGTCGGCTAGACGATAATGATCCGCAAGCGATGCGGTGGGCACAAATCCAGCGAAAACAACTCGATCGGCGACCCCTAGATCCTTAGCCATCTGAGCCAGTCTGGGTTGATCATCCCCGCGGCCAATTACCAAATATTTAATATTGGGAAAGATTTGGGCAATTTCAGGCAGCGCTCGGATGGTCACATCGACCCCTTTGTAAATGTCTCCGGACCACAATCGAGCCACTGTCATCAAGACTTTGGAGTCCGCCAATTGGTATTGTTCCACCAGGTCGGCGGATTTTAACCCCAGGGTGAATTTCTCGCCATCCACCACACAGGGTAAAAATTCAATCTTTTGGGGATCTAAGTCATTGGCGTGACAAGCGCGATCTCGACTATAGCGACTGATCGTCCAAATCTTGTCAGCAGATTGCAGGGCGAGTTTATGGCTTGGCGTCAGTGGAAACCACACTTCTTTGCCGTAAGTCAGCACCGTGTAGGGAATATTCATCCATTGACAGAGCGTTCCAACTAAAGGCGCTAGTCGAATATGGCCGCAAAAAACTCGGCTAGGACGATTTCGCAGCAAACAGGCGATTAGGGACAGAGTCAAACGAATCCGACCCAACGTCGGCCATTGCATTTTCAAGTAGTGGAATCGTAAGCGGCTATCCCTAAATGGATTAAGACAGTTGGGTCCATCCCGCAGGATTAAAATATCAGCAATATTTTTTGGGGGGAGTGACAGATAAGCCTTGAGAATATCTTTCACATAGGACTGAATCCCCCCTTCGCACTCAAACACTTCTAAAAATATAAAGAGGTGCTGAGCGGATGATTGATTAATCGAATGGTGATTTGACACTGCGAGGCCTATGAACAAGAGGGATAGATTACAGTAAGTCAGCTCCTTGAGCTCCCTTGCCAGTCAAATCCTATCAACTGATTGTTTTGAGACTACTTAGGAATAGAGACGTTAATTAAATCTTTGTAGAAATTTGGCCTTAGGGCTGCAGATATTCACGCATCCATACTTTGGAATAGATCCGCAGTCACAAGGATAGGATCTACCTGTCCAGAGCGATTTATTCGGCGAAAGGCGAGGCAGAGATGGGGACTAGTGAGTGACTTAAACGGTTTGGAAATCTCGGGAGCCAGTTCTTGCCAATACCGCAATTCCCCTCACTATTTTATTTGGAAGTCGTAATTTAGAAGCCTAATCTGTTTAACTAACTGGAGTACTTAACGATCCAGAGACAATTTCGTCCATCCTGGGAGCGTTGGTAGACTACATTGTCAGCCAGTCGTCGGAGCAAAAACCATCCATACCCACCTTCTTTAAGTTCACCGGGGGTGGGTTCTTTGAGAACATCTGGGTCAAATGGCTGCCCCCGATCCCAAATGCGTATTTCAATTCGATCTTGCCATATAGAAAGGTCTAAATCGATGGGAGTCTCAGGAGGCAGATTCTCGTGGGCATGCCGAACGGCATTGGTGAACCCCTCAGCCAGGGCCAAATTCAAGCGATCAAAATGCTCAATCACCCAAGCCAGGTCAGAATCAGACGTCTCACAGAATTCTCTAAACCACTGCTGAACCAGAGATAGTGCCTCCAACCTGCTATCCACCGCCAGATGATCTCGCCTTAGCATGCCATAACTCAGTTCATGTTGAGCGCTACTCATCGGTAGACACATCCGGAAAGTATGCTGCAATTTTCCTCAGGTGGGCACATGCAATTGATTTTAAAATTCCCAGAATGTGGGCTGAGTTGAGTTTTCCCACTGTTCATATTGAAATATCAAAAGGCATTTCTTCCTGTACTTAAAGATGCCCTGGTATCCAAAGATGCACCGGAAAAGCCAACCCTGAATCAAATAAGTCAACCGCCCACTTAGGAGCCATGAGAGTAGATATACACTCAGCAGAGCCCCATGTAGGCGGTTAACAAACTAAAATTCCCAAAGGTTCTTTAGAAAAGACCCAGTGTCAGGGACTTGTCAATGGGAAAAGTTGCGCCAATACCCAGCCAAAGGGTTACTGCGGTGCCAAACAGAAAAACGGTGGTCGCAAGGGGACGCCGGAAAGGATTCTGGAACTTGTTGACGCTCTCAATAAAGGGAACCAACATTAATCCAAGGGGAATTGAGGCCATAATCCCGATTCCCAACAGCTTATTGGGGACAATCCGAAGAACTTGGAACACCGGGTAAAAATACCACTCAGGCAAAATCTCCAGAGGGGTGGCGAAGGGATTCGCAGGCTCCCCGATAATGGCGGGGTCTAGCACTGCCAACCCAACACAGCAGGCAATGGTGCCTAAAATAACAACTGGGAAAATATAGAGCAGGTCATTAGGCCAAGCGGGCTCACCGTAATAGTTATGCCCCATGCCTTGCTTTAACTTTTCCCTTAACATCGGATCGCTAAGATCCGGCTTCTTTAATGTTGACATAACCTTCTAACGCTTCTCCTTAAGTGTCCACTACCAAGAGGTTATTGTGATGACATTCAACTATCGACCCCAGGTAAACTCCTAACTAAAAGAGTTAACTTAGCCAAAACGGTCAAATAGCCGGACTTTGGACAAATCCCCTGAAAAAAACCATTTGAAGTGCTTTAAATATGGTTCTTTCGATAGACGCCGTCAATTGTGCCCAAAGCTCAAGAAAATTATAACGGACCGGAAATACCTTGCTTCCGAATCATCAAGAAGTGTAGCAACATAAACACTGCGATGAACCAAGGCAGCACAAATGTATGCAGGCTATAAAAGCGAGTCAAGGTGGCTTGGCCGACGCTTGCGCTTCCTCTCATCAACTCAACAATAGCAGGTCCAACCAGGGGAATAGCTTCGGGCACGCCGGAAACAATCTTAACGGCCCAGTACCCGACTTGGTCCCAAGGTAGTGAGTAGCCAGTCACACCGAATGAAACAGTGATAACAGCTAATACGACGCCGGTGATCCAGGTTAACTCCCGGGGCTTCTTGAACCCGCCGGTGAGATAAACCCGGAAAACATGAAGAATCATCATCAGCACCATCATACTGGCGGACCAGCGATGGATGGAGCGAATGAGCCAACCAAAGTTAACTTCTGTCATCAAATATTGAACAGAGGAGAATGCTTCAGCAACGGTTGGCTTGTAATAAAAGGTCATTGCAAATCCAGTAGCGAACTGGATAACGAAGCAAACTAGAGTGATACCGCCGAGGCAGTAGAAGATGTTGACGTGGGGAGGAACGTATTTGCTGGAAATATCGTCGGCAATTGCTTGAACTTCCAGACGTTCGTCGAACCACTGGTAAGCCTTCGAATCGGTTACTTGCTTAGTAAACATGAAGCAGGCAGGTCAATGAGTGATTAGGTATTATCCGTCAATAGAAAATGTAACATAGCATAAAGTATGGATGGGGCCTGAAGCGGCCAAAGCTAAGGTAAATTTTTCGTTTTTTGGGACTTAACAGTATCCAGAACGCCCCTAACAGGGGGATGCTACGCTAGCTAAACGCTTATGTGGACTTGTCTAGATGGATCGGCTAAGGAATTGTTAGATCGGCTGAGAATTATTTCTTGAGGTTTCGAAAAATTTTTAAAAAAAAGCTGATAATAGGCGAAAATTTCAGACTTATGGATTGTCCAGGTAAGGTTTTAGCCAGGTGTTGACCCTGAAAGCGGCGATGCCGGGAAAGCTAAATCAATGCGTTTTGGTTGCGTTTTGGCGTTTTGGCCGCTGGAGAGTCAACTAACAACTATGATTAGACCCTATAGGATTAAAACAGATGGAATAGAGATTTAGGGCGGCGTCTTTCTAAGAACTTTACAGGACTGATAATTTTTTAGCCTGACGGCCTCAGTGGGATTCAGGGCGTTAAGATTTGCACTATGAAGAAGCGGACCTTTCAATTTGTTTTGTGGCTGGTTTTGTCGATGGTTCTTTGGCTGGGTTGGGGCGGCGTTCCCAAAACCTATGCTCTGACAGAAGACCAACAGTTGGTTACTGAGGTCTGGCGCATCATTAATCGCACCTATTTAGACGATACGTTTAATCACCAAAACTGGTGGTTTGTTCGTCAAAGAGTCCTAAAGGAATCTTTTCCTGATCGAGAGACGGCTTACGGTGCGATTCAGGCGATGTTAACCAGTTTAGACGACCCCTATACTCGGTTCCTCCGGCCAGAGCAGTATCGCAGTTTGCAGACAAGCACCTCTGGCGAACTTTTAGGGGTAGGTCTGCAGATCTCCCAGGATTCAAAGGATGGATCTTTACGGGTAATTTCCCCGATTGAAAGCTCTCCTGCGGACCGGGCTGGGATTCGTTCACAGGATCGGATTCTGAAGATTGACGGTCTCTCTACTTCAGCAATGACTCTGGATGAAGCGGCGAGTCGTATGCGCGGACCGATTGGCACTCAAGTGACTCTGACTATCTCCCACGATCTCGATCGGCCGTCAGATATTAACTTGGTGCGCGATCGCATTACCTTGAATCCGGTCTACGCTGACCTGCGCACTTATCCCAATGCTCCCAAGGTGGGGTATATTCGCCTTAACCAATTCAACGCGAACGCAGCGACGGAGTTAGCAGCGGCGATTGAACGGCTAGAAAAGCAGCGGGCGGAAGCCTATGTGCTTGATTTGCGCAATAATCCAGGCGGCTTGCTACAAGCCGGCGTTGAGATTGCCCGCTATTGGTTAGATAAAGGCAGCACCATTGTCTATACCGTCAACCGACAGGGCGTTTTCGACAGTATTGAAGCGACGGGCAAAGCCCTCACCCGTGATCCGCTGATCGTTTTGGTCAATAAGGGAACCGCCAGCGCCAGCGAAATTTTGGCGGGCGCCCTGAAGGATAATGGGCGGGCTAAATTGGTGGGCGAGGCGACCTTTGGCAAGGGGTTAATCCAATCCCTATTTGATTTGTCGGATGGATCGGGTTTAGCGGTGACGGTGGCGAAATATGAGACGCCCGACCATAACGATATCAATCGATTAGGCATTGTTCCCGATCAAATTGTGCCTTTGGATTCCCTCCAGCGCGACCAGTTGGGTACGTCAGCGGATATTCAGTATCAGGCCGCTATTGATTTACTCAAGAACTCTGTGATGGTGGCTGGTGCATCCTAGAACTAGCCGCACCTATCACGATCCCTTATATGGGGGGATTCGGCTAGACGCCTCTGACCCTACTGAGGCGCTACTTATTCAATTGATTGACACGCCTCCTCTGCAGCGGCTTCGTCGAATTCGCCAATTAGGACCGGCAAGTCTGACCTTCCATGGGGCTGAAAGTTCTCGATTCACTCATTCTTTGGGGGTTATGGCGTTGGCTCGACGAGCCTTTGATTACTTAGCCGCCGCCTATCCTCAATTGAAGTCTCATCGGGCTACGGTGCTTTGCGCTGCATTGCTCCATGACATTGGACATGGCCCCTTTAGCCATACCGCAGAGGAGATTTTTGGCAGTCGCCATGAGCAGTGGACTCGACGGATCATTCAGGAATCTGCGGCGATTCGTCAGCCTCTGGATCGATTTTCGCCTGACCTCAGAACCTGTATTGAGCAGGTCTATCTGCGCCAACACCCGACGCCATTAGTATGGCAGTTAGTGACGAGTCAACTGGATTGCGATCGCCTTGATTATTTGGTTCGGGATAGCTACTTTACAGGCGCCTCCTACGGTCAAATAGATCTGGATCGGATTTTAGAGGCGATGGACTATGATCCAGTCAGCCAGCAGTTGGTGGTGGCCCATAAGGGATTGGCGGCGATCGAGCATTACCTGACAGTGCGTTACTTCATGCACGCCCAAGTCTATAACCATCCCAAAAATCTGACGGCGAGTTGGGGCTTAACCCAAGCATTTATTCGGGCCAAAGAGCTGCTCAAGCAGGGCCTTCTAGATGCGGATAAAACCGTAGTCGCCTGGCTGACTCAGAATTTTGACGCCTTATCCTTAACCCATTACCTGGAGGGGGATGATGTCGTGTTTATGTATCATCTCCACCGCTGGCAAACCCACCCTGATCCGGTGCTGGCGGATCTCTGCCGCCGATTTGTGAATCGGGACTTACTCAAAATTGTAGATGTAACAGAATATAACGAAACTCAACAAACTCAACTGCTGGATAAAGTCAGTCATCAACTCCAGTTTATGGGGTTGGATCCTCAATTTTATTGCAGCTTACGCCATATCTGGAGTCGAGGGTATACGCTCTATCAGCGCGGCATCAAGCTGATGACGCCGACTGGCCTGCAAGAAATTAGTCAACTGTCCCCTTTAGTCCAGACCCTGACCCATTCTTATCAACGCACCTGGTTGCTATTCCCGGCTGAAATTGAAGAGTGGATATCTGCCAAATTGCTCTAAAGTAAAGGTTTGGCGTGTTCATAGGCGTCTAAATCCAGCTGTTGCAATTGCTCATAGGCATTAGCGATCGCCCGTTTACCGCGTAAAAAACCGGAATTAGCGCCTGGACACAGATAACTCAATGTCTCTGAATTAAAGTCATCCAATAGACGTTTCACACTCCTCAGTTGACGCGGCCAATGAAACGTTTTAGAAACTCTCAGCGGAGCCGGTTGGCCCTCCCGAGTAGGTAAAAGATGTCTGCCGGTAAAGAGAACGCCGCCATACTCACTGTGGTGGAGACAGGCGCATCCAGGAGAATGACCGGGGGTCCAAAACGCCCGACTGGTCGGGCTGAAGACGAACTCATATTGGAAAGAAGTGACGGATATCTCAGGGATTAGATAGGCTTCCTGCTCCTGAATCACCACTTCGCAGCCCAAGGCGTCTTGAATCTTTGCGACTTGGCCGATCCCGCCGCGATGGGTCAGAAACAACCAACGGACGCCTCCGTGATCCTGAAGAAATTGGTGGGTGGATTCTTCCCAAGCAGGGCAGTCTATCAAGATGTTACTTGCCTGATCGGGTGAGTCATTTTCTAGAATGAGATAAGCAGTAGCGCCTAAAGTATGCCGATTGGGCGGGAAGGCGAAAATAGTATCAAATACCCGACGAGGGGCTTTAGGGGGCGTTTTAGACTGCTCAGTGGAATCCATAATGGCTTGAAAAGGGGGGCTTCAGGTGAAGGGTAACGGGATTATTCTTTTCTAAACGAAGATTGACCCAACTTCATTAAGAAAATGAAAAGAATGAAGGGAGGAGTCATTTAAAAACAGACGACAGGTTAAGGTTTCGAAAACTTAGGCGCCCTAACTTGGTCAATCAATGAATGGATGAAAGCTCAGTTGGACTCCCATGGATTCGAACTCTAAAGGTATGATCATCTTTTTAGTGCTTTAATTTCCAGAGATTTCTCGAAACCAGCCCATGCATTTTTTTTGGTTACTCCTGCTTGGAATCTTTACATATTATGTGGTGCAGCGTAGTGTAGCCAGCATAACGCGTACGCCCATATGGCTATTGTGGCTGGTGATGATGACTCCAGCTTTCATTTTGACGGCTTGGAGCTTTACTCAAGGGCAAGCTCAACAGCTTCCTCCCAGGTTGTTGCTTAGCTTGTTCCTTAGCTGCCTACTGATGTACTGGTTTCTCATTCAGTGGGGTCGGTTGCCCTTGGCCAAAACAACCTTGCCTGAAAAGGGAGCGCCGCCGGTGGCTGTGCAGTTGAACCCAGAGTCCAAATCGACGTTACGCCCCATCGATAAGGAGGAAGAATCTAATCTGCAACAATGTTTCCCATGGTCGGTATTTTATCTACAGAATATTGAGTACCGGCCTCAGGCGATGATTTGCCGAGGTCAACTTCGCACCTCTTCAGGGGTTGCCTATAGAACCATTAAAGAAAATATTGAAGCTCAATTTGGCGATCGCTTCTTAATTATTTTTCAGGAAGGATTCAATGGTAAACCCTTCTTCGCCCTTGTGCCTAATCCTCAAGCAAAAGAGAATAAAACGAAAGAGAAAGCCCTTAGGAATGACGCCCTAACCCGACCTGGATTAGCCCTAGCGCTTCTTTTCAC
>JASJDH010000325.1 GCA_030065175.1 Leptolyngbyaceae cyanobacterium MO_188.B28 | reverse complement strand
CATCCTGACGGTCCCAAAAGGGTCAAAAATTCTCCTTTCCGGATGCTCAGGCTCAAGTCCTGCAGCACTAAGCGCTTGCGGCTATAGCCAAAAGAGACTCGGTCCAGCGCAACAATGTCCGCTTGAGCCGGATAATCGGTTTGACCGTTCCACTCAATCGAACGGATGGGGGATCGGGGCGTTGATTGAGACATGCGGCTCACCATGTTCGCCAGTCGTGCAGAAAACAGCAGGAAAACGCATCACTTCGATTCAAGATAATCCGCAACGTAGGCAGAATTAATCAACGGCGCCAGGTCTGTCGGCGCACTATCCAGACGGCCTTGCTCAACCAGGAAAACCGCATATTGCTCATAGGCCTTATACAAATTGGTTGATTCAGGTTGTCCGGGCGTTCCCAACCAATCATCGGAAAGCTGATCTGCCATCAACACCACGGTCGAACCTTGACGATCGACCATGGCGCCAAACTCTTCAGAAGTCAGGTTCAGGCGCTCTGCCTCCCATTGTTGACCTGATTTAGGATCAGCCAGATAATCCTTCTGGGCCAGTTCCCAGGCTTCCATAAACTTTCGCATCACGTCGGGATTTGCTTCGGCGAATTCTTTGCGGGCGGCCCATAAGGCCACCGCATAAGCCCCAATCGATTTTGCGGTGGCGATGTCTTGCCCGCCCAGTTCGTTAAGCTTTCCAGCAGCGGGCTCCCAGGTCCAGGCGGCGTCAATCTTGCCCGCCGAATAGGCGGCCGCCATTTCTGAAGGTTTCAAGTTCACCAGGCTGACATCATTCTGAGCCAGCCCAGCCTGATCCAGAGCGGCTAATAAAGAATGGTGCCCTGAGGTGCCGATGGTGACACCAATCGTTTTGCCTTTGAGACTGGGGAGATCTGCGATCACTTCAGACGCGATCAAGCGTTCGGCGGTCAAGGGGGCATGGTCTAGAAGCACCACTTCAATATCAATTCCGGTGGCGTAGGCGGTGAGTGAGGGGAACGGGAAAAACCAGGTAATATCGACCTCTCCCGCCGCCAAAGCGGGCACCATGGCACCGCCAGAAGAGTAGGGACTCAGTTCAACATCCAACCCTACCTGCTCAAAATAACCTTCGTTGTAAGCGACCATTGTAATGTTGTTGATGTCGCCTGTCTGGAATCCGATACGGACCTTAGGAACCTCGGCTGCAGGGGCTTTAGCTTCGTCGACAACGCTTGAAACCTCTGTTGTCGATGAACATCCAAGTGTTAGGCCAAAAGAACAGACTGCTAGGCTAACCCCTGTTAAGAACCGACGTCGGTTGAGAAAACGTCTCACCTCTTGGTGCATAGTGGTCTCTCTTAATTGAAATGGCTTGAAAGAAATGGCTCCTCTTGGCCTGCTTAAGGAAGAACTCAGCGATTGGCGCTAATAGCTACACTGTTTAACTGTGAAAGGTGTCCGGTTTCCTGGAACTGCAAGCTGATACAGGTCATTCTGATGGGTTTGGAGATCCAGGGTGTAATGAAAACTACAAAAAACTGATAAACCAGAGTTGTATCCAAAAGAAAAATTTATGGATCAATAAATGGGTTGACTAACTAGCAATGGTGGTCATGAGCAGATGGTCTAAGAACTGGCGATACCTTTACTGGGGCAGGTTCCCCTTGATAAAAAAATCGGGGAGTCAACGCTGGGCAACTCTTACTTTTTGCGACTACGCTTACAGTGAGAAAGACGACACCTGGCATGAGTACGCAGCAGCAGAATTTACTAAAACACCCCCAACCATCATGCGCCTTTGGATCTGCATGATGGTTGGGGGTTAGGAGTAGGGAGAGGATGGGGGAGACAGGGAGAATAGGTTGGATGGAGAGGGTATTACCACGTTCAAATGGTTTATCGGCCTTTGGCTAAGTCGGCGTAAATGACCATCTCGTATCCGAGGATGAGTAAGAGCAATAATTCTGCTACGCAGAGAATGTTGACGGCTATTAATGGCTGAGGTTGCAAAAACAAAAAGGCAAGGATAGCGATCGCGCCGGAACCTACAAATGTGATTTCATCGATAATTAACTGCTCAATTTTGCGTCGCTTGCGTCGCGGGTCACTGCGGTGTGCAATCTCCCAGCCAAAGATCGCCTCCACATTGGCATACCCCGTTTGTTCCTTAACCCGCTCAACCAAGGTATGGCGAATATACTGGCCGAGGGCTGAAATCTTCTGATCATTCACCAGATAAGTCCAACCCAGGATAATGGAAACCCAAGGAATCACCAGAAACGCATAGGTGTGGTTCGGGTCAGAAACCGCAAAGGAGACCGTTGCGCCAAACACACCCAAGGTGACGTAGAGCAAATTGTCCCTAAAACCAATGCGGGCGGCCTGCTCCGACTTGAGTGTGTTGTATTCCGCTAGAAGAACGTCCAGAATTGCCCCTTTATCAGTCATAGTCGATTTCCTAGCGCCGTGCTCCTGCGTTGATAGTCAATTCGTAACTGCGATCGCCCTCCAAAGAATATCCCTTTAGGCCAAGAGCTGACCAACAGAAAAGATTAAATCCGGAAAAGCTAACGGCGCAATATCGCCTTGCTGAAGGTGCAAAACAGATTGGTAATCACCCGCCTGGGGATTCCGATAGATGATCAACTGTGGTGTAGTGAGATCCCAGACCCAATAATCGGTAATCTCAGCAGTCGCATAAATAATCCGTTTGTCTTCTGTATCCTTTTTCAAACTCGATTCAGAAACTTCGATCACCCACAACACATCTACCGCCTCAGGATGGCGATCGCGATAACGCTCCCACCCTCCTTGCACAACGGCAATATCCGGCTCCGGCTCCGAATCGGCTAGCGTAATCGGCCGGGCTTCTCTCACCAGGGCTCTGCCCGCCAAATCTTCCCGCAAACGATCCGCAAAACTCCCCCCGTAATAACTATGGGGCGGTCCCTCAGGCGCCATTTGATGAATGTCTCCCGCCAATAGTTCAACTCTGCGGTCAGCTAAAATGCCCGCCTCAACTATTCGATGATAATCATCAACAGTCCATTTAATCAGGGTTTGCATTACCCCTTCCCCAAATCAAGTTGATACCCAGATTTTAGAAGATCCTAACCCTAATCCGGCAACGCCAACCGGGGCCGATCGCCAAACTCAGGCGGCGCCGCCGGATGCGCCTCCAACTGTTCCAGAACCAATGCAATCGCCTTGTCCATTTGCGGATCCTTCCCTTGCGCCCAATCCTGCGGGGTAATTTCCACCTCGATATCCGGATCCGTTCCATAGTTTTCCACCGACCAGCCCACATCCTTAAACCAGAAAGAGAATTCAGGTTGGGTAAGGATGCCGCCGTCTACTAGCCTATGGCGGGGCCAAATGCCAATCACACCGCCCCAGGTGCGTTTGCCAATCAGAGTTCCTAATTTCATCAGCTTAAAACAGTGGCTAAAAATATCCCCATCCGACCCCGCTTGTTCGTTTGTAAGCGCGAGAATCGGCCCGGCCACTGAATCGGTGGGATAGGGTTCCGGCCTGCCCCAGCGGGAGACATCATACCCAATTCGCTGTCGCGACAGCTTCTCCAACAACAGTTGAGACACATGTCCGCCGCCGTTATAGCGCACATCCACAATCAGGCCGTCCCGTTCCGCTTCCACCGCATAATAGCGATGAAACTCGGCATAGCCCGCAGGTCCCATATCCGGCACATGGACATAGCCTACTCGACCCCCCGTTTCTTCAAGCACCCGTTGCCGGTTGCGCTCCACCCATTCTCGATAGCGGGCGGAATAATCGCTATTTTGAGCTTTGACCGTGATAGTGCGATGGTCCGAAGATCCGGGACTGGCGAACGTGAGCGTTACATCACAATCCGCCTGGTGAACCAGGAGTTCTTGAGGGGATAGATGGCGGTTGACCCGATGTCCCCCCACCGCCAGGAGTAAATCCCCTGGCTGAACATTTGACCCCAGGCGATTCAGAGCGGAGTCGGCTCGTTCATTCCAGGAATCGCCCTGGACAATGTGGTCGACCCGATAAGCGTCGGCGTCAGCGTCGTAAACAAAATCGGCCCCCAAGGAACCCAGGGCGTAGCGGGGAGATTCACGATAATCTCCGCCAATCTCATAGGCATGGGAAGTGCCCAATTCTCCTTGCATCTCCCAAATTAAATCTGAAAATTCAGAGCGGCTAGAAACCTTCTCCAGCAGGGGACTATAGCGCTGGTAAACCCGCTTCCAGTCTACCCCCGACATATCCTCTACCCAGAAGTGCTCTCTCTGCAGCCGCCAAGCCTCCTGGAACATTTGCCGCCACTCCTGGACAGGATCAACCGAGAGTCTGACTCGCTTCAGATCCAGCCAGCCGGTCTGTCGTCCCGGTTCTTTATCGGGTTTGCCGTTTTTCGGTTGGGGCGCGATCGCACACACCCGCAACTCGTTGCCCGATCGATAAATCAGCGTTTCATTATCGCTGCCGACCTTGAAGCTGGTCACCTGAGCAGCGACGGTCTCCCGCTTCTGCTTCTCAAAGTCATATATTTCAATTTTGGCCTTCGCTTTAGGCGCCCTAGACGTCCAGTTGTTATTGTTCAGACTGCCTTGGATGGGCGCAGAACTAAACAACACTTTTCCCGGCAAGCCCCAAATTTGTTGATATCGACCTTCCGGGACCGGAAACCCCACAACTCGATGGGGTATGCCGTCTAAATCAATGTTGAGTTGGGAAGGGTTAGTCGTATCGGACGCCTCTCCGGTTGATTGGCTCGAATCATCCTGATTACTGGCGGTAGGCGCGCTCTCAGTTTTGTCCGGTCCTTTCTCTGACTTTTTCTCCTTCAGGGGTTTGGGGATGGGAACGAAGGGGGAGGGCGTATCCTTTTGCAGCGCAATTAGAAATGGCCGCATGCCCCGGGGAAACCCCAGGTCAAAGTAAAGACTGTCATAGACCGGGTTAAAGTCCCGGCATGAGAGGAAATAGAGAAACTTACCGTCTGGGTCAAATGAAGGGTTAAAGTCCCAAAAGCGGGGTGAGGTCAAATAGTGAACATCGCCGCTATTCACATTGCACAGTTTGATCGCTGACGTCTTCTGCGTGTCGGGAAAGCCATAGGCGACCCATAGGCCATCCGGGGACCAGGCAAAGCCGCCGATGCGTCCGTGGTCGCTACGGTCGAGCACACGACTCTGTTGGGTTTCCAAATTAACCCAAATCAGTTCGTGTCGGTGATTGGATAGGATGAGTCGATCTGCGGCGGGGGACACCTTGAGGGCGATCGCTCGCCCCAGATCTAACCCCTCTAAACGCTCAGGCGGCGTGTTCACATCAGCATTATGAATTTCAAGCGCTTCAACTCCACTGGCATCTGAAATTGTGACAAATCTGGCGGAGTCGTTGAGCCAACGGGTCAACCGATAGCGCACACCGTCAAACACGCCCAATTGCGTCACCGCCCCTTCCCAATTCCCAAACCAGTAGCTTTTTCCCCGGCAGGTCAAGAGCGTTGAATGTCCCTCTGGATGGAGGGTATACTCCTCTAAATACTCAGCGGCTTCCACAAATTTGCGCTGTCGCTGGACTTGGGGACTGTGGAATTCAATGGGGATAGCCTGGGCCGACCCAGAGGCGGGATCAAAGCAGAACAGCTCAGCCCCAGCCTGGTAGACGATTCGGGACCCGTCAGTGGCGGCGTTGCGGACGTAATACTCAGGATTGTTCGTATGTTTTTGCAGATCTTCCCCTCGGGGCGTGCAAGAATACAAGTCGCCAATCCCCTCATGGTCGGAAATAAAGTAGATGCGATCGCCAGCCCACATGGGAGAGGCTAAATTTCCCCCCAGATCAATCAGTGGTGTGAAGTCGCCCGTTCCGTCAGGGTCGATCCAAATCATACCGGCAGTCCCACCCCGATAGCGTTTCCAACGGGCAATATCGCTGGTGTGTCTGCCTATCGCCACACCGCCTGCAGGACTGTAGGTAATTTGCTGGGCGGGGCCGATCGGTAGTCGTTGGGGCAACCCGCCAGCGGCGTCGATTTGATGCAAGGCGGAAATGCGGCGGAAGGGCTGGGCCGTATTGCTAGAAAAAAGGATTGACCGCCCATCTAGGCTCCAACCGACCACCAGTGAGTTCGCCCCTAGAAACGTCAGGCGTTTAGCCGTTCCCCCCTCTGCAGGCATGACATACACTTCTGGATTACCTTCGTCTCGCCCCACAAAGGCGAGTTGGCCGCCATCAGGAGACAAGAATGGGTGAGACACTTCCCCCAAGTTTGCGGTTAATCGGATGGCGCCGCCGCCGGTCGCCGGAACGCTCCAAAGGTCGTCTTCACACACAAAAACCACTCGGTCGCCATGAATTGTTGGAAACCGATAATAGCCAGACTGTTTACTCATTACTGATGATTCGTCGAGGTGAGGAAGTCAAGATGAGCTAGATATTAACGTCGAGTTCTATCTTCCCCTTAAGATTTATTGGGTTTCTTTAGCTTTAGGGATTGAGCAGGGGGAGAGGGGGAGGATGGGGGAGCAGGGGGAGCAGGGGAAGAGGGGAGGGGTAGATGGGGGAAGAGGAAGAGAGGGGGAGGAGGATGGAGAGGAAGAGGAAAAGGCCACATCCAAAATCCAAAATCCAAAATCTAAAATCTTCTGACCAATGACCAATGAGCAATGACCAATGAGCAATGACCAATGAGCAATGACCAATGAGCAATGACCAATGAGCAATGACCAATGACCAATGAGCAATGACCAATGAGAGGGATGGGGAGGTGGGAAAATATCAAGTACGGAATCCTCAATCTTTAGTGGAGCAGAGCGGAGCCTTAGCGAAGCCACACCTGCTCTAAAGTGATAAATAAGCTGACGAAAATCTGGCCTACAGCGCTGAGAGAGGTATGCTGACGATGGTAGCTGAGATCGCGACCTATTGAAGTGACTTGGGATAAACTACCCGATGACTTCATTTTAGAAGACGACCCTGTGGATAGTATCGTCCAACCATTAATTGCAGCGGCTCTGACTGAAAGCTTAGAAGTTGCCAATCGATTACCGGCTGATTCTCTCACAAAGACTAACTATCTTCCCAAACTGAAGTTGAGAGAATTTGAGCATCTGCATCCGCCAGATAAAAGGACTTGACTGGGACGCCTGATTTTTCGCAGCGTAAGGGCTCTATGGTTTTCAGATAGGGATTCCAAATGGCGATAATTCGGCGCTTGTGCTTTTTTCGGACCAGTTCGCATTCGACATGAACCGTCTGTAACAAAACCACCAACGCACTGTGCAACTGAGCTTCAATCCTCAGAGAATAGCGTTCCGCCAAATCCGCCAGCTTGCGCTTTAATTCCATATCGGTGGCTTTAATGCGAGCCAATTCTCGCTCCTCATCCTCACCACTCAGGTGACGTTTCTTTATTTTTGCTCGAATCTCTCGCTTAATGGCGCCGTAATAGGCCCTGAGTCTTTCCTCATCTCGCCCCTGCTTTCGGTTCAAACTCTTGCGCCAATTCTCAAGATCCTGGTTAATCAAGCGTTCAGCTGTGTTTGCAATGATGTCTGATAGGTGATCGAAGGGGACTGTTGTTTGATCGTCTAGGGGGGCGATCGCAATTTGGTCTGATTCCCACAACAGGGCGTCGCCCACTTCCGCTGGGGCTACTCCAGTGAGTTCATTCATAAAGAAGGAAATCATCCCAATCCGTTTTTCATCCGCTGTCGCTGTATAGGCTACATTGCAAAGAATGTAGGAGGTTTTTCTAGGGTTAGCGTCAATCACCCGAATCAGGCCGTTCAAGGGGTGTAACGACTCAGCAACGATCTTGTCGAAACCCGTGGTTTTCAAATAGTCCCCATAGTGAATCCCAAACGTGGCGACATAACCCTGTTGGTTGAGTAGGGATTCAAATTTCGCCAAAATCTCTGAATTATAGGTCACAAAGTAACTGTTTCGGTCCTCAGCGCTGGTGGTGAAAGCCACCTCTTCTTTAACCGACAGCGCCTTGGCGACCTCTTTCGGTAACAGGGTTTCTAGCACATTCGGCCCAGTATATTCCGCCACTCCGTCCTGGAGAGACACCACTTCCTCAATCGCCGCCAAAATTGGATTATCCGCCATCACAAAATCACGCCTCTATGCTTCAAACTCCTCTCCGAAAATTTGTTCATCTAATTCGCGAGTAGCCTGATAACTTTCTTTAGCGCTGATTAATTCATCCGCCAGCGTATCAAAAGCAGTTTCCAAAGACTGTTTGGATTGATTTTTTAGCCAGATGTCCATCACCACTTCACTGAAGTCAAAGTCATCATCAACGTTGCCTAAAATAGTTTCAATTTCGCCAACAACAAGTTCAAACATATTGATCTTATCGTGGAGAATGCGCAGAATATATTCTTCGATACTGTCGGCGATACAGAAATTAAAAATAAACACATCTTGGGTCTGGCCAATCCGATGAATACGGCCAATTCGTTGTTCAATCTTCATCGGATTCCAGGGCAAATCATAATTCACAATCACATTGGCGAACTGAATATTGCGGCCTTCTCCCCCCGTATCTGACGCCAGCAGCACCGAAACCGATTCTCGAAAGGCGTCGATGGCCTCGTCTTTCTTCTTTAAAGACATATCGCCTCGAAATTCGGCGAACGGAATGTCAGCTTTTGATAAACAACTGGCCAAATAGGATTGCGTCTTGCGATGATTAATAAAGACCAGGGTTTTCTGGGTCGATTTTTTCAGCAGTTCCACCAGCTGCTTGGCCTTTTCAAATTGTTTAATGCTAGCCGTTCGTTTGAGTAGGAATCTAATTTCTTCGTGATGAAATCTCTCTTCCAAATTCTTGAGGGAATCGGCTAGGGCCTTGGGACTACTGCCTGCCCGCATTAACAGCATGTTGCGGGTTAACTTATCTATGCCCTTTTCCGTCTGATGCCGGCGCAAGTAAGCGTTAAGGGCTTGATACAAGTCTTGTTCCGCCTCAGTAGGCTGCACGGTAATCGTGGAAGCAAATCGCTTCGGCAACTTGACATCCAACAAACTGCGGGTATTTCTCACCATTACTTCCCGCATCAATTGTCGCAGTTTCTCAGGATTTTTAGGAATCCGAGTATTTCTGGAATGAACATACTCTTTTTTGAATTGGGCCTCGGTCTTTAATAGTCCCGGTTTCAGCAGAGTGAGTAAATTGAACAATTCCACCAAATTGTTCTGGACCGGGGTAGCCGTCAGCATTAAAATAAACCGCTTCTTAATAGCGTTGATTAGTTTCCAATTGAGCGTCTTGCGGTTTTTCAGATGGTGGGCTTCATCCACCACCAGCAGGTCCCATTCCCGCGCCGTAACGTGGGCAAAATGGCGGGTATGCTTTGCCGTATTAATGGACGCCACAATTCGGTCATGGGATTGCCAGAATTCTTCGGCGCTGACCTCTCTCTCGTCAGTGGTGATGGTGGAAATGCCAAATTTATCTGCGAGTTCCAACTGCCATTGAGACACCAAAGATGCAGGCGTCAGGATCAAGCAAGACCGGATCATCCCCCTGGCTAAGTATTCTTTGCAGATCATGCCCGCTTCAATGGTTTTCCCCAGGCCCACTTCATCCGCCAGTAACGCCCGTCCCCCCATTTGCTTAATCACTTTCTTAGCGGTTTCAATTTGATACCAATGCTTGTCAACATTGGTGAGGGCAGGCAAGCAAACCAATTGGTCATAATCCGCCAGGACTGATAGGTTAAACAGATCAAGTCGAGCCCTGTAGGCGTCTAAGGAGGTAAATTGATGGGCTTTGAGCGCCTGTAGGGCAGGCGATGGCTTGAATTGAAAGGACTCGCTATGGGCTATCATCATTCTCAATTCTGGGGAAAACAAACTCGGAAATGACAGCAGAGCGTCCCCATCTGCTCTGAACCTAACAGATTACCTCAAATTTATACTCCCCCTGCAGAATGTCTTTAGCCGACACTGGCAAACAGAAATTAAGCAAAAGTATGGCGTTGATGCGCTGCAATTGTTTAATGGGGTAGACACCCAACGGTTTTCTGGCAATCTGAATGGGGCTGAAACGTTGCTGCAGGAGCAGTTGGGGTGGTTTACAAGGCCGTCTTGATTTCTGATGATTAGCGGGGTTGAACCGCGCAAAAACTCAATTCGCCTTTTACAAGTCTTTGCAGATGTGTAGGCGCACCTACCCGACGCCCAACTGACGATCGCGGGGGGCATTTCTATGTTTTTTTATCCCCTCAACAAGCTTGATTGTGGACCCGCTCCAGCCCGAAGAACTGACCCAAGCGATGCTGAAACTTATTCAACCTGCGATTGCCTTGATTCACTTTGAAAATATTTTTACCGAGGCGCTTAGTGACGCAATTTATTGCGTTTAAGCAAGA
>JASJDH010000324.1 GCA_030065175.1 Leptolyngbyaceae cyanobacterium MO_188.B28 | reverse complement strand
GAGTACATCATATCGCCTGCCGGTGATGAAGAGTTCCCCCTCATGTAAAAAACCCAGGTCCCCGGTGCGTAAAAAGGGGCCTTCTCCTGTTTCCGATAGATAGCCCTGGAAGGTTCGTTCGGTTTTGTCAGGTTCATTCCAGTACCCTTTACCCATCCCGGCGCCAGACACCCAAATTTCACCCACCTGGTTTGGGGGGCGTCGATGGCGCGTTTCCGGATGGACGATCGCCACCTGACCGTCTAGCCAGGCATGACCACAACCGACTAGAGACCGTGTGAGGGGGGCTGCGGGGTCAGCCCAAACCACCTGATTTTTTTCAAGGGCCATTTTGTCGACATAGCCAATGTGGGGGGGCGCTGACTTTTGACCGCCGGTAATGAACAGGGTGGCTTCCGCCATGCCGTAGCAGGGGTAGAAAGCCTCGCGGCGGAAGCCGCAGGGTGCGAATTTAGCGGCAAACTGGTCCAGGGTGGCGGCGCGAACCGGTTCGGCCCCTGAAAACGCCACTTCCCAGCTGCTAAGGTCGAGCTGTTGGAGCTGATCCGGCTTTACGTAGCGGCAGAGAAGATCGTAGGCGAAGTTGGGGCCGCCGCTGGTGGTGACGCGGTAGCGCGAAATCACTTGCAGCCAGCGGACGGGTTTTTGAATGAAGGCGAGGGGCGACATCAAGACGCAGAACGCGCCCATATAGAGCACTTGCAGCACATTGCCAATCAGACCCATATCGTGAAACAGCGGCAGCCAACCCATGCCCACCAGTGCGTCGGTGTGGCCAAATGCGAGTTTGAGGAGCTGTTGATTGTGGAGCAGGCACCTATGGGTAATCATCACCCCCTTAGGTAAGCCGGTTGATCCAGAGGTGTATTGTAGAAATGCCAGGGTGTCGAGATTCACCTCCGGTCGACGCCAATGGGCGGTCAGGTCAGTGGGAATTTCTTCGGACGCAATCCACCGAATCTGGGCTAAACCCGGGCAATCCTCTGATTGTTTAAGCTGTCGCTGTAAGTTTGCCTGCAGAGATTTTGATGTGAGAATCACTCGGGCGTCTGAAGAGATAAGTCGCCCCACAATGTCCGTTATGCTGTGGCGATTGCGGGGCGGCAGGCTGCAGAGGGGAATCACCCCGGCAAATAAACAGCCTAAAAACGCCTCAATAAACTCTATGCCCCGGTCAAACGGATAGATCAGCAGCGCCCGATCGCCGACGGCGGCTGAGGCGCTGAGATGGGCTGCGATCGCTTGGGCCCGTTGAACCAGCTTTTGATAGGTGACGCTGTTCTGGACCGTCTCTCCGTCTTTGAGAAACGTGAAGGCGGTGCGTCCAGGATGTTCATGGGCGCGATCGCACAGGAGATCAATCAGCGTTAAGTAGGTATTTAGGGTCTGCATCGGATGGGTCGCCAGACATACTACAGGGATTTGGGGAAGCGGCTATGGGGCGAATATCCCACAGCAAAGAGGGATAACCCAATGGGACACCCCAGTTTAGACTCCATCGCTCGAAACATCGGGACACAGGAATCAAACCATCCCACTTGTTGACGAGACGGCACTTTCTTTCCCAGAACCGCGCCATTCAACCACCAGCCCGGAATTCCCGCTAAGTTAAAGGGCCAGATGCGTGAATTGACAAAAGCCGCATCTGTGAGCGCTTGCTGTAATGTCTCCTGAGTATACCGTCGGTGGTGCCCGACTGCTTTATCCAGACGATTGTATAACTGTTGGATCGCTGGGGTCTTGAGGATCAATACGCCATTGGGGGTTAGCCATTGGCTTAAACGCTGTAGCAGGGCGACATCATCGGCAATGTGTTCAAGCACATCCAGCAGAATGATGGCGTCAAACGATTGGGACCACTCCAGCGTTGTGGCGTCGGCTGCTAGCACCGTGGTGTTTGAACAATATTTGAGTCGGGCCTTCGTTTGGGCGACGAAGTCCGGGTTAATGTCGATGGCGACGAGCTGGGGGCAACCCTGGGCGATCAGTTCGGTGAAGTTGCCGCCGCCACAGCCGATTTCCAGAACCTTACCCTTGAGATGGGGTTGGATTTGCGAAAAGATCCATTGGTTATAGTGACTTGCCGACCGCAGATAATCCAGCCATGCGCTTTGGGGTGAATGCATCAGCTGTTTGCCTCGATCTGTGCGTCAAGGGCATCCCCTTTAGCCGGGATATTCTGATGCGGCAAGAATACAGGAGTCAGGAGACAGAATCCAGTTCCTGACTGACTTCTGACTTCTAATTTCTGTCTTCCTTCTCGACTGGATTGTCCCGCTAGCGGGAGCCCTGCGTCAATCCTTGAATCGAAGCGGTTATAAAACTTGTGGCGAAAAAATCGGCTCCTAAATTCCGCACATCTTTCGCTATAGTGTGGCATACGCTATGGGAAAACCTCGACAAATTCAGTGCTAGCTTACCTTGTCGCGTATCGAAGGGGCATTACCTTAAAGTGGGACATTGTCCTTGAGGCGGAATACGGGAGTATAGGTTATAGAATCCTCTTGTTGACTGAATTCTGAATTCTGAATTCTGGATTCCTTCTCTGCTGACTTTTCCGGCTTAAGTTGAAGCCCTATCGCAGGGCATAGCCCTAATAGAGTCAGATTTGGGCTTTTTTATGTGCTTTTTTACCTGAGGGTTATGTCGGTTGTCACCTCTGGATTTCGAGTAGTTTCGTCGCCCCCTTCCCTGAAAACGCCTGAAGTTGCTCTTGGGTTTGGCGTTAGCCTGATCGCCCCCCTGTATTTTGGCCTTGTGTCTTATTTCCATGGGGCGTCGGGTCCGATTATTCAAGATGATGCTCGCCTGCACATCGTTTGGCTTCAGCGTTTGGTCGATTCAGCGTTATTTCCAGATGATTTAATCGCCAACTATTACGCCGCCATTCAGCCTGCGGGATTCAAAGCGTTGTACGGCATGGCGAGCGTTTTGGGGATAGACCCTTTGGGTTTGGCTAAGATTGCGCCGATTGGATTGGCGCTGATCGCCACTATTTACCTATTTTGGGTGTCTCTGCTGCTCTTGCCTGCGCCGCTGAGCGGAGTGTTGACAACGCTGGTGTTCAATCAGAATGTGTGGCTCAAAGATGATCTGATCTCAGCCACGCCCCGGGCGTTTGTCTATCCCATCTTTGCCGCATTTCTGTACTATCTGCTGCGGGGCTCGAGGGTGTCTTGTCTGATTGCGCTGGGGTTACAGGGACTGTTTTATCCGCAAATGATGCTGGTGTCCGTTGGCGTTCTGACATTGCGGCTGCTGTCGCGGCATAGGATGTCGCGAGATAGCAGTTTACGGGACAGAGAGGGTAATTCCCGTTTCGGTAGGCGCTTTTCTCCGGTTCTGTTCTGGCTGGCGGCCCTATGCCTTACTGGACTAGTATTACTCACATTTTCTGGCCAGGTGGCGGATCAAGTGGGGCGACTGGTCACCCTGGAGGAGATGAAAGCCATGCCAGAATTCCAGGTGGATGGGAGACGGCCATATTTCGGCGTCTCTCCTCTACAGTTCATCTTTGGCGGGGCCAGCGGTTTGCGCTTCCCCCTATTTCCCCCGGTCATTTTGGCGGGGGGGCTACTGCCTTTCATCAAGCGGCGAACCGAGTTTACCCTGGCCTCTCAGCTGACTCAAGATGTAGACATATTAAAGCACCTGTTAATGTCGGCGATGGGCCTATTTCTGCTGGCTCATCTAGTATTTCCGACGCTTTATTTACCCAGTCGGTTTACGTTTTATAGCTTTCGTTTTTTGCTGGCGATCGCGTCAGGATTGGTCCTCACCCTGGTGGTTCATCGGGTCTGGGGCTGGCTAGACAAACGACGACGGACCGTCATTCGATGGACGCTCCAGGATCGCCTTAAAGTGGCATTTGCTGGCCTGTTGGCGATGTGTGTTGTAATCACGCCAGCTGTTCCGGCTCTTTTTCTACCGTGTCAGGGGTGGGTTCGGGGACAAGCGCCTGGGATTTATGCGATGTTGGCTGACTCCCCCAAAGACACCCTAGTGGCCTCCCTTACCGATGAGGCGAATAACGCGCCTGCCTTTTCTCAACGATCGGTGCTGTTGGGGGAAGAGTTTGCACTCCCCTATCATGTCAACTTTTATGCATCCATGACGCAGCGCATGAAGGATATGGTACAAGCACAATATAGTGCGCGCCTGGATAGCGTGCAGGCGTTTATTCAAACCTATGGCGTCGATGTATGGATCGTGGATCAACAGTTTGCTGAACCCAACTATTTGATTCAACAAAAGTGGCTGTTGAATAGTTCCATTCGGGATACGGTGACGGATGTTCTCCATAGCCTGCAGCAAGGAACACAGCCTGCCTTAACTGGCGCGCTGCCCCCGTGTTCAACCTTTACAGAAAACCAACTGATTGTTTTGGATGCTCACTGTATCTCTAGACTGGAGCCTGAGTCGTGAGTATTTCACGCTGTTCGCTAACCTTTTGCACTGGGAGAGATCGATATGAATTGGTCAAAGCAGGTGATTATTGCCCTCAGCGCCTCTTTACTGGGTATGTCGTCTTCGGGGCTAGGGTCGCTGGCGAAGGAGCCGGAGCCACTGCCGGAATGGGGTGAATCAGGGTACAACTGGGTGGGAGATTTTGATGGCGATGGCCGCGATGATGTCGCTTCGGCGTTGCCCAACGGCGATGTCATTATGAGGTTCTCTGACGGTCAGCAATTTAGGCGGGAAACCTGGTCAGTTCCCACCCAGTGGGGGGGCGCTAAATATACTTGGGCCCAGGATTTCAATGGCGACGGAACGACTGATTTAGTGTCGGCTTTAGAAGACGATATCTTTTTCCACCTGTCGCAAGCTGGCGGGTTCCAGAGTAAGACGGTGAGTCGGCCGAGTCGGTGGGGCGAACCGGGCTATAACTGGGCCGGGGATTTTGATGGGGACGGCAAGTTTGACCTGGCTTCCGCCCATCCTGATGGAGATGTTACAGCGCGGTTGTTTAACGGCGCTGATTTTGATGTAGAAACCTGGTCGGTCCCGACTCTGTGGGGCGGCGCGCGCTATTCTTGGGCGGCGGATTTTAACAATGACGGCAAGACGGATTTGGTCTCGGCTTTGGAGGACAGTCTGTTTGTCCATCTGTCTCAAGGGACCCTGTTTGAGAGTTCTACGCTGGAAGTTCCCCTAAACTGGGGCGACCCTGGGTATAACTGGGTCGGTGATTTTAACCGCGACGGCTTGATCGATATTGTGTCCGCCCTGCCGAATGGCGACATGATTATGCGATTTTTCAACGGGGCCGATTTTGAGTTCGCCACTTGGGGGGTATCGACACTCTGGGGCGGGCGCAACTACACCTGGGCCGAGGATTTTAATGGGGATGGCGTAACGGATTTAGTCTCCGCCCTCGAAAGCGAAACCTTTATCCACCTGACTGAGGGCGATCGCTTTCAAAGTCAGACCATTGAAATTCTCGAGTGGGGCGATCCGGGCTATAACCTCTATGGCGACTTTAACGGAGATGGACGAATGGATCTGGTGGCTATCTTGCCGGATGAGACCGCCAGTATGCGGTTGTCCACCGGCAGCGGATTTAATGTGTCGCCCTGGGAGGAGTTGAGTTCGCCATAGGCGTCACTCAGTTGGGAGTAGGAACAGCGCCCTATTTCCAGTTGATGCGATAGGGCGGTTTAGTTAGGTGCTGAGCCGCCCGGGCTTGGAGATAGGGGCGATACACCGGATTGTCCGCTAGATGGACTTGGAAAAACGCCACACTCAGCATTTGGTGGTAAGTTTCAGTGATGGGCTTAATTTCAGCCCAGTCGAGGTTTTTATCGGTGAGGCGATTGAGGACATCTAAGGTTAAGCGAGCGTGGGGCAGGCCTTCTGTGACCGCCAGATAGCGATCATCTTCGCTGTCTGGGTTGCTTGCCGGGGTGTCTAAATTTGATTTGGTTGAGGCTGCGCCTCCCGGCGCCAGCCATGAAAACGCTGGGAGTTGCTCGATGATCAACGGGGTGAGGATATCTTGGTCGGTGGCTTCCCAAAATACGGGCCCTTCTACTTGGGCCATGCCTTGGGGTCCATATAGGCTGCGGCTAAAGGGAACAAACACATACACCGCTTGAATGCGTTCGTCCTTTAAATCTGGCGAATGGGCGGGCAGCTCTAGGGCGCGACACTGATACAGCAGCGAAATATTGAACAGGCTGGAGCGGGTGGCGCAGTCGCGGCTTAAATGGGCCCGATCGATCTGGGCCCCCGCCAGGGCGAGGGCGGTGGCGCCGCCGAAGGAATAGCCGAAGACCCCAGCCTGATTCGGATCGAGGCGATTCTCGAATTGCTCGGCGTTGAGGCGAGTTAACTCATCCAGCAAAAAGCTGACATCTAAGGGGCGGTCGATATATTCCGCTGCGTCAAAGTTTTCGGTGTGGAGTCCTTGGTCAAACTCCCACAAGCGTTGGCGATCGCTGCCAGGATGATCGGGCATGGCGACGGCAAACCCATGGGACGCCAGGTGGATCGCCAGTTCGTCAAACCGGCTGCGCTTGGCCCCCAATCCGTTGGAAATCACAATCACGGGTAGACGATCTGCAGAGTCTGAGGAGATAACGGTTTCTGGGGTGTACAGATCGACGACCAGGGTGCGATCTCGCTGGTCGTCATAGAGGCGCAAGGTTTGGACTGAAGCCGCCCATTTGCCGGGATTCCGAGGGTCGGGCAGATCACTGAAGTCGACGGTGGGTTCGGCGGCGGCGATCGCGGCGGTATGGTCCGCCATTTTAGCCAAGGCGTGCTCTGTCTGGGTCAAAATGCCGTCTAGATCACGGACGATGTCCAATGCTCGACCCACATCAATGCGAATGTCGGTGGGGAAGTGCTTGACAAAGTTGAGTAAGGTCAACCCTTCCGGATCAAAGGCCGCTAAGGTCAAGGCGGCGCGCAGGCCATAAAACCCATTCAACCCTGATGGGGATTTCACCAGTTCCCCCGCTTCTGTCAGCAGTTGTTCGCCGGAACGGGTATAGGACAAGCGGTTCGCCAGGACTGGATCGACGTCGTAGCGAGCGTTTAGCGCAGTACGGAATTGCGCTTGGGTCTCTGGCTTGAACTGAGAAAGCAGTTTTTTTAGCCAGCCTTCTGAAGCTCCGGTTTCAGCGAAGGTTTCCAATTCTTGTCGACTGATGGAGAAACCAAAGAGTCCATACTGAAAGTGGATGCGCTCCGCTGCTGGAGAGGGTGCGGCGATTGACAGGCAGGTGATGAGGCTGAGAGAGATCGCAGGGAGACACTGCCGGAGAAATTGACGCATTGAATGGAAGGAGCATGGACTAGTCCATCGTATTTTAGTTCACTCTGCTAATTGAGGTGAACGGCAAGCAGCGGCAGATATGTTGGCGTATCATTTAAGCTGGGACAATTCGGTGCGGAAGGAATTCAGAATAAAGAATTCAGAAGTCTGGCGGGAACTGGATTCTGACTCCTGACTCCTGTATTCTTTCCTAGCGTAAATTTGGCTTTCACGGTGGCAGGTACAACACAACATTTTTCCATTCTGATTGCTCACTACAATCAACCAGCAATGACAACTCATCGATGGCCTGTCGAATAGGCATGCGATCATTGATCACAAACATTCCCGCCATCGGTTCTCCCCTAACCAGCCGACTGTAAGCAAAATCTGGCATGGTTGCCCGATCATGCGTGAGAAGAATACGTTCATTACTTGCCGCCCAAGCTAAAATTGCTGGATCGTCTACTTTTCTCAAACCAACATCTTGAACTCGAAGTAGATCGAGATTAGGGTGACGCAAGAACAGTCCTCGAACCAGATCGCCATTGAAGTTCTCATCGCTTAACAAGCTCAGCATAAGCGTAGCTGCTAATTCTGCTGATTTTGCTGAGCTTGCTGAGATAATAAACGAGCACGAATCAGACTTAAATCAGCTTGAACACTAGATAAACGTTTCTGTACTGATTCAGCTAACTGTTCTCTCTGATTCAAGTATGCTTTTATAGCATCTTGGTGTCGTAGATAGTAACCGATTGTGTTGTAGACATCGGATAAGGATAGTGTTGAATATCGTTGAACAATAGATTCTGGAGAGGCGCCATCTTGAAACGCTCGGATTACAGTCTCCAGCAGAACTCTTGAATTCCCAATTCGCACTGCTCCGGTTTCATCTTTGCGGAGAGGAGGGGCCTCGCGCTCTAAAACAAGATCCATAATTTTTAAGAACCCCTATCTCAGGTACACACTGATCGTAACTCAACCCAAATATTTGCTTTCTACAGGTATAGAATTTAACGGGCTGCCAACACCTCATGTAAAAGTTAGCACTGCCCGTCATCAAGATTTATCAATAGGTAGATTAACAACTGGCAAGTGTAGGTATTTTCTTGGGAAGTCTGGGCTTCTATAGTGAGATCGCAGCTCTTACAAAGTAGTACAGCTCTTCCCCTGAGATCGCAACTTTTGTATTGATATAGCAGTTCTGTAAACTGCGATCGCAATTCCGACAGTGACCCATTGTTTTTTCATGCGATCTCTGCTTTTCTGGAGCGATCGCTGATCTGCCAGTGAGATCTCTACTCTTACAAAGGAGTGCTGTTTTTTCTATGCGATCGCGACTCTTGTGTTGAGATAGCAGTGCTGTAAAGTGCGCTTCAGTTCTTACAGATAACCTCAGACAGCAGCTCCAATGCTTGGTTATGCCGCCTATTGCCCTAAAGCGAACAACCTGGTCGGTACACTAATATTAGTATGTAACTAACGTTGGAGATGGTAATGGTTCAAGCAACGGAATATCTCTATATCGTAAGGGATGATGAGATTCTGCATGGAGAACCTATTATCCGTGGAACCCGTACACCTGTTAGGGCAATTGTAGAAACTTGGCGGATGGGGATGGCGCCGGAGGAAATTCCAAAAGGAATGCCCCACTTGACATTAGGACAAGTTTTTGGAGCGCTCACTTACTACAGTGATCACCAAGATGAAATCAATCGGTACATTGAGCAAAATCGCATTCCCGATGAACTCATTGACCCATTGGTTAAAATTTTATGAACTGCCTATTTATCTCTTTGTATTTAGACGAAGATGTCAATGTCCTCGTGGCAGATTTGCTTCGAGCGAAAGGTTTTGATGCTGTTACGGCAAGAGACGCTGAACAACTTCGTGCAACTGATGCAGAACAGTTTGCTTATGCTATAAGTCAAGCAAGAACACTGGTTACTCACAATAGAACTGACTTTGAGGAGCTTGTACAGAGTTACTTTGATTCGGGACAGATGCATTATGGGGCAATTTTTGCTGTTCGCCGTTCTCCCCAAGAGATTTCACAACGATTAATCAGCATTCTCAATCAAGTAACCTTTGACGAGATGAAAAATCAAGTCCGGTATATTTAGTTGCCATCACATTGCTGTAAATTCGAAAAATATCGCCCTAGCCCAAAAACTACTAATTGTCAGGTGCGGCGGGGTGTTATGCGGGACGCGTACAATTCACTCTTGGTTCCAAAGATTGGCAGTACGCTAGGGTGGACATCGGCATAATCTGTCGCCATGGTGAGAGAGTGCAATCGCGCTACAGCATTGATTTATATAGCGCTATATCTTTGATGGTAGGCAGTATTGTTTTTGACATGGGGCATTGATGAGAAGTAAGCGAAGTGTTGCCCACCATACCTGCTACTCTTCACTCTTGTGTTGAGATAGTGGTTCTGTAAACCGCGATCGCAATTCCTACAGTAAATCATTGTTTTTTCTGGCGATCGCTGCTTTTCTGGTGTGATCGCTGATCTCCCAGTGAGATCGCAACTCTTACAAAGCCGTGGGCTCTTTCCATATGATCGCGACTCTTGCATCGAGATAAATGTTCTGTAAAGTGAGATCGCGGCTCCTACAGTACAATCATAGTTTTGAGAGTGCGATCTTAGCTCATCGAAAGGATTAGCAGGCTTATTGGGTTTACAAATGTAATTGAAGACAATCTCTAATTCTTTGATGCACTGACATTATCAATCTCGATAGTGAGTAACTGGCAAAATAGGGAAAAGTTTGTCTGCCTAACGCCCGGTTCACCCGTGTCAGATAGTTTTTCAATTCTAACCAAGACTCCCTGTTTCATTGGGTGCAACCGGGTAGTTAGGCGGCGATCTCAAGTTAGGAGAAGCTATTACAATTCTGCGTAGCAAAAATGCTGTGTTGACGCAAGGCAACTCAGCCTACAGCAATGTTCGATCGCACTGAAGGGGTTAACCCCTCGCATTTAGGTAGTCTCAATGGAACATCGCCTGAAGCACTTGAACCATTACTTGCGAGGCTGGATAGGTTACTTTAGCGTCTCGCAATATTATCACCCGATACCGGAGTTAGACGGATG
>JASJDH010000323.1 GCA_030065175.1 Leptolyngbyaceae cyanobacterium MO_188.B28 | reverse complement strand
TCTGAACTTAATAGTTGAATAAAACGCATCGGAATTGAATAAAACGCATCGAAGTTGAATGGATATTTTCAACTTTTAGTGTGACTCACTATATCTTTATTATAGGTAATTCATTTTGCCGATCCACTTATCGCTCTTCAATCACTCTAGGCAGAGGAAAACTGAAACCATTCCTTCGGCGCAGCCCTTGGGATAGCCCCTTTGAAGAGATTCATAATCGTGATCAGGGTCGAAAACCCTAAGGATAATTGTGGAATTGAAAAGACTTTCAACCAAGGTTTGATGAGATTAAAGAATGTAAATGGTTGAATCACGAGACGCAAATTATTCAGGATATTTTTCCACCCTTTTCCAGAGTCCCACCAAGCATGTTTCGAGAACGTTGACCGAATGTTATCCGTCTCAATATCCTCGTCTGATGGGTCATTTGAGTTGAAGACATCAGAATGTAAACTGACCATTAGATAAGTACTCATGACGACTTCCCACCACTTCTCAATCTGGGAGTAATCAGTGACTCGAAAGTCGGCCCAACCTAACTCATTTTTGCTCTGCTTTAGACCGTACTCAACCCAATTTCTTAATCCATAATAATTACCGACCTCCTTATACTTAAGCCCCTTTATCTTCGTCATTACATACCAAGTAGAATTCTCAGGCAAACTAAATGGGTCGGTTGTGATTTGCCAATATTGAATGACTCTCCGTTTGCCAAAAATAATTTCGCGAATATAGCGTTTCTCCTTCTTGCCATTAGAGAAAATCCGCTCAAATCCTCGCCAGCGATTGTAGCGTACTCGCTGGCCCTGAGGCAGCCAGACTCCATAGTCACTGCGAATGGCCACGGCATACTCGAGCTTTAATTCATCTAACACGCTAATAAAATTGCTCTCGCTTTGACCATAAAGACAATCCGCTAAAACCAACTTGAACTTAAACCCCATTGCCCGCAGTTCTCGAATCATCTGAGCGGCTATTTGAGGTTTGCTTCGATAGACATCCCCGGGTTCTAACCGCTCTTCAGGTTTATAGACTTCAAAGATTAAAGGAAAGGTGATATTCTTCCATACTCCATAGGCCGTCACTGCCACGATTCCATTCTCTATCTTGCCTAAATTTTGGCGTTTTGACTAACCCGGTCAAAACAACAATCTTATCAAGCCATGAAAAATAGGCTCAACGACAGGAAGTAGATGAGCAGACCCCGCACTGGGAGATAGATGAAAAAATTAAGCCGCAGTTTGACTTGAAGGCTTAGCGGTTTTTTCGGGTTTCTTCCGCTTCGAGGCTCGTTTTTTTACCGTCGGGTATCGAGTGCGGGCGCTCCGGGGTTGCCCTTTGGTCCAACCCGGGGATTTTCCTCGGGATTTAGGCGCCTGGGCAGGGGTTCCAATTGCGGCAATAATGGCTGCAAATGATTGAGCCACTCGGCCTGGAGAGAGATTCTCTTGAGGCTTTTGCCAAGGCAAGGGATGGTCGATGCACTCTTCTCGGGCGAGCCATAGTTGCCAGCTTAGCACTGGCATCAAGTCGCTCCAACGCTCCGCTGCTAGAGTATCCCCAATTTGAGGCAGTGTCCAATGTAACCGCTGTTTAGCAAAGCGATACCAGTGGTCCACTCCAAACCGACGCAGATATTTCCACCACAAATCCGTTAAGGGCGGCAGGGTTTGGCCTAGCCAACCCAGCCACAGAGGTTTGAACTTGCGTTTTCGACCGATAGGCTTGATCACCTCAACCCGCAGCACCTCCATCTCTCGCTGTGCGGCTTGACGAAAATGGAAAGCGCTCCAACGACTCACCTTCACTTGTCCCAATTGAGCATCCTCAACGATGAGGGTCTCGGTAGCTTCTGGCCAGGTATCCGGGGCGTTCAGCTTGAATTTATGACCATGTTTGCGGGGGCGTCCGCATCCACTATAGGGCGGCGGCGCACCCCACACGCATCGATTAGACGCCAATCTCACTAACAAGTCCGCCTCGATATCCGCCGTTTGCTTCACAAATTTAGCGTTGCCGTACTCTCGGTCGTAGACGGCTAAGGGCCTGACATCAAGATGACGGGTCACTTGTTTGAGTTGAAAGGCGGCTTTACTCGAAGGCGTCTCAAAACTGGTAATCCGTTCATGGCGCAGCGGCAACGCCCAACTCCCAGACGTTTCTGGTATCCAGGCTAAGGTGCTGAACCCTTGCCCCAGGGTAACTGGTTTGCCGCCAAACCCCCCATTGTGATGATGTTCTAGGGTTCTCTCCTTGAGTGTCGCCGCTTCAGGTCGGGGCCAGACTGTGTGATCGCCTGCGAGAAGGGGTTGTTCTTCAGTGGGAATCTCCGCCACAAAGCACTTCATCAGTTTCTTTCGCGGCGGTCGGCTATCCTGTAGGGCGGCATAGATACTGGGCCATTGGCGACGAAAGAGCGGACTTTGCGACAGACTGACATATGAATTGGCGCTAGGGCTTGTCAAGACCGCATCCATCAACTCAAATACCGCATCTTTAGCCTTGCCGAGGCACCTGTAGATGTCCTGGCGAAATTGTTGAAGTTTCGCGAAAATCATAGTGGTCAATGATTATTTTTTTTGACGAAATCATCATCGACCATTCGGCAGCTAGGGCAAAGCGCTAGCTGTCTTTCTGCAAGCATTTAGTCTAAAGTCCAAGATGTCGGCGCGGGATGAATCAGGACAACCCATGACTGAGGCGGAACTGCGGGATGAATTACGAACCCTGCTGATGGCTGGACACGAAAGCACTGCCTCCGCCATCGCTTGGGCATTTTACTGGATTCATCAACTGCCTGAAGTGAAGCAGAAACTGCTGGAGGAATTGGATGCCTTGGGACCAGAGCCCGATCCGAGCGCGATCGCTAAACTTCCCTACCTCAGCGCCGTTTGCTCCGAAACTCTGCGCCTTTATCCTGTCTTTTGGTTTACCTTCGCCCGAATTTTGAAGGCTCCGCTAACGATAATGGGCTATGAATTTGAGCCGGGTACATTCTTGCTTCCCTGTGTTTATCTAACCCACCATCGGCCAGACCTATATCCAGAACCAAAGCGGTTCAAACCGGAGCGTTTTCTGGAGCGTCAATTCTCTCCTTACGAATATCTTCCCTTTGGCGGCGGCAATCGTCGTTGTCTTGGGTATGCCTTTGCTTTGTTTGAAATGAAATTGGTGCTAGCCGCCGTATTATCCCAAATGAATCTGTCGCTGACAAATACCCGTCCCGTTCGGCCTGTGCGCCGGGGGGTTGTGTTTACTCCTTCTGGCGGAGTAGAGATGGTTATCACAGGTGTGCGTTAAGAATGGCAAACTTTCTCCAGTCACTGAAAACACAGTTTTGGCCGCCCTTACAGAAGCGATCAAAGTTTTGGGTAATGATTGCCAAATTGTAGATTACACCACACGAATGGAGTTCGCCCAGCAGCCATGGCGCTATGTTATCTACTCAGAAGTTTCCCAAACCTTTGAAACACTGCCTGACTTAACCCAATGCCAGGTGCGAATGGAACAAATAATTTATGAGATGAATAAGACCTATCTAGAGCTGAGACAAGCCAATAGTATCGGATCACTTGAGTTTAAGCTGGTGGAAAATGGCGCTTTTGAGCGCCTAAAGAACAAAATTATTTCGCAGGGGGGTTCTGAGACTCAGTTCAAGATGCCACGGTTGGTCAAAAAATCAACTTTCACGGATTTTTTAGAAATGAGAGTTATTGGGAGTTCGGAGGGATGATTATGAATTAAGAATTGAGCAGGGCGTTCAACCAATTTGTGAGGGCTTCTGGCATCACGGGATCGAGGGGTCTTCCCATCGCTGTTACAAAATCCTCATTCGGATCGCCCAATCTTCTGAAACTGTGATCCAGTCCAGGGAAAATGTGAGTGGTTACCGTCTGGTTGCCTGCCGCTAATAGCGCTTGCTGCATCAGTAACGCCTCTTGTGAGGGGGTATTGTGATCTAACTCGCCATGCAAAATCAGCACTGGACACTTTACCTTATCCACAAAGGTGGATGGCGGATTATCAAAATGTTCTTTGAGCACCGGTTGATACAAGTTCTTTGACCATTCCTGATCGCCAAGTTGGAAAAAGCTGTCCCCCCTTTTAGCACTCGCAATCACATCATCAATCTGCTTATAAATCCAATACATCAGCGGGACAATTTGCTTGAAATGATCGATTTTGGCGCGATCAGATTTCCAAAATTCTTCCGCTTGCCATTTAATAATCTGCTCCAGGTTATTGTAAATTCCCCCCTGCCAGATGTAGAAGGCAATATCAGGATCTTGAGCCGCTAATATTAGAGCAATCACAGCCCCCTCACTTTGGCCTAACACCCCTACTCTCTTGGCGTCAATTTCTGGTAGATTTTGTAGCCATTGCCACGCCATGTGGGCATCAGAAACTAAGTCAAATAGGCTAGTTATATTAAAATTTCCTTCACTTTGGCCACACCCCCGTTTATCATACCGAAAAGTAGCAATGCCAAGACGTTCCAAAATTTTTGCTTGATCACGAAAAAGGTTTCTCTCTGGTAAAGGAGTGGGGAACCAATCAGTTTGTGAATTATCTAAATTTCCGTCTCTTGTCTGAGGAAAAGATCCGCCTATTAATAGACAGGCAGGAAGTTTCTCTGGACTCTCAGGCAAAGTGAGCGCGCCATAAATTCTTGCTCCGTTTGATTCAAAGAATTCAACTCTTTCCATGGTTTTACCTAGGGAATATATCAGAAGAATCCGACTTCGCCGACACCTCATTTGTTAGCTAAATATCTGCCAATTGGAGTTTAAAATGCCAACTAAAAACGAAGATACTTTATTGCAAAAGCCTACAGATTGGAGAGCGTGGGTAAACGATCTGGTGAGATATAAAGACACCACGCTGATCGCCTCTATTCTTGCTGAAAACCTGGAAACAATTCACCAGGCGTTTACTTTTCTTGATGGAGATATCGTAGTCGCTTCTCATCCCAAGTCTGGTACAACCTGGATGCAGAATATCGTCTCTCTTTTAATCGATGGCGCTGATCCTGAAAAACTCAAGGGGCAAGCGTTATACCAGCGAGTCCCTTGGTTAGAAGGGAAAGAGGATCTTGATTGTGATTGGGGATATCAGCTTTTGGAAAATCAGGCGTCTCCCCGCTTAATGAAAACCCATGTGTATGGTCCTTTGGTTCCGCCTACGATGCTTCAGAAAGCCAGGATTGTCTATATTGTCCGCAATCCAAAAGATATAGCCGTCTCTTATTTCCATATGCATCGGGCTTACCACTTTCTTCCCGATGTACCCTGGGATGAGTTCATTACTGAGTTGTTCTTACCTGGAAAGCTTCAGTATGGTCCTTGGCATAAGCATGCCCTCTATTGGTGGAAACTCAGCAAATCCCATTCCAATATTTTGTTTATCCATTTCGAGGATCTGGTCAAAGATCTAAAGACTCAGGTAGAGAAGATTGCAGTTTTTCTGGGGAAGGAACTGACTGTTAACGCCATTGAGAAAGTGGTTAAGGAAGCATCCTTTGAGAGCATGAAAGCCAATCAGGCTGTCAATTACAGTCAGGTGGAGGCAATGGGGCATGAGATTTCTCCCTTCATCAGGAAGGGAACAGTGGGAGATTGGATCAATCATTTCAGTGCAGAACAGAATCGACGCTTTGAGCAAACATTTGAAGTCTGGATGGATGGAAGTGATCTTCAAATAGATTTTCTCTAGTCGATAGATTATTGCGCCTGACTCCTGTATCCTTCTCCAGGAAAAATTTCCTGCTTTAAGTTGATAGTCGAACAAAGGAAACCCCCGTTAAAAAGTGTCAATTCCTTTACAAGGTCAGCTAACTCCTTAGTAGGCTATAGGAAACTTCCTACCCTATATAAATTAAGCTGGGTAAACCCATGGATCTATACGGGCGAAAAAGCCAAAGTATTCCTCAGAAAACAGTTATCTTCGCATTGGAGGTGGTATGGCTTTGCCTTTCCTACTGGATACTTTTCCAAACAGGGGGAAATATACTGTTGAATTGGATCGGGATGGGTGAAGTTTCTGCGCCAATGGAAAGAAGAATAATTATTTTCACTTTCTCGGTAATTGTTTTCCTGAGGTTGGGATTCACGATGCTTTACCTGCTTAAACGTAAAATGCCCTGGGAGGAAAGCCTGAGTGTATCTTTTGCTTTTGCACTTTATTATATTGGGTTTTCCCTGCTGGTTTTACCCACAGAAAAACATCTGAACGCCGTTGACGGTATGGGAATTTCCTTGTTTTTGATTGGCTCGTTTATTAATACTTTTTCCGAGTTGCAGAGACATTTCTGGAAAAAACAGCTTGAAAATAAAGGGAAGCTGTATACCCAAGGTCTGTTCCAATATGCGATGCATATAAATTATTTTGGAGATGTCTGTTGGGTCACGGCTTTTGCAGTATTCACCAGGAACCTATATGCAGGAATAATTCCTTTGGTGCTTATCTGCTTTTTTGTTTTTTACAATATTCCAAAACTTGACAGATATCTAGCCTCAAAGTACGAAGATGACTTTGAAATATATAGCCATAAGACTAAAAAAATAATTCCATTCCTCTATTAATAAGGAAAATGAAATTGCCGATTGGATATTTGAAGTTCCACAAGGACGCCTTTATTAACTACCAGTTGAATAGATGGCATTTGCTTGGATACACAGAAAAAGGAGACATTGAAAAAGTTGGCTTAAGCGCCAAAAGGACTGAGGATTACGTCAAGGGATTTACTCAATTGGCGGAAGAAGCTATCGCCCAGAAACGGCTTAAGAATGCAGCATTTTATTTTCGAGCAGCAGAATTTTGGGTGGCTCCTAAGGATGCAAGAAAGTTGCCCCTATACGAGAAGTTCAGCGAACTCTTTTATAGAGCTTTCAAGGATGATCACATTGAAAGGCATAAATTGGCTTATGCAGGCGGCTATATACCGGCTATGCGCTTGGAGCCCAAGAAAACTGAGAAACAAGGAACGATATTAGCCTTTGGCGGGTTTGATTCTTTGATTGAAGAGTTCTACTGTATGTGGGCGTATTTTGCAGAAGCAGGGTATGAAGTCATTGTCTTTGAAGGGCCAGGACAGGGGGGCGCCCTTAGAAAATATGGGCTTGCGTTTGACCATGATTGGGAGAAACCCATTGGCGCAATTCTAGACCACTTCAACGTTTCGGATGCCACGCTGATAGGCGTGTCTATGGGAGGATATTGGAGCATCCGGGCGGCTGCATTTGAAAAGCGCATAAAAAGAGTGATTTCCTTTCCCCCTGTTTATGATTGGATGGAAATGGCGGGTTCTTTCAACAGAGTCTTGGTGGATCAATTGATGAAGAGGCCAGCACTGATGAATTTTCTGGTGCGGCTAAAGATGTCGAACAGGAAATTGAAGCACACCATAGACCAAGCGCTTTTTATCACGAAAAAAGAAGAGCCTATAGATGCTGTGAAGTGGATGCTGGCAATGAATAAAGAGCACTTAAATTCAGCATTGGTTGATCAAGATGTCTTGCTTGTGGGGGGAGAAAATGATGCTTTTCAGCCGCCAAAGCTCTTATATAAGCAACAGCAGGCGTTGGTTGACGCTAGATCAATCACTACTCAGATATTCACAAAAAAAGAACAGGCTGGCCAGCATTGTCAAATAGGGAATATCGGACTGGCCTTGGAAGTAATGTTAAATTGGATAAATAGGTGTGTAATTTAAGCCGCTATTTTTAGTTCAAACGCCTATCAACATTAACAGGAAGACGGTGTAGGAGAGGCGGTGATTTCAACAGCGCGACTCCCCCATAAAATCGCCCCCCAGAAAGACACAAGGAGACTGTCCTATGGTCGCCAACTCCGCCTCAAAGCCTCATCAACAAGAAGAAGGAACTGACAATATTCTCGATAGCCAGCAAACTGGATGTTGCGTTGTTGGCGGCGGCCCTGCTGGAGCTGTCCTCGCTTTTCTCCTGGCGCGTCAGGGCGTTTCCGTCGTGCTCCTAGAAGCGCATCGAGATTTTGACCGTGACTTTCGGGGCGATACGCTACACCCGTCGGTGATGAACATCATGGATGAATTAGGGTTGGCCGATCGCCTGCTTGACCTTCCCCACACCAAACTCCGGACTGGAACTTTGGGAACGCCTCAAGGTTCAGTGACCATCGCCGACTTCAGTCGTCTCAAGACTCGCTTCCCGTATGTCACCTTAATGCCTCAAGTACAGTTTTTAGAGTTTATCGTGAATGAGGCCAAGCAATACCCCAGCTTTCAACTCATCATGGGCGCGAATGTGCAGGAACTCATTGTAGAGGACGACAGGGTTATCGGCGTTCGCTATCGGGGGCAGGGGGGATGGCATGAGATCAGGGCGAAGCTGACGGTGGGCGCAGATGGTCGCCACTCCCGGTTGCGTCAACTGGCTGGATTTGAGCCCCTTCAAATTGCGCCGCCCATGGATGTCCTCTGGTTTCGCCTACCTCGAAAACCGAAAGAACCCAAGGGCGCTATGGGCCGCATCGGTTCCGGTCGGTTTGTGGTTCTGCTCAATCGCTTTGACTCTTGGCAAGTGGCTTATATTTTTCCCAAAGGCGGCTACCAGCAGATTCGGGCGGCGGGTTTAGAGGCGCTGCGACAGTCTATTGTGGAGGTGACGCCAGAATTTAGCGATCGCATTCAACACCTCCAGAGCTGGTCTCAGGTGGCGTTTCTTGCCGTGGAGTCTAGTCGCCTTCGCCGCTGGCATCGTCCAGGCCTGCTCTTGATTGGGGATGCGGCCCACGCCATGTCGCCGGTTGGCGGGGTTGGCATTAACTATGCGATTCAGGACGCTGTTGTCGCCGCGAATGTCCTTTGTCAGCCCTTGAAGGCTGGAGTGGTTCAACCGCGCCATCTAGCGGCTGTGCATCGCCAGCGCGAATGGCCGACCCGACTGATCCAAATGGTTCAGTCTTTGGTCCAGAAGCGCATTATTACCCCGGCCCTGGACCCGGAACAGGAATTTACACCGCCGATAATTTTCCGTCTGCCCATACTGAGAGATCTCCCGGCCAGGTTGATTGGCTTGGGGGTTTGGCCTGTTCATGTGGCGTTATAGCATCGCGCCTAAAGCATACAACGTTGCTTTCTGGGCTTCCGATAATCCTGTAACTCCCTGAATTTTCATGCCTTCATAGGGTCGATCATCTCTCAAGGTCTTCAAACACTCACCCGTACCCACATGCCAAAGTTTGATCGTCTCATCCGAACTACTGCTGGCGAGCATTTGACCATCAAGACTAAACGCAAGGGACTGCACCTGATGAGTATGGTCAGTCAATGTTCTCAGGCGCGTTTCAGTGTGCATGTCCCAAATCTTAATGGTTTGATCAGCGCCTCCGCTGGCGAGGTTTTGTTCATTCGGACTCCAAGCTAATGACAACACCTGTTGGGTATGGTCTAGAAAGGTGTTTAGGCGCTCACCAGTCTTAGCATTCCAAAGATGAATGGCGTTATCGGCGCCGCTACTCGCTAAGGTTTGCCCATTTGGATTCCAAGCAACTGACAAGGCGGAACCGCTGTGAGCTTTGAAAGAGAGGAAACAGTCACCCGTCTCAACATTCCAAAGGTTAATGGAGCCATCGCTACTGCCACTGGCGAGAATTTGCCCATTGGGACTCCAGGCAACGGACTGTACCGCATTCGTGTGTTTTGACAAAGTATTGAGGCATTGTCCAGAGTTGCCCCGCCAAAGTCTTACGGTTTGATCAGTACTGCCACTGGCGAGAATGCGCCCATCGGGACTCCAGGCCACCGAATCCACCCAATTACTGTGTCCTTCTAAGGTTTTGAGACATTGTCCTGTGCTAACATCCCACAGCTTCACGGTTCGGTCTTGGCTGCCGCTGGCCAGGGTTTTTCCATCGGGCCTCCAAGCCACTGACAAGACCGTATTACTGTGACCCACAAGAGTTTTGCGGCATTGCGCCGTGCTAACATCCCAGAGTTTGATGGTTCGGTCCTGGCGACCGCTAGCAAGGGTTCGACCATCGGGACTCCACGCCACTGACAAGACCCAATTGCTATATCCCAGAAAGGTTTTGAGACATTGTCCCCTGTTAGTATCCCAAAGTCTCACAGTCTGATCATAAGAGCCGCTGGCGAGGATTTGCCCATCGGGATTAAATGTAACGGATCTGACCCAATTACTGTGACCCTGTAAAATTTTGAGACATTGTCCCGTGTCAGTATCCCAGAGTCTCACAGTCTGGTCGTAAGAGCCGCTGGCGAGGGTATGCCCATCGGGACTCCACACCACTGATAAGACCCACTTTTGATGACCCTGCAAAGTTTTGAGACATTGTCCCCTATCAGTATCCCAGAGTTTCAC
>JASJDH010000322.1 GCA_030065175.1 Leptolyngbyaceae cyanobacterium MO_188.B28 | reverse complement strand
CCTAAGATACTGATCACTCCCGCTTGACCAGGATTGAGAATAACAAAGCTATTCAATCCAACTAAGAGGGTCAATACGAGCAAAATGGCGGGGAATAGTAGCTTATCACTCAAAGAAAATCGATTATTCAATTTTTTCTTCCAAATTATTACTGAATGACAAGAGACGATTTGACAACTGGGGTGGTTATTGACGGGGCAAGGGCCTGCCGCACTCGGAGCATGCGACGTAAATCTCGCTAGGTTCAACGAAAGCGCCAACCAATGATTGACCGCACTTGCGGCAGTTTTTTGAACTTGAAAGCGTAGACGGTTGACGTTGCTTTTCTCGCTTTATCCGCTGGGCTTGTTCTATCAGCACGTTGATTTCGTCAATGGACATCCGCCTTAATTCTTCATCGGTCATTGGATATATTACTCCTTAAGCCTTATAAAATCATTGCTCCCAGCCATTCCGGCTGTTTTTTTGCTTGACCTAGGTTAGACGCCCGCCTCATCAACTATTCTCAGTCTAGTCCCAATTCCAATTCCGCTGCAGTAGTTTGTCTGCATGTTCGGGTGCTTTTACTTAAAGCGGGACAATCCAGTAGAGAAGGAATGCAGCATACAGGAGACAGAAGTCAGTCAGGAACTGGATTCTGTCTCCTGTATTCTTGCCCCGTCAGAATGTCCCGGCTTAAGTTGATACCCTTTAAAGAGGGTCTAGAAACAACCTTGTTGCTCTATTGGAGAATACCAATGGCGCTCAATAGCCAAGGTACAATCAGCGCACTCGCTAAAGCCGATAGCGCCATTGCCAGCCCTGAAAACGCCCCCATCTCTGAACTCACTTGAAAGGCGCGGGCGGTGCCGATTCCATGAGCGCTGACTCCCATTGCAACGCCTTTAATGCTATCGTCTTGAATTCGCATCAGCTTAAAGAGCTTTGGCCCCAGGACGGCTCCGAGAATGCCAGTGATGACAACGACAGCCGCTGTCAGGCTGGGCAATCCTCCGATTTGTTCTGATATTCCCATTGCTACAGGCGCTGTTACCGATTTGGGCGCTAATGAGAGTTGAGTTTGCAAACTAGCGCCAAATAAGCGAGCAATAAAAACTGTGCATAAGCTACTGATAGCGACGCCTGCTGTGAGCGAGAGCAACACAGACACCCATAGCCTTTTGAGTTTAGAAATCTGCTGGTAAAGCGGGATGGCTAACGCCACAGTCGCCGGACCCAGTAAAAAATGCACGAACTGGGCGCCTTCAAAATACGACTCATAGGATGTATCTGTGAGTAACAAAATACTAATCAACCCAGTTACTGATGTCACAACTGGGTTGAAAGCAGGATTGTAACGGGCGTAAACATATAGCTTATGAGCCATGCTATAGGCCACCAGAGTGATCGTTAACCCCAACAGAGGCGAAGTTGACAGATAGACCCAAATTGCTGCTAAGTCTGGGTTATCCATTGTTTTATGTTTTCCCTGAGAGATAACGAGTTGCAATATGCATCATGGCGGCAACAGTCGCCATCGTAATTCCGGTACTTAGCACAAGAGCGAGGCTGATGGCGATCCACTCTTGTGCAATGCGTTCAAAATGTACGATGAGGCCCACCCCCGCTGGCACAAACAATAGCGATAGATGGCTCAAGAGGGCAGTGCTAGCAGACTCTAACGAGGCGGTTGAACGTCCATGCGCCAAAAGGGTTAAGAACAGCAATACCATTCCTAGAACGGGGCCTGGTATCGGTATTGGCAACATTAACACACTCACTTCACCAACCAGCTGATAAATCAAGAGCAAGGTGATTCCGTTCAAAAAGTCCATGGTGAGGGTTGAGAGAAGCGCAATACACGATGATGAAATATCATTTTGGGCGACGGGCAAGATTCTGACTTGAATTGCCCCCCTTCTTGAATGAACGTGAGTCCCTCACTGGCGGCTCTCTATAAGCTCTCTATAAGCTCTCTCTATACTCCGCCTTTTTTTAGGTCTCCTCAGCGGCTAGCAAGCGGGGATCTAGGCAGAGATTTGGCTTTAAGCACTGGCAGCTGGCGCCTATTGCGACCCCGTTTGGAGTTAAATTCCACGCCATAGGTTTGGGTCGGTTCGGGGATTTTCAGGCTCGGTTCTACAGCTGTAGAGCGAAGTTCTTTTTTGAGTTGGTGAATGCGCTTGAGCCAATCTCTTTGACCCCAGTAATCGAAACCGCCTTCGGCCATACGTATCTCCTTTTCTATCCGTAATGCTTCATAGCCTAAAGTTTCCCAGCTGAGATGAGTTTATTCGACCTAAAACAACAGAAGTTATGGTTTAGGGCAGCTTACACGGCAAATCCCTATGCCGAACAAATTTAAAGTATTCCCTCTAATGCCTAGTTATTGAGACTACTTTTGAGCCGCCGACTGAGAGACATATTCTCTCGCTGGAAATTAAGTGCCTTTGTACTATTGTACCCTAAATCCAAGCTTCCGCTGCTTTAGGTTAAACGGATTGGGGGTCAAAACCATGGAGCTGTAGTTGCAAGCAGCCCTCGATCGAATGGGTCGGAGGTTTGAGTCCCTCAATGCTCGTTAAAGGCTAAAAGCCACAAAACGCAGTCAAATCAAGAAATTTGACTGCGTCTTGTGGCTCTGACATGGCGAAAGAAAATGAGTGGGCCACCGTACGACCATGATTTTCTTCGAGGTCTACGGCGGCCCGGACATTGTTTATTTCGAGGTATTTACGGCTAATCTGCTGAGCAAAGCCAGGTGTCGCCGTTCGCCAATTGACCTACAAAGTTCAAAAAACCTTGATTTAATCCTAAGTGGATAGTTTTGAATTTCCGAAGGGGAGGGTCAGTTGACTGGAAAAATCAGTCTACGCATTCGTTGACACTTCTAACAACTCGGACTGAGTATGGCCATTATCAGAACCGGCTTGTCCAGATTGAACCTGACTCAATAGCTTGTCTAACTGTTCTCCTTCAATTACCTCGGTTTCCAACAGCTGATTTGCAATGGTTGTCAGTAGATCTTGATTTCGACGGAGAATGTCTAAGGCCTCCTGATGGGCGGTTTCAACAATCTCCTTGATCTCTTTGTCGATCGCTTGGGCGGTTTGATCGCTCACGCTCCGGCGAGGATTAGCCATACCATTGCCCAAGAACATATTTTGTTGTCCTTGTTCATAGGCCAGCGGTCCTAAAACCTTACTCATGCCATAGGTGGTGACCATGCGTTCCGCCAGATCAGTGGCGCGCTGCAGGTCGTTTGAGGCGCCGGTGGTGATGCTGCCAAAGATAACTTCCTCAGCGGCGCGTCCTCCCAACAGAGTGGTGATTTGACCGCGCAGCTCCGCTTCGTTCAACAAGAACCGATCTTCGGTGGGGACTTGGAGGGTGTATCCCAGAGCCGCCATGCCGCGGGGAACGATGGAGATCTTTTGCACCTTGTCGCTGCCGGGGATTAAGGCTCCCACAAGAGCGTGACCCACTTCGTGGAAGGCGACAATCTTCTTCTCTTTTTCATTCAGGACGCGGCTCTTCTTCTCTAAGCCCGCCACAACTCGCTCAACCGCTTCGGCAAAGTCTTTCTCTTCCACCGTTTGACTGCCCCGGCGCGCCGCCAACAGCGCTGCTTCATTCACCAGATTGGCCAAGTCTGCTCCAGCGAATCCAGGGGTGCGCGTTGCGATCGCTTTCAGATCAACCTCACTCCCCAACTTCACCTTGCGGGCGTAGATTTCCAAAATCGCGGTTCTCCCCGCCAGGTCAGGTCGGTCCACCAACACTTGTCGGTCAAACCGTCCAGGGCGTAACAGCGCCGGGTCTAAGGTCTCCGGCCGATTGGTCGCCGCCAGCACAATTACTGTTTTGTCGCCTGCAGCGAACCCATCCATCTCGGTCAGCAACTGGTTCAGGGTTTGCTCCCGTTCATCATTACCACCGTAAAATCCGCCGGTATTTCGAGATTTACCGATGGCGTCCAACTCATCGATGAAGATGATGCAAGGCGCCTTTTCCTTGGCCTGAGCGAATAAATCCCGCACTCGGGCGGCCCCAGTGCCTACAAACAGTTCCACAAACTCGGAGCCAGAGATACTAAAGAAAGGAACACCGGCTTCACCAGCAACGGCTTTGGCGAGCAGCGTCTTACCTGTACCTGGAGGACCGACTAAAAGCACCCCTTTGGGAATTCGCGCCCCAATTTCAGTAAACCGCTGAGGCGTTTTCAGGAATTCCACCATTTCCGCCAATTCAGCTTTGGACTCTTCCACCCCAGCGACATCGGCAAATGTCACTTTATTTTCATCCCCCTCGACATAGACCTTCGCCTTATTTTTGGTGAAAGAGAGAGCCCTTTGGGCGCCGCCGCCCATGCGGCCGCTAAAGAATTGGAAAAGCGCCACAAAAATGACAGGGGGAATCACCCAGCTTAGGAGGGTGGTAAACCATCGATTGCTCGGCGGCGGCGTGGCGGCGAACTCCACTCCCTTCGACTCCAATAGTTTGGGTAACTCTAGGTCAAAGATAGGCGTGGTTTCCAGCACTTGACCGGGCTGGTTGGTCTCATCCTTGAGCTGATATTGAATCCGGTCTTGCCCGACTGAAACCCTGGCGACATCTTCGTCTTGAACCTGTTCAATAAAGAAGCTGTAGGGCACCCGGGGAATCTGAGGTCCAACGAAGAAGGGTAACGTCAAATTGAACAGCAGCAGCAATCCCGGCAATAACAGCAACAGGCCGACAAGGGTATTCCGACGAGGGGGTTTGGGTTTGTCTTTAATTGGCATATCTCAACTATCCTTCCTGTTTATTCGCTGATGAATTGGGGCAAGCTGGCTAACTTTAAACCGCCAAATATTCAAAAACGGCGCCTTTGTGCTTACGCAGTTTCATCAATGCTTCCCGTTCAACCTGACGCACTCGCTCGCGGCTAACTTTTAGACGTTCGCCAATTTTCGCTAAGGTCAGCGCATTGCCATCTTCGAGGCCAAACCGCAAAGATAATACTTCCCGCTGCTGGTTGGTTAACCCCGCCATCAATTTTTCCAGATCGGATCGAAGTGATGAGCGGGTAGCGTAATCTTCCGGCAAAGGGCCGTCGTCCTCTAATAGATCGCTCAGTTCGGATTCTTGCTTATCGCCGATGCGCAGATCTAAAGATATGGGCTGGCGAAAATGCTTCAGGTAATCCCGCACTTGCTTGGGGGTCAGATCCAGTTCCACCGCCAACTCATCCGGACTCGCGGCCCGTCCCAGTTTCTGGCTTAGTTGACGCTGGGCTTTCTTCAGTTTGCTGAGCTTTTCAGTGATATGGATGGGTAGGCGAATGGTGCGGCTTTTTTCGGCGATCGCGCGGGTAACTGCCTGGCGAATCCACCAATAGGCGTAGGTTGAAAATCGATAGCCCTTCGTCGGGTCAAATTTTTCAACCCCCCGTTGCAGTCCGAGGGCGCCCTCCTGGATCAAATCCAAAAGCTCCATATTCCGTTTCAGGTATTTTTTGGCGATGGACACCACCAGTCTCAAATTCGCCTCGACCATTTTCCGCTTGGCGCGTTCTCCTTCGGCGATCGCCTGCTGTAACTCCGCCACCGACAGATTGACCTGCTGAGCCCACGACTCCAAACTGGGGGGAGTTTCTAGCGTCTCTTCCAGGGAAGTTTTAACAACCTGCAGCTGGGTTAGGCGATTGACCTGCTTGCCATAGTGAATTTCTTCCTCGTGGGTCAGCAGAGGAAAGCGACCGATCTCTTGTAAATAGGTGCGGACTAAATCAGTAGAAGCTTGAGCAGTTTTCATAATGTTGGGTTTTGAAGTTTCTTGGGGCGGTAAATTTGCTGGATTCTCTTGATGCTTAGCTCTCACCGATCAGACTCTTATCCAATCCCCCTCAAACCCTGATAGACCTAGCGATGAACTGAGGAGGAGGGGTGCGAACACCCAGGGTCAAGTTGAGGGAAAGATCACAGTTAACATCACGGTTTCTTAATGCATGTATAAGAAATGTAACAAGCGATGACTTTGATTACTAGAGCTTAACCCGACCAATTCAGTAGTAATGTCCCCCCGTGATTACGAAAGCTAGCCGCGAAACCGATTTCAAAGCTAGCGTTTGGACGAAATTAGCCGTTCTTTCTAGGGGCTGTGAGCAGTAAGAAGAATGCATATTAATTATTTTATCAGATAAGTCAAGGAATTTTTATTTTTTGTTACAATAACCGCTATATTAGTTAACATAAGGAGGCGCTACGAGGATTTAATTAAAGGTTCAATAGCCTCCGGTCCAATGCACCCCTCTAGCCCTTGTCAATGAAACTCAACCGCGATCTAATCAGGCAAGTCGTCACCTTTATAGCCATCTTGTCCGCCTTTGGCATGAATGTTTTGGCCAATGTCGCGCCGATCAATGGGCTGAGTATTGGTGAAATTTCCAATACTCTTTTCAAGCAGGTTTTGATCACCCCCGCCAATTACGCGTTTATTATTTGGGGTTTGATTTATACTGGCTTGATCAGCCTGGCGATCTATCAGGGGCTGCCCCGTCAACGGCAAAATCCTGCATTCCGGCAGATCGGGTATCTATTAACGGCGAGTAGCGCAGCTCAAATTGTCTGGGTGATTCTTTTCCAAACTCGCCTATTCGTCCTCTCATTTTGGGCCATGCTGCTGATTTTGCTGCCCTTACTCATTGCCTTTCTACGGCTAGACGACTCAAGGGCAAAGGCGACTAACCGCCAAAGATGGTTAGTTTACCGCCCAGTTAGCCTTTACTTCGCCTGGATTAGTGTGGCGACCATTGTAAATGGGGCGATCGCACTGGATTCTCTGGGTTGGGGGGGGTGGGGCGTCAACCCCGAAATTTGGACTGTGATTATGATGGTGTTAGGAACGGCGATCGCAACTACATTAACTCTTTTACGGGGTGATCAAGTCTACTCCGGAGTATTTGTCTGGGCGCTGAGCGCGATCGCAGTCCGCCACCTGGAAACTTTCATCATTGCTGCGCCAGCTTTCGGATGCGCCTTGGTTCTAGTCTTAGTCATCAGTCTCAATCCAAAATCTAAAATCCAAAATCCAAATCCCAGACCATAACTCGCTCCTACTTCCCACCTCCTTGCCCAGCCAGTAAATAGGTGATTTCCATGCATCAAAACTCATTTGAACTGTTCAAGATATTGGTTAAAGCTGGCGCTACCCCGGGTGAGGACTTCTCCTGTAATGGGGAGGAAGGGCATTGCAGTTTAAGCGAGCGGGGATATCAATTGCTGAAACGGACCTATCCAGATATCGCCTGGGACGACATTACCCAGGTGATTATGCTGGACGATAAGCAAGCGGTTGAAGCACTACATAACCATCTGGGACTCGATTTCACCACCCCTATCCTAGAAAAAATTAATTGCCGCATTGACCAATTATCAGACGCTAAGGGCGCCTGGTACCTGCAACAAATTTTGTGGGGAGTTGAACACAAAACGGGCATTGCGTTACAAAAGCGATTGAGTAAAAACCTTGAACTGGGTCGCCTGCTGAAGCTGGAATTGCTATTGCGCCGTCAGGAGGGGGACCTTGAACCCTGCGGCGACTGGATCGGGGATCTGATTTTAGCGGCTGGCGGAGAGGCCAGCGATTTTGAACTGCAGCCCGATGGGGGAGCCCTTTTGACGGAGCAAGGGATCCGGTTGCTAGCAACGGTCTGGGCCGGAAATTTTGACCTCTTTGCTGAGTTAGCAAAGGGCAATCACGACGTGGATTAATGGAGCGATTAGGGATTTGGGTAGACGGTAGACAGCAGACAGTAGACAAGGAAAGTTCGGTAGGGTGTTTTAGGCGGTTACTATTTGCCGAAACACACCCGATACATAACAATCCGCCGTAACGCGCCAAATCCTAGCTATTAGGTTTATTCCTTCCAGGATGAGATTTAGTTCGGTAGGGTGTTTAAGGCGGTGAGAATCTGCCGAAACACGCCCAATATGTAATAAACCACTGTAACGCACCAAATTCCAACGAATAATAGTGCTTTACGGCGACCAAAGGCGACATTCCGCCTATCCAGTTGCCAAATTAACGCCTAACCACTATTAATGGTCTGGCACAGCTAAAATGGTGCGAATTTTAATGATTGGCGAAGCGCCAGAAGCCTTGGATTTGGTACGTTACGCTTCGCTAACAGTACCCTACGCTAATGCCTCATTTTAGCTGTGTCGCACCACTACGATCTGCGAGCAGGTCTCTGCTTGAAGATCGCAGACATACATATCTGAAAATTTCGCAGAGAAGAGTTAATATAATTTAAGTAAATTAATTTTATTTATCATTCTTAACAATCCTCGATTGAGATCAGTCCTCATCTGAGATTTGTTTCTCTAGCGTCGGGTATTTCCCTGGCGCCGCTCCCTTCTGATCCACTAAATCCCCCACTGACTTGCCCCAGTTGTCGGGGATTTGCAGATAAGTAACATCCCATCCATCCATCTACCCATCCACCCATCCAATACCTTTTACTGGGACTTTATTTTGACGCAAATCCCTTGAGTGTCTTTCTGTCTTGTAGTTCTGAGTTTGGGTCGTTGAAATGTCTAAGCCTCCTGATCAAAGCAGGCCAACCATTTTAATTGTTGATGATGAGACTAGCATTCGGTCGGTTTTGGCGACTCGTCTGGGAATGGTGGGCTATGAAGTTCTCACTGCGGGTGACGGAGAAACGGCGTTGGATATCTTCCATAACAGCGCCCCCGACCTGGTGATTTTGGATGTCATGTTGCCTAAGGGGGACGGCTATTCAGTCTGCAAGGCGATCCGCTCGGTGTCGGATGCGCCGATTATTATGGTTACAGCGCTGGCGAATTTGGCGGATCGGATTACCGGTTTGGAGTTAGGGGCCGATGACTACATCGTGAAGCCCTTTTCAGTAAAGGAACTCGAAGCGCGAATCAGTTCCATCCTGCGCCGTTTTCAACCGTCCCCTCGCTCTGCGCTGACTTCGCCTAAAGTTATGTGTGTAAGGGAGCTGCAGATTAATGACGATAAGCGTCAGGTTTATAAGGGAGAGCAACTGATTTGCCTGACGGAGATAGAATTCAAGCTTTTGAAACTCCTCGCCCACCGTTCGGGGGCTGTGGTTTCTCGGGATATCCTTTTAGAGGAGATATGGGGATATCGACCGAGAGATTTTTTTGACACCCGGGTTATTGATGTTCATGTCTCTCGCTTGCGAAACAAGATTGAAACGGACCCTAAGAATCCGGAGTATATTCTGACGGTTCGAGGGGAGGGGTATACGTTGTTAGATGGGGATAGTGAGGACGAATGAGAGATGGAACCTCATAAGCAGGAAGTGTGAAGGAATAATTACCTGTTACTAGTTACGCAAGCGCTCAAGTACTTCTTCTGTGAAGGGATTTTCGCCTTGCTCAAGCGCTTTAATCCACGTTTGCCGCAGAGCTTTCTTACTTGGATTAACGGTCCAGTTAATAAATGTCTGGAAATCGTCAATTGCTCCTTGGGTGTTTCCTGTGATGGCTCGGGCCAGTCCTCGGCTGTCAATAATGCTCCCATTGTTGGGATCTAGTTTGACGGCCTTTTCACAGGCGAACATCACGTCACTAGCATAGCCTTGGAGGCTGCCATACCAGCAAAGAGCATTCCAGGAGGAAGCCTGGACAGGATTTAGCTCCATGTCAGGAACTAATGCTTGGACTTCCTGGAACTTAGCGATCGCCTTATCCACCTCACCTTCTTTAGCCAGCCTTTTTCCTTTCTCTATGGCGGCAATTGTTTGGGCGACGGCTTCAGGATCTCGATCCAGAGTATTCGTTTCTGGATCAAGATCTATGTCAGGATTCCATTCCAAAGCTTGATGGAACATAGAGGTCGCCTCCTCTACATTTCCTTCTCTAGCAACTGCTTCGCCCTGGGTCACTAAAGCAGGGGCGGCAGCCTGTAAGAGAGGCGGATTTTGGCATATTTTCAGTTTTCTTAGGTCTTGGGGGTGTAAGACGAAGTAATCATTGAGCCAATCACAGCCTTGTATCAAAAGTTTATTCAGATCAAGGCTCCAGAGTTTGACGGTTCCGTCATAACTGGCAGAGGCGAGCGTTTGGCCATCATGGCTGAAACTGACGGTAGAGACCTGATTGCTATGACCTAAAAAGGTTTTGAGTAAGGCGCCGTCCCGGTTCCAAAGTTTGACAGTTTTGTCCTTACTAGCGGAAGCAAAGGTTTGGCCATCGGGACTGAAACTGACGCTCCAGACCGTATCGCGATGACCTACCAATGTTTCAAGTAAGGCGCCGTCCCGGTTCCAGAGTTTGACAGTTTCGTCCTGGCTAGCGGAAGCAAGGGTTTGGCCATCGGGACTGAAACTGACGCTCCAGACCGTAT
>JASJDH010000321.1 GCA_030065175.1 Leptolyngbyaceae cyanobacterium MO_188.B28 | reverse complement strand
CATTGGCGCTCAAGAGCAAACAACACTTTTCCAAGTAAGGACTCCATCGACTACGGGGTTGGACATTGAGTCGTTGAGCTTGTTTTTTACTCACGCTCAATTGACCAATGATGCTGGTGATAGTGCGTTTTCGTCCTGTAGTGGAGCCACTACTGGTTTCGATAAAAAAATACCTATTTCTGGACCCACATTCTCTAGAAGGTGATCACGAACAGTCTCTTCGATACCGGCTAGCGTTTTAACCTGCTCCGGGTCAGTTTCTTCATAAAGCAAGGCTGCGATAGCTCGCGCATGGGCCTGAAGTTGGGCTTTTTTCTCCGAATCCATGAGTATTATTCACCAGCGGTAGACTACTCAAAGGATACTTCTTGTTAAACTAATTAATTCTGAGTATTTATACTCATTGCGAAATTGAGATGCACTCAGGAACGAGCCCGTGCCGCCACAGCCAATGATCCAAAGATTGAGGTGTTGGTAAGGGGGAATCATCACCGTTCTAGCCTCAAAGATATCCAGGTTCAATTGCATGGCGATTCTCCAGTAGCGAAATCGCCATTGAAGTAAAACACGGGCTCAGTTTGAAGACTGATGTCGGTCACCCAACTTGGAATGTCTTCAAACACAGTTTTGGCTGGAACATGCCAGCAGTGGCGATAAACGCATACCCGCAGGATAAATTCAGGTTGGCGTTCACAGATCCGCCCAAGAACGCCATAGAGGTTGAAGCCAAATTCGTCCTGGTTATCCTGGTCTGAGAAGAAAGCGCCGGTGGAGCCATGGCTATGAATCTCGGCGATGACATTGTCGGTTGATGAGTCGAGGGGCGTGCATTGGGTGGGGGTCTGTTGTTGCCTGGGAATGATCAATCGCCAGGTCTCTGCGGCGTCATCCCAGGTAATATGAAACAAGATTTCAAGCAACCGTCCCTGGTTATCCTGGGCTTCTAGCGCTTGCTGATACATCTCGCTCAGCAATGACTGGGGAAGTTGAGGAGTAAACGCCAGGTAAGGAGTCACCGGCAAGAGTCCGCGCACCGGCTGGCTGAATAAGGTGATGGGAACGACGGCTTCCAGATGGGGGCGGCGGGCCGCTGCAAAGAGGCCGTTGCCGCCGACCCAATACGAAAAGGCGGCCCCGCTGAAATCTGGGAGCCGCCGATCGGTGATAAAGTGGTGTTGAATTAGACTCATCATAGTTGAATTAGCGAGGAGACAAACACTTCAACCGATTGACCGAAGCCGACCAGGTGTTGAGTGGGATAACGCTTGCGATGGTCGACGCTCAGGGCTTTGAGCTTGACTCGAATGTCATTCCGACCCTGTTTGCCTGTCGCTTTAGCATGGCTCCAGTCGTGAGTGAAGGGGCTGTGGATGAATAGACGCCAGGCTTGCAGTAAGGTTTGAGGATCGGCGATCGGCGGTGTATTGTCTCCCCAACAAATTTGCCCATCTCGACTATTTACGTTGGACAGAGGGGCGAGGAAAGCTTCGGCGGTGGGATTGAAGCAACTTTCTTGCGTCGCGATAACATGATACTGGCGTTCAACGCCGATAAAAATGAGACCGGGCAGTGGCGCGGTGAAAGCACCCAGATCGTGACAGTTTAGGGAGTGTTGGGCGGGCGGGATGAATGAGATCGCCCAGTTTCCTTGCAGATTGTGTCCGTGCCGAATCAGATTAACCGACAACCAGCCTGAATCGACAGGATGCTGGCTGAAGGCTTGTTGCAGGGTTTGCGGCGAAACCGACTTGTAAGTTGTTCCGCCGGTTTTCTCAAAGCGTTTGTAGAGGAAGACCCCGCCATCACAGATCAGAATCTCGGCCAGAACCTGGGGGGCGGTTAGAGCGATCGCTTGATGTCGGCTGGGTCCCTGGCTGAGAGTAGTTAGGGTTTGGCGGCTTGGTTCCATAGGTCAATCAAGAAATAGATTCGCTTGGTGTCCACTTCCAGCCAATCCGCCAGCTGATCGCAGCGGGCGAGGAGCAATTTGGCGTAGCGGAAATCAATCGCCAATATGCGCAGGGTTTGGGGGGACCAGTCATAGCGTTGGTCATCCCAGGCGCTGTATTCGTAATCACTGCTGCACGCATCGAGCCAGACGTTTCCGGTATCATGCTCAATTACCTGGAGGGCGAGCGGCAAGTAGCGGATGGGAATGGGTTGAGGTTTGAACAATTGTTGAAGAGCGATCATGTCAATCCGCTCAAATGGCGTCATATGACCGAGGGAGAGGTTAAAAGCAGCTTGCAGATAGGTGATCAGGGTTTCTTCATAGCCCGACCAAATGTCATGAATGCTCTCGCTGAAGGCCATGAGCAACTGCCATCCACCCCTAAATTCATCCAGGCTGGTTTCCCACCAGTCAATGCCGTGGGGCTCCACCAGGGGACCGCTTAGCAAATGCTCATAGCAGTCGTCCCAATCCATCCAGGAAAGGGGAAATAAGGTTTGGTCAATCCGTCGCATAAACTCAACTTCCCGATCGCTCGGCAGATCGTCCTGCTCGGGATAGGGATTGGATTGGCTGGCGGCAAAGGCGGAGGGAAATAGAGTCTGATAGCTGTGGAGCACTTGATATCGAATCCGCCTGACAGATAGAAATTCGAGACATTGGGCTGGATTTCGGCGAGTGGGCGTAACCCAGCTTTGTAATCGATAAATGGCGTCTAAACCAGAGCGGGGGACAATCGGTTGAAATTTCATTAGAATCCAGGAATCAAGAGAGACGTGGGTGCAGGCGTCGATTGATCCAGGTGTTGCAGCGCTCGATGACTGAGTTGAATCCACTGTTGTCCAGCTTCAATAGCGACCTGAATAGCTTCGGCGGTTTCGCCAGCCCTTTCCAGGACAAGTCCTTGCTGCAGTTCTTGTTGTTGCAGCCAGCAGGCGCATTCAATCGCCGGATTGATTTCATCGGACGCTGGGTCTAGCACCGCTAAGCAAACCGGAAGAGCGCCCTTGCTGCCGCGCCTGGGAGAGACGGTGATGGGTTTGTCGGGTTGGCGTTGGATTTGGGCGCCCGCGTATTCTGGCCCCATCACACTGAGTGCTTTGCGCAGTAATTCATCATCCCCAGCAACTTCAGCCGGGACTGAGATGGGATGTCCCTCAACCACAACGGTGACTTGATTCATAATGGCCTCCTAGCTGAATAAGTTGACCTGATGAGTACTGGAATTTGAGTTCGTTTCTGGTTTAGCTGAGGGGAGGAGCTGGGTATTTTTTGCCCGGTGAGTAGATTGATTCAGGTGTTTTCGGGTCGGTAAGTCGTGCTTGAGTTGCTTTAGCAGTTGCAGAATAGACGCGGGCCATTGCAAGTCAGCGGCGTTTTCGATGGCGATTAACGGCGCATCTTCATAGGTGGTGGCTGAGATAATCGCCTGACGCTGGCCATCGTCGTCAGCGGGTTGAATCAAGATGAGAAGTTTGATGGGGCAGTCTTTCCAGGCGTAGGAAAGGGCCGGTTGGGAGGGTGGGGATTCAGTTTTGCGAGGGGTGGACTGGGATTTAGGCGACTCAGATTTGGGTTTATCAGAAGCAGACTGAACCAGTTGAAGGAACTTAGGGTTGTTCTGTTGGTAAGCAGTTCGATTAAACAGTAATCCGAGTTCCCTCAAGGCGTCTTCGGGACTCTCACCAGCAAGAAGCGTTTTGATGTGTTCTGAGCTGACGACTCGCCCTTGCTGTTTGAGGGCTTTGAGCGCAGCGCGAAGGGTGATCCAAGTCATGGGTCTTAGGATAAATTACGGATTGGCTTGAGTTTGATGGGTTAGCCGCCAGTCGACGGAATCTCTCTCTTCCGGGCGTGCTTGATGGCGAATGGGGAGGGCTTAACCTGGGTGATTTCTGATCGATTCAGAGCGGGACCTCTCTGAATAGGGTACGGGATAAAGCAAGTTTTACGGCGGCCATCAGGCGCGATCGCGCCCCGCTCACAGCATTGTTGCAAATATCCAAGTGTCACATCTTGATCTCAGCCAGATCTTCTTGTTGATCGAGGAAAGTCTGAATCTATCCAAACTGAATGTTTCTTTATTCAGGAGAATTCACTATAAATTTGAACTTTCCTTTCTGCAGCGCTTCTTTGACAATATCAGCTGGGATATCTATCTGAAATACCTCTGAAATTGCGTCTCCAATCATCTCAGAGAATGTCGCTTTGGTGGCTGCTTTTCCAAGGGCTTCAATGATGACTGCTTCTATCGATGCGGCTTGGAAGGATTCAGGGACTTTTTCTTCTGATGGGTGAATTACCGGAGGTAATGCGTTATTCAAAGGGAGAGGGATATCAAACTCTCGGTGAATAATTTCAACCTGAGAAAACAGAAGATTTAGGCATTCAGCAGCAGCGGATTTGATTTCTGCCGGATTTGCGCCAATCTCAGATAGAGCGTGAGCGCTCCAAAATGCGGTAATAGCCAGTTGAGAGGATCCTTCATGTCGCCCAATATATTGGATTACCTCTCGTTTCGCCATTCGCTTTAATTCAGTTTTTTGTGAGCTTTTGGAAGCAAGTTGATTAACTTTAGAGCGGTTATACGTATCCATTGATAGACCCCGGTATTCGACAATCAAGCATGGTGACGAATGCACCCCGGGATAGGTCAATTTATGCGCTTAGCACCGCCAGTTTAGGGCTAGCGGTTCTGGCTGCAAGAAAATAAGGCTTTATATTACGGGGATCTAGCCTCTCCCGAAAAGTACCCCTAGGGGTACTTGACAAATGAAGGATGTATATTTTCGCAAGCCATGACGCCTTTCCAGACAACCGTTGGGAGTAGCTATTTCAGCTCAATTTAAGGGGCTGGAATCAACAGTAAGTGAGTGGTGAAAACGGCTTTTAATGATCGTTCTCCGCTATATTTTTGTGAGCTTACTTTCCAGTGGGCGACTCTACTTGGCGTATGGCGGAAAGCCTCTCGTTTTATCGATTTCAGTGCGAAGCTCTATGATTCAAACAGGAGTTTTCAACACTCAGACTTGTTATCTTGCCAAGCGTGAACTATAGTTTTCTCCGTTTATCCACTCGTCTTTCGTAGCAAGTTTTGAGGTTTATTGATAGAGCCTTAAAGCAATTGGGTTAATAATTGTTGGCGTTTTATTAAGTATTTCTAAAGGTCTGCACAAGACGCTTTGGAGTCGCCCTAAGGTTTATCTAAGAACGGCTTAAATTCGAGATCCACTTAGAATCGCTGAAAGTAAGGGGCCGAGAAGATTCTAGGGATTTTCACACGGGAGCTGCGGCTAAAATCCGTGAGTCATTCTTTGGGGTGGTTACCAAGTGGAAAGCAATCCACTTTTTGAGGAATTCTTTTTTTTCGTTATAGCATTTTTCTTCGCAGAAATTTATTTAACTCGCGCCATGGTCTTTAAGGTTGTGTTCGTAGAAGACCAGGACTTTATGCGTTGCGCCATCAGAAACATCTTGCAAGCGGACGCAGAGTTCGAGGTCCTGGGAGAAGCGGCTGACGGACGTCAGGGATTGGCGTTACTGAAATCTATGCAGCCGGATGTAGCGATTGTGGATATTGGTTTGCCCAATATGGACGGGATTGAGCTGGTGAAGCAGTTCCGCCAATATCAAGAAGTGATTGAGAGCAAGTATACTCGGATACTGATATTAACCTCTCACGATTCGCTTGAGGGGATCTCAGCTGCTTTTATGGCGGGCGTTGATTCCTACTGTCTCAAAGATTTCGACTTAGAGGAGTTTACCCGAGCGGTGAAGCAAACAGCGGTGGGAAAAACCTGGATCGATCCGGCTATTGGTCGGGTGATGACCGATGGGTTTATACGCTCTTGTTGTTTACTGCAATCCCCACCACCATCCGAGCAGATGGCGGAGTCCTTACTGTTGTCAGAGGGGAGGAATGAGGTGGAAGCCTCAGTTGATTGCGTAAATTTGGAGGATGTGTTCTGGTCAGCTTGGTATGAAGAATTTTCTCGGCGAGAACAGGAAGTGCTTAGCATCCTCATGGGTAGTCAGCCAGCAGTCAATCAACAGTCAGATAAGAATGAGAGTTTAGATCAATGCTCAGGTCCCGTTCAACCCCTCTCTGAGCGAGAGATGGAAGTGCTTAGATTAATTGTCGAGGGCCACACGAATAATCAAATTGCCGAGCGGCTTTACATCAGTTATGGCACTGTCAGGACCCATATTCGCAATATTTACTCAAAGTTGGCCGCTAAAAATCGAACGGAAGTAACCGTTCTCGCTTTGCAAATGGGGCTGATTGACGCCGCAAGATTCAATCTAGATATGTAAGCACTTCAAAGCCCTTCCGATGGCTGGCGTTTGCTAAAACACTTGTTCTGTTCTGATATGAGACGGAATAAATAACCCCGGCGTCTCTGCCAGGGCGCTTTACACATAGTGTTTTCTCTATAAGGAGTGGGTTGAGAACCTCGTTACTGAGTACTTCCAGCTATAGACGCACGATTCCGGAAAACTTGAGCTAACAATTTACAGGGATTAGCAGAAGTCGATCCGGTCGGTTTGAACTTTGAGTTCGCCTTATTCTCATGCCAATTTAACCATGCAGATGAGCGCGCGAGTAATAGCGTCATAGCGGTTTAGCTCGGCGGATGCCAGCCACTTTCCATCCAAAGCGCTCTTGCTTGCACTAACCAATCGTTATTCAGCCGTAAAGTCATCACTGTGCAACGTCCAGTCGGCGTCAAGCCTGCCAGGTGCGTTCCCCCATTCACCCACTCAAAATGCTCCGCCCAGCTCTGACGTCGCGGGTTGAATAACGGGACTAGCAGCCCCGTGGCTGGATCAGAGGCATGAGTTTTATTCCCTTTGAATTCATTACAGCGATAGCAAGCCGCCGCCAAGTTGTGACGGGTGTCTTCGCCCCCAAGCGATTGGGGTAGCACATGATCGATCACCAACGGCATCCCAATTAACCGTGAAGAGGTTTTGCAATACTCGCAGCGATAATTCGCTTCAGCGCGAACTTGCTGGCGAATTGAATCAGAAATTGCCATCACGACACAGGCAATTCTTCTAGCGTTGGCATTCGATACCCACGCCAACGCAATACTGACCAAGCGTAGGCTTTGCGCAGCATGAGACGATCCATATGGGTGCGGAGTTCAGCCAGCTCCTGCTGTTCGGCGGAGGTTAACTGACTCACTTGATTTTTCTCCAATAGGCGCTGATGCCGTCCTCCCTGATTAGAATCAACCTGTGCTTGGGCAACCTTGAGCAATTCATCAATGCTCAGGGTTTGCAATTGTAATAGCTCAGTTTGGATCTCAGCTGGGGCATTTTCAGGAAAAGGCGGCAGATTGCCGACAATGCTCTGAGCAGCCAATGTTTCTAGTGATTGCTGAGTAACCTCGGCAATACGAGCCAACTGACGAAATATCGTGTCGGATAGCTCAATCGTGACTCGCTGACTTGCCATTTCTGTTCCAGTATTGAGGATTTTATAGTCATATCATATCCAGTGAGATCGGATTCATTGATAGGATGGCGGGCGATCGCAAAATAATCTATCGTCTACGAGCCAGTGGCCAAACTGTTTCAGTCATTAGTGGAACTGGGATTTGAGTACAGACAATTGAGAGCGTGACTCATCATGGGAAGTGTCTTCCTAACTTGCTTGCGGAAGAGTGGGGTAGGTAGACACATTTTCGGCTTAAATCCAAAGATTTCCTTTACAATCAGTACTCTCGGCGCTGAGTCTACCCATTCTAGAAAGATGGTGTTTTAGGATGTCTTCATGGCCAATACAACTCGTTCTAAAGTTGATATGGATGCGCTGGAGCAAGGCTATTGGCGGGTTCGGATTGATCAACTGAAGCGGGAGTTACGCGCCGATGCTCCCCGCCCCAGCATTCAGGTATCGGATCAACCTACAACGTACGGGACCCGGTCGAATCATAAATCCCCTACCCAAAGAGCGAACCACAACCCCCACTGAATTTATCAATCCGCTAACTTGCTGGCTTTGTCTGGCGTAACGGGACAGTGACATCAGCCTGTTTCCAACCAATCAAAAATCTGATCTAGCTGCTCCAAGGTCACTAGCCCATACTGCCAAAGGACAACTGGCAGAAGATTGGGGATTGGTTCAGGATGGCGCATAGCCACCCTGATCGCCTCTGCCGGAATAGCTAGATCCGTCTGCAGAAACCGAATCAACTGTGTTTGCTTTGTCGCTTTCATGGGGATATAGTCAGACCCTATCCAGTTGGCTCATCTAATTGAGTTGATTTGGGCAGTGAGTGTTCCATGGCTTTTCCACCCCATGGAACGATTGACCCAATTTATATGGATTGACATAGTTGCAGGCAGCTTTTGGATTGACATAGTTGCAGGCAGCTTTTGCTCCAGGTCACTACAGTAAAAGTAGATTTTGTCATGAATCGCTGATGGCGAAGCCACCGGATCAGAGATTCCATCCAGAAGAGATTCCCTTTGAGGAAGCCGTTCGTCGCTTTGTCGATTTTTTTGATGGCGTCATTATCAAGGATGACGATGAGATTGATTTACCGAGGGGGCGATCTGTCACTCCCTCAACAGACAAAGCGCCGGTCAATGTAGCGGAAGCAACGCCAAAACCAACAGAACCCCATTACTCACAACTAGATTTGTTGGACCAATCGCTTCATCGGCCCCATGATAGCGATGGAAACACCTCAGGCTTTGCTAGCCTTCCTGTGCCAGAAACGCCAGATAGTCCAGTTGGAGACGAACCAGAGACGATTGCAGCCCAGTACTCGCAGCTGAATTTGTTAGATCGTCCGCCTGACGCCATGCATGATCGAGATAGAAACCATTCAGACCCCGCTTCTTACGCATCAGAAACGCCCAAGGGTCGAGTCGGAGACGCGTCGAAGACAATGGAGTCTCGTTACTCACAACTGAACTTGATAGACTTATAAGCATTGTTGTTCATTTGGCGGCTGCTACGGCTGGTTTTGAGGACTTGGGGCGTTTGACGGCAACCTTCGGTATAGTGTCATCGACCCGCCCACCATCAACTAAAGCCCACCCTTTATTTGTCTTCTCAGCTTCTAGTCGCCAGAATTGTCCCGGTTCAGCGTTGGGCAGATAGCCTTTCAGGGCAATGCTGAATGGTTTATCTTGGCGAGGAAGATTAGGTTGGATTTGAATCCGGATGACACCCGGATTTGGACAAGGCAGAAGCTGACCAGAGAGATAAAGTTGACCCACTTCCATTCCTTCTGGAATCTGGTCGAGAAATGCCTTGAGGGCGATTTGTTTTTTCTGCTTCGGGTAAATCATCCAACAGCCTTGCCGGATATTTGGATTGGCCAGCAAGTAACAAGCTAACTTGGGATCAACCGCCTTCACCTTTAGACAAAAGCTCTCTGAGGCGGACTGATTCAGGGATTGGAACAGCAGTACACTCCCCTTTGAGACCAATTGGCCTTGTAAGATACCGACCGCTTGGTAGAAGAACTCAGCAGGCGGCTTCACTAGAGGGGTTTGGGAAGGCTTGGGTTTGGGCTGCTGTTTTTTCATAGCTAGCAGAGTCTAGATGATGGAGATGGCTTCGGTGTCAGCTCATTATTCGGGTCGTGACACCTCTTTCAGGGATGATTTTAAAGGAGTTGTCTGTTGGGTTAGGGTTAATTTTTCAGTTTCAACCCAACCGCGAAGGTTAATCCCGTCTTTACCCCTTGAGCGAGATCGCGATGAGCGGCTAAACCAGTTCAAAATCAGCTTCTTGGGTGGGCGCTTCAGGAAGAAATGTGGGGTTGGATGCGGCCTGAGTGGGCGTCATTTCATCGCTACGGTCTCGTGTCTGGTTAGGATGTTCTAAGCCAAACTCCGCTTCGATGGTTCGGACTGCTTTCATCGAGCGCGTAAAGTCCCAGCTATCTCGGGTGCATTTCTTGTCCAGGGTGCGGACCCGGTTCACTAGCAGATGAATATGATGGTGTGCGGTATCTTCGTGTTTGACGGCAATATACTGGTTGGCGTCTAGTTTCATTAGGATCAGATACTGACGGGCGATTTGCCGCCAGGTCTTCTCATTAAGCGGCTCGTGAGCAGGAACGGATAGCGAGATGTGATAAGTCTTGTGTTTAACTCGTCGGTTCAGGTTAGCGATTGCCTCAAATTCTTGCGCCAACCGATTGGGGTCAGGCGTAAGATCGCTGAGATTGCCGTCAATGATGTGAGCGGCTTCTTTGCCGAGCAGATAATTGAGGGTCTTACCGAAGTCAGCGCCCTTATTGATATGGCTGATCATACTTCAACTCTAAAATCATGTCCGCATTGATGGCAATGCCACATCTTTCGCCAGATGTCTAAGGCTGCGTAGTTTTGGGCGTCGGCCCGTTTATTAATGCGATGGCCCTGGTAGGCCAGAAGACCGGCGATTGCGTTGGCTACAAGCAGAGATAGTAGAAAGAGAGAGAATCCGGAGGTCCCCAGGATGAAAATCATGGTGAAAGCCAAAAAGATTCCCAGGATTGCGATGGGAATAGCGAGTCCTTGGAGGGCTTCACCAGGCTTTCGCCATCGGGGTGGGGCGCATTGTCGAGCTAATTGGGTCGTGCTTTGACTGTGTCCCCGGTA
>JASJDH010000320.1 GCA_030065175.1 Leptolyngbyaceae cyanobacterium MO_188.B28 | reverse complement strand
GTCTCAACTCGGGCAATTTCCTTTGGATCGGCGGGCGTATCTAAAATGTATCGCCTCCATGTAACGCTCATACTCTCCTCCGAGGGCTGCTTGCTCGCTCTATTGGTCGGAATCTAAGCGATGTCATCCCTGATGTCGGTTGTTGCGATCGCGGGATTGGCTAGTTAGCTGCTAGCAACAATTGTGCAAAATCTGGGTCCAGGGGACCGGAGATTGTTACTGACTGATTACTTATGGCTATTTATTCAATCCGTCAACCCCATTTCCCTAGAAATTTAGCAAATTGAGCTAAGTAATAATACTTGTCAATAAATTGGGCTTGGATAAAGAGTCGGCGAATGGGATAGCCAACAGACCGATTTTATTTTGACCCGTTACAATCGGTTGACATGTAGCGTATCCGCTACGCCTGGAAAGTTGAGGTGCAGATCATGTCAAGGGTTCCAATGTCGGGTGTCTCACTCATCAAACAGTTTGAAGGATGCCATCTGAAAGCGTATCCAGACCCGCTCAGCGGCGGTCGCCCCTACACCATTGGTTGGGGCAGTACCCGCAAAAAGGATGGTAGACCGTTTGAACTCGGGGAAGAAATCACCCAAGCTGAAGCAGATGAACTCTTGATATATCAGATAGAGGGGGATTTCCTCCCTTCCCTTGAGCAAATTCCAGTCTGGCGAGAACTCAATATCAACCAACGGGGGGCCATTCTGAGTTTTGCCTATAATCTAGGCGCTAGATTTTACAACAGACAAGGATTTGAAACCATTTCCCGGGTGCTCAGAGAAAAAAGATGGGACCAAATTGAGTCCGCTCTGCTTCTCTACATAAACCCCGGGAGTAATGTGGAAGCTGGACTAAGAAGAAGACGGTTGGCGGAAGCCGCCCTTTTCAACACCCCATCTGATCAACCCATTCCCGATTTGCCTCCCGTATCAGATGCATCCGCTGCACCAAGCCGCCGAATTCTATACTTAACTACCCCCTATATGCAGGGTGAAGATGTTAGCCAAGTCCAGAGAGCACTGGTCAAAGCCGGGGCGGGTATGTTGGTTGACGGCGTTTTTGGTCCCTCCACCAAACTAGCGGTCCAGAGATTCCAAACCGTAAACAACCTGACGCCGGATGGGGTAGTTGGACCCAAAACATTGGAACGGCTGAATTCGAGGATTTTGTATTTCACCCAACCCAATCTGGTGGGCGATGATGTTCGACGACTGCAACAAGCCCTTGTCAACGCTGGCGTCCGTGTTGAGGTGGATGGCGTCTTTGGCGCAGAAACAAAGCAGGCGGTGGAAACGTTTCAGTCCCTACGGGGATTGACGATTGACGGCATTGTGGGTCCTAAAACCCTGAGCCTCCTCAATGCCAGGGTTCTATATCTGACTCAACCCAATATGACAGGGGAAGATGTTCGACGGATGCAGCAAGCTCTCCTGAGAAGCGGGGTTGATGTGGTTGCGGATGGTGTTTTTGGACCCGGGACTCAGCGGGCGGTCGAACAGTTCCAAGCGATGAATGGACTTACTGCAGATGGTGTTGTCGGGCCAAAAACCTGGATTAAGCTGGGGCTCTAATGATTAAGTATCGTTGACTTGTTGCAGTCGATCGAGAGCGCGTTCTCCTCCCCACTTATTCACAATCAGATCATCGTATTCATCTGAAATTTCTAATACCGCTTTGACAGAAGCTTCCAGTTCCTTCTTATCGCAAGTGGACCCAACAATCGAGTGCTCAAATAAGATGTTTCCGGCTTCATCGACGCCAAAGGCGCCAAATCGCATTTGAGTATTTTCTTGCAGCAGAAAACGCATCAGCTCCGGAGTAATTTCAACCCCCTTTACGACATATGAACGAGTGTTGATAATCGCGTCATCCTCTTCCCAGGGATAAATGAGGACTTCCACCAGAGCAGAATTCATAAACAACCCCAGGCCAGGAATATCACTTCTAGCGCAGGGGAACTTACCGAATAAGTCCTTCATCCATATGGCGATTTTGTTGTAGCAAACCTGCTGGGCCTCTGACTGAAATTCCACCTCGATTCTCCTAGCGAATCCTATAACTCTATTGTCTCCGAAATTGGCTCCAGTGGTTAATTGTAGAAATGTGTTCCGGGGCTTTAGCGGAGTTGGGTCGGTCATCGGAGCGATCGAGGTAAATGGCTTGCATCCCCAATTCCATAGGCATGAGCACATCATTTCTGATGTGATCGCCGATAAAGAGTATTTTGCCAAGGCCTGAATCTGGAATACCGGCTAATTGACAGGCGGCTTGATAGATTTCAGGTCCGGGCTTTTTCCAGCCACAGAGGGCGCTGTCTAAAACAAAATCGAAATGGCGTCTGAGGCCAAATTGTTCCAATAGTTGCTCGGGCCAGTCAGCCAGTGGGAAATTTGACACCACTCCCATGTTCACCTTTCCTTGCCAGTAATCAAGCATTTCAGACACTCCCTGGGGAAGTCTCAAGGTTTTGGGATAGTCAACCTCAAAGGTCTCAAGCATTCTGGCCACAACGTCGTCAATGTATTGTCCGGGCAATTTGGGGGAGCGCGATCGCAAAATTTCCCCCAATCTATCGGGCAAGGCCACCTCTCGCCACTGGTTGGCCCACTGTTGCCGACGCCATTGAAAATAGTCCTGACGAAAGGCCGCCGCTTCGGGATATATTCCGGCTTCTACCGGCAGATGCTCCATTGGTCCCAACCCTGATTCATCCCCCGCCTGATCAAAGTCATCAATCAAAGTGTTGAAGCAATCGAAGAAAATCCAGTCAAAATCATTCATTCGCTTTAATCTGCCGATTGGCGCTCTTTTGGGCCTTATCCATCGCCTGCTTGAGGGACTGTTCCCCCAATAGGGCGCTGAGAAACTGATTATTAAAACTATTCGTGATCACAGACAAATGTTCGCCCCCTTGCCAGGGAGTCGCATAGTTAACCCCCGCCACAAGCGCAGCCCGCAGGGGATCTTGGTCATACCCCAAATCCGTAGCGACGGACCTGCGGGTGGGGAGAGCGAATCCCGTGCTGGTCCAATTTTTCATCCCTTCCTTGCCTGTCAGGTAAGCAATCAGTTCCCACGCTTCAGCTTTGTGCTCAGCCTGCTGATTCATCACATAGGCCACCGTGTAGACCATCGTGCCCGACTGATTCTTGATTTGGGGGAGTTCAGCAACGCCAAACTCCACCTCCGGAAAGGTGTCTTCTAGATAGGGGATAGCCCAATTGCCTGAAATCACCATGGCGGCTTTTTCCTGCCCAAACATTTCCCCAGCGAAGGAGGTTCCCACATCTGAGGGTTGGGCTGAGGTTCGATCCTGGCGGTATTGATCAACCAGTAGCTTGAGTCCTTGGCCGCCTTTATTTGTGGCAAAAGCGGCGCGCCCCTCAGCGTCAATCAACTGACCGCCAAACGCTTTGATTTTATAGACCTGGCGGGCCAATTCCGGCACGACGCCAACGCCATATTGATCAATTCGTCCATCCTGATCGAAATCAAGGGTTAATTGCTGGGCGTATTGGTTCAGTTCGACCCAGGTTTGAGGCGGGTCAGTGAGTCCAGCGGCGGCGAAGGCTCGTTTGTTATAGAACAGAGCCAGAGTGGAATAGTCCTTCGGTAACCCATAAATCTGTCCCTGCTCAGTAAATGGATTGAGCAGAGAGGGTTCAAAGTCGGCTAAGTCAAAGTCGAGAGGGATGTAGGGATTGAGCGGCTCAAGCACGTTCTTACGGATCAAAAACGGCGCCTCTGATACATCCAGGTAAAACACATCAGGGGCGGCCTCCCCAATCAGCCGCGTTTTGATGACATCCATATATTGGTCGGCAATTACTTCGTGCTTGACTTTGATATGGGGATGGAGCGCCTCAAAGTCCTGCAACACCTCTTGTAACAGCGCTTCCTCAGTCGGGCTGCCGCCCCAGCCGCTGAGCCTTATCGTCACTGCTTTTTGCGCACTTGATCCTGGCGTGAATACAAAAAATCGTAATCCCATTAGGGCGATCGCGGCGATGATCCCAATCCAGACAAAACTCATCCACCCCTTTTTCATCCTCGCCTACCCCTAAACTCAACCCGCGATTTCTCCATTTTCCCATTTCTCCTTGACTCCCATTTTTCCCATTCACCTCCTCCCATTTCCCCAGGGCTGACATCAGTTAAACGCCAGACGTTCCATAGGAGCCTTCAGCTAAAGGTAGGGAGATGTAGTTTGAAGAGCGCAAGCGGGGAAATCTGAATTCAATTTGCCAACAACTTCGATTTATAAAGAAAACATTAAAATCTGAGTCGCTTTTGGGGTTAATTTCTAACTACGGCGCTCATGCATTTTTTTGTGATAGCTCCATAGGCAGACCCAATCTGTTAAGGCGTAACACCTCCCACTTGGATTTTCTTAAGGAATGAATATCAGGTTTTGATGTTGCGAATCTTCAAATTCTCTGAAGTTGTATGTAGAGATGCAAGCTAAAATGACGAAGATTATTCGCTCGGTTCAATAAGGAGGAGCAAAGCAACGTTTCCATCTCATCCCTGGATCAACTTCGCTAGAAAAATTGGGTGATTTTTTACCACGAGAGATTAGGAATGGCGTCTGTGCAAGTTAAAACCATCCCTTTAGAAGAAAACGTTGATGCTCTACCTGATCAAGCGCTGTCTGAACCTGCAGCGTTAGAAGGGACATCTCCAGTCATCGATCAAAAGTCTTTTGGCCAAATTGCCAAGCATGACCTCCGCACCAGCTTGAGAGCCTCAACGCTGGATGGAGTCTTTGCGGCCATTTTTCATAACATCGCCGGCGGTGTTTTGCTCAGTAATTTTCTAGTGGAATTAGACGCAGGCCCGTTTGCGGTGGGCATGCTGACCTCTATTCCACTCATGGCCAATCTGCTTCAGCCCCTAGGGGCGCACTTTTCTGAGCGAACCACGAGCCGACACCAGTATTGCCTCTGGATTTATGGAATTTCCCGGTTACCCTGGCTGCTTTTGGTGGTCGGGATTGGTTTAGCGAGTTGGGGTCGGATGAGCCCCCATCTGCTAGTGACATGGACCCTAAGCATCCTAGTGGCCACCTATTTTCTAGGGGCGTTAGGCAGCGCGTCCTGGATGAGTTGGATGGCGGCCCTAGTTCCACAGCGGTTACGCGGGCGCTACTTTGGCGTTCGCAACAGCGCCGCCAGCTTAACCAATTTAATTGCCGTTCCAATGGCGGGATTGGCGGTCGCCTCCTGGCCGGGGGGATCCCTTCAAGGTTATGGGATTGTGTTAGCGTTTGGCATCTTGGCGGGATTTCTCAGCTTAGGATTTCAGTTTTTCATTGCAGATGTGAATCCCCAGGTTCAGAATGCGGCTCTGATTGAGAATGCGCGTAGAAAAGCAGAGAGCGCCAGAGTGAGGTCTTATTCCTCGGCTGAGTTAACAGAAGCGCCCGCATCTCCCTCTGAAGCAGTAGCTGCTAGTCAACCGCACTCCGTCAGAAATAAGGTTGGCATCCTGCAGCATCCCAATTTCTTGATATTCTTGCTCTACTTTGGGATGTGGACGTTTGCGGCTAACCTCAGCACGCCTTTCCTCAATTTCTATATGCTGGATACCCTGGCCATTGATGTCAGATGGGTGACTCTCTACAGCGGCCTCATGTCGGGAGCCCATCTGTTGATGATGATTCTGTGGGGTAAGTTAGCGGATCGTATTGGCAATCGGCCTATCCTATTGCTCGTCGGTTTTCTGGCAGGTCTTTTACCCATATTTTGGTTAGGGACGGACGGCAGTTTGCTGTCTATCTGGTTATGGCTGCCCCTGCTCAATATCTTAAGGGGAGGAACCTGGGCGGCGCTTGAGCTGTGCAGCAGCAACATTCAACTGGAAATTGCCCCGGCGCGGCAGCAATCGGTCTACTTTGCGATCGCGGCTGCAGCTACAGGCGTCGGTGGAGCCCTGGGCACTACCGTTGGCGGTTTTCTAGCGGAGTTCGCAAACTTTGGCGGTATTCCTGGTCTATTCGCCCTTTCTGCAGGTCTGCGAATCATTGCCCTACTTCCTTTAGTGTTTGTGCAGGAGCAGCGTAGCCAATCGATTATGCGATCGCTCTCACAGTTTCTATCCCCGGTCAAACGGCGGCTGTATCAGCCTTCAAGCTAGGGATTAGATCCCCTTAGGGAGTGGCGTGAAAATAAAGGTCCCAGTAAAAGGCAGTGGATGGGTGGATGGGTGGATGGGTGATGGGAGTTTATTTAATCCGCAGATCCCTTAATTGGCTAATTGGCTTTATTAGGGCGTGTAATTTAAGCCAGGAAAATCTGGTGAGTAGAAATACAGAATACAGGAGGCAGAAGTCAGTTAGGAGCTGTATTCTGTCTCCTGTATTCTGCTTTAGGGAAAATTTCCCACTTTAAGTTGAAAGCCCTTCATTCGAGATGTTAAAGGCCCATCTGGGAAGAATTAAGAATATCCCTGGGCCATTCATTTAACGCGAGACATGTCAGGAAGCGAGCGAGAGAAAATCCGCCATCTTCTGGATATTAAGGAGCCGAACAGCCAACAGATGGTTCCGCTTGAAGCGGCCACCTATTCCTTAGGGCGCGATCCAAGTAATTCTATTGTTCTGAATGCCAAGGCCGTTTCACGTCAACACGCCATTTTATTGCGGGTAACCGTTCCAGAGAGTAATGATTATTTGTTTCGCATTGTCGACGGCAGTCTGAAGGGAAAAAGGAGCACAAATGGTCTATTTGTAAATGGTGACAAATGCTCTTCCCATATTCTCAGGCATGGGGACATCATAGAGTTTGGCGATCAAATCAAAGCAACGTACTTCACCCTTTCAAATCTTTCAGATGCTGAATTTTCTGAAGCCTGTAAAACAGAAGATTTTGCAGGGGTATTGTCCAAATCAGTCAATCCATTTGATACATTAGTTATTCCTGATTTTTTTCCTGAAGAGTCAAGTGAAGCCGCTCTGGTGCGTCTGGCCTCTTTCCCAGAGCTTAATCCTAATCCAGTGATGGAAATTGACTTGGCTGGCTCCATTACTTATCTAAATCCAGCAGCCATTCTCAGGTTTAAAGATATTCAAGAAAATGGGTTAGAGCATCCAATCCTTAACGGATTGATCGCAATAGTCCAAACTCAAACCGAAAATCCCTTTGTTCGTGAAGTTAACATAGGGGAAACTTATTTCGAACAATCGGTTCATTATCTAGCTGAGAGTGATCTGATTAGAATCTTTATTTCTGATATAACAGAACGAAAGCGCGCCGAAATTGAGCTTCATAAACGGGATCATTTACTGCAGGCAGTTGCTGAAGCAACTAAGAATTTACTGACAGAAATGGATCATGAAAGGGCGATCAATCAAGCCCTTGCCATACTTGGAGAAGCGGCGGAAGTTGATCACGTTTATATTTTTGAAAATCATCCCCACCCCGTCACTGGGGAAATGGCCAGAAGCATCCGATTTGAATGGTCGAATAAATCTGTTGAACCGCTGATTACTCTGACTCACTGGCAAGATCAAGCCTATAGAACCCTAGGAATAAGCCGTTGGCATAGCGTCCTTTCCTCCGGTCGCTCAATCGGCGGCGCCATCCAAGACTTTCCCAACACTGAGCAGGCGATCTTCCAACAGGCCCCCATCAAGTCTATTCTGATAGCGCCAATCCTGATTGACCATGATTGTTGGGGGTGCATTGGATTTGATGATTGCCACCTGGAGCGACGGTGGTCAACCCATGAAAAAGCCGCTTTGTTCGCCATGGCGGCTAGCGTCAGTGGAGCCCTTCAGCGTCATCAAACAGAGGAGATGATTCGCTATCGCGCGCTTCACGATTTGCTGACAGGATTGCCTAACCGCATGCTGTTTAATGAGCAGCTAACCCTAGCCCTTCCCAATGCAGCTCGAAGCGGCGACAGTTTAGCGGTCATGTTTTTGGACCTGGACCGATTTAAGACTATTAACGATACTCTCGGTCATACCTTAGGCGACCAATTATTGCAGCAAGTAGCGCAAAGACTTCAAAAAACATTGAGGGCAGGCGACATCATCGCACGGTGGGGTGGGGACGAATTCACAATTTTATTGCCCCAGGTGAGTAATTTTGCCGATGTGGCTAAAACAGCCGAGAGACTCTTAAAAACTTTAGACACTGTTTTTAACTTGGGGGGCAATGAACTGTTTGTTTCCGCCAGCATTGGAATCGCCTTACTGGATGAGGAAAATAGTGATGCTGAAACTTTAATACAGCATGCGGATGTGGCGTTATATCAAGCTAAAGACCTGGGGAGAAATAACTATCAGGTCTATACCGCTGCAATGGGCTCTAAAGGGCCTGAATTGCTAACGATAGAGAAGGATTTGCGGCACGCCCTTGAACGGGATGAATTGATAGTATGCTATCAACCCCGGGTAAACATCGAAACAGGCGAAATTAATGGGATGGAGGCGCTCCTGCGTTGGCAACATCCAAACATGGGCTTGATTTCCCCCAATGTCTTCATCCCCATTGCTGAGGAAAGTGGATTAATTCTTCCCATTGGTGAATGGGTTTTGCGAACCGCTTGCATTCAGAATAAAGCCTGGCAGGAGGCTGGATTTCCCCCTGTGAGTGTGGCGGTCAATCTGTCCCCCTTGCAGTTCCGCCAACCTAGACTCGCGGAATCCATCGCCAAAGTTCTTGAAGAAACGGGATTAGCCCCCCACTATCTAGAATTGGAGATTACTGAAACAGCCGCCATCCAGGATATAGAATTCACCAGTTCAGTTCTAAAAGCCCTGAATGATATGGGCGTTCATCTGTCTATAGACGATTTTGGTACGGGGCATTCCTCTCTACAACGCCTACAGTTGTTGCCCTTGCACAATCTAAAAATTGACCAGTCCTTTGTTCGGGATTTGGTGTCGAATCACAAAGTGTCTCATATTGTCACCGCGATCGTAACTTTGGGTCAGCAATTAGGATTAAGTATTGTCGCTGAGGGAGTGGAGAATCAAGAACAACTGGACTTCTTGAAATCCATCAATTGTGACACCGCTCAGGGCTTCCTGCTCCATCGGCCGATATCGGTTGAGGCGGCGACAGAAATACTTGCCGCCGCCTCAACCAACGCATGTCTTGACAATCTTATTGGCAATCACTCTTGAGAAGGTCGGTGAAGGTCCATCGCAGGCGCCTAAATTAAATCTGGGAAAACTTTCTGAACGGCTGGGTGAACCAGCTGGTGATTAGTCACATTCAGCCCTTCAGCTAGAGCGGGGTTGAGATCTAAGGCCTTAAGACCATGCTGGGCTAACTGACACACGTAGGGCAAGGTGCTGTTATTCAGCGCCTGGGTAGCGGTCCAGGGAACGGCTCCCGGCATGTTAGGAACGCCGTAGTGGAGGACACCTGCTTCTGAGTAAGTGGGATGGGTATGAGAAGTGGGACGTACGGTCTCGATGCATCCCCCTTGATCGACAGCGACATCAATAATAACTGAGCCAGGACGCATTTGACCGACCAACCGACGAGATACTAATTGGGGCGGTCGACGTCCGGGTACGAGAACCGCCCCAATTAGTAAATCTGCTTCTGGAACAATGCGTTGAATTTCAGCGTGACTGCTATAGAGCAACTCAACCCGGGAGCCAAATAAAGTTTCTAGATAGGCTAGACGGTCTACGCTAATGTCAACAATTTGCACTTGGGCGCCAAGACCCACCGCCATTTTGGCGGCTTCCGCCCCCACGACGCCTCCGCCTAGAATAACCACGCGACCAGGACGGACGCCGGGAGCCCCCCCGAGCAGTACGCCGCGACCACCCTGCTGACGCTCCAAATAACGCGCCCCGAACTGAACAGATAATCGACCGGCAATGACGCTCATGGGGGTGAGAAGCGGACGTTGATGCTTGCTCTCAACGGTTTCATAGGCGATCGCATTGACGCCGCTTTGGATTAAATATTCAGTGAGTTCTCGACTAGCCGCCAGATGCAGGAAGGTGAAAAGAATTTGCCCCTTTTGCATTAATGGATATTCTGTCGACAGAGGCTCCTTGACCTTGACAACCATTTCGCATTGCCAAGCTTCTGCCGCAGTCCCCACTACCTTAGCGCCGGCTTTGAGGAAATCTTCGTCACTAAAACCAGCTCCCAGTCCAGCCCCGCTTTCGACAAAAATCACATGGCCATACGCCTGAAGCGCCTGCACACTATCGGGGCTAAGACCGACGCGAAATTCCTGATCCTTTGTCTCCTTAGGAACTCCAATTTCCATCTGAAACCTCTCTGGTTAATGATTGGTAAATCTCCGGCTTTGCCGGGGTGACTCGAAAAGGTTTGGCCGTTCACCCAATGTGCTTGAGCTTATCCGGCTTTCTTGTTGTACTTTCAAAAATCGCAATTTCTCAATATGGCAATGGGCTCCCAATGACCTTCTTGTTGACGGTGGGCGAACGTCATGAGGCGGTTATGTTTGAGCCGTTGATGGAGCAAGGCGCTGTCCGACGCCAAGGGGTTGG
>JASJDH010000319.1 GCA_030065175.1 Leptolyngbyaceae cyanobacterium MO_188.B28 | reverse complement strand
CAAACTATTCTCTTTTCTAGGTTCCTGTCGCTCTCCGCAGGAGTCGCTCAATCGCGTCCCCGCTTCAGGCGCTTTACTAATATAACTAAGTCCATAAGGCCTGTCAAGAAAATAGTTTCGGGGGCTGAAATGCTTGCGGCGTCTGGTGTTTACTCGCCTAAGGCAGAATACACAGTTTGATTTCGGCCTGGATTGGGTATGAAATTTTTCCTGGGTAATTCAGCATAGTTGAGGAAGTAAAGGGTCAAAAGGTAAGTCAGCAGCTGGATTATGTCGACTTTATTCCGCTCCAAGAGAAAATTTTCCTGTATCAGCTTGATAAGCTCAGAATGCTCTTGAATTAAATCAGACGTCATCAATAAGCATTTGGAGGGCTAGGAGCCGCTTTTGCGGAAAAGTTTGGAGCCCCCCACAGTAAGCAATTTCATAAGGAAGCATGAGGTTAAGCCAAGAAGCCAATTTTCAGAATTACAATCGGGTAAGGCGTTGACTCCTGTCCTAAGAAGTCCCTTCTGAGTCTGATGATATTGGAGAATCAATGATGATTGGCGACGCTACAAATAGAGGACAGACTCCTGGGAATACCGACATATTGATGTCAAAAACTCGTTTTTTTGACCGCTGGGCTCCAACCTATGACTGGTTACTGCCGTCTGTTTTCTATCAAGCTATTCATCTGCGCTTGATAGAGTACGTCCAAGTCTCTAGCCAAGCAAATGTCTTGGATATCGGCTGTGGGACAGGGCGGTTGCTCGATCGCCTCGCTCATGACTTTCCAGCCCTGCAAGGCACTGGCCTGGACCTGTCTCTAGAAATGATCCGGCAAGCCCGCGCCAATAAACGGCATCGGCCGCGCTTAATTTTTATCCAAGGCGTCAGCCACGCCATGCCGTTTACCGACAATCAGTTCGAGGCTGCTTTCAGCACTATCAGTTTTCTCCATTATCCAGACCCTCAGCGAGTTTTGCAGGAAGTCAATAGAGTACTCCAGCCTGGGGGGAAATTTTATCTGGTGGATTTCACCGTTCCAGAGTGGAAAACAAAGGAACCGCGACGATTCCTCTCACCAGTGAGTGTTCATTTCTATAGCCGTCAGGCAAGAGAAGGTATGGGCGCTGAGGCTGGGTTCACATGCATAGGACATCATTATCTTTTAGGCCCCGTCCTTTTGACTATTTTTCAGAAAACCTGAGTTTAGGATCCTAGCTCAAATCAGATAAAAAACAGACCACCCGGAATCCTAAGTCATTATGGCGAGCAGTAGGCGGAAAATGGAATCGACTCGCCGCTCGACATTTTTCGGCGGTGCTTAACCAAGACCCTCCCCGCGCAATTCGCTCCAAAGATTGCTCTTGGTTAAGCAGAACTCGATCGGAATCCTCGTCTAAGTTATCGGTATAGTTTTTGCGCCACTGATTTTGACACCATTCCCATACATTGCCATGCATGTCGCACAAACCAAACTCGTTGGCCAGTCCAAAGTGGTCAACGGAGACGGTTGTTTCTCGATAGGCCCCCTTCAAAGCATTGATGTCAAATCTATACGCCTTATGATTTCCTCTGTAATTGGCGACTGCTGGAGAAATCGTGGGTCCAAAGTGAAAGGGAGTGGAGGAACCCGCACGACAGGCGTATTCCCATTCGATTTCGGTGGGTAGTCGGTAGGAACGGTTCGTATGGGCGGAGAGGCGATCGCAAAACTCTACCGCCTCTTCCCAAGACACCGATTCAACCGGATGCTGATCTCCTTTGAAGCCTGAGGGATCTACCTCAAGCGCCCGATTAACCTGGGGCGTCTCGGCCACCACGCGCCACTGAATCTGGGTGACGGAGTACTTCCCTATGCAGAAAGCAGGCACATTCACCGAATGCTGAGGACCTTCCCGCGCCATTCGCTCTAGCTCACTCTTGGGGGACCCCATCAGAAAGCGACCGCTGGGAATGAGCATCATGCGTAGAGAGACTCCCCCAGCTAATATCTCATCAAAACACGGGTTCTGACCCTGGCTTTTGTGAATAGTGACCTTGGGCTGACGCTCTTGAGTACTGGCCATAGATGAGAAAGTCGAAGTTCACACTAGCTGACACTCATTCTAAAGTCGAAAGGGCTAACATCATCGGAACGAGTGCGGTCCTAATAGAATTCGAAGATTCGCTAACACAGGATTAATTTGCAGATCACACAGGTCGTCAACGGATAGATCTGCGCCGCAAGCAGCACGCATCTAATTCTTATTTATCACCTGGATCTACTTTATGCATCTAGAGATCGCCATTCTGACGGAGCGATCGCGCCTTTACCAAAAACCATCAAGTTTGAGTATAAAACCAGGTAGAACATTGCTTTCTGACAAATAGGCTGGCTGTTGCAAAGTTTCCTTTGGCTGGCCAGGACGATAAATCTCAACTTGCTTTGCAGAGCGATTAAATAACCAACCCAACTGAACGCCATTGTCGATGTACTCTTGCATTTTGGCTTGAACCTCAGCCAGATTATCGCTGGGGGACATCAGTTCAATGACGAAATCAGGCGCCAGGGGGCGAAATTTCTCCCGCTGTTCAGTGGGGAGGGCGTTCCAGCGATCGCACTTTACCCAGGCGACATCAGGTGATCGATTGGCCCCGTTGGGTAATTCAAAGCCCGTTGACGAGTCGAATACAACGCCAAGTTGGGATTGTTCATTCCAAGTACCCAAACGAATGAGGAGATTTGCATTCCTTGCGCCAGTTTCTCCACCTGTGGGAGCCATAATGACTAGATCCCCTTGTGCTGTTCGCTCTAGTTTCCAATTAGGATTGACCCGGCACAGGTCATAAAATTGATCGGATGTGAAGGTTGCCGTAACAGGCATCCTGAGGATGGATTGTGTCATGGCGAAATCCGATAGGGACTGAATGTTATCTTAGCACTTAGGGATTCAACATCCTTACCAGCGTAGGGCTAGCTAAGGTCCTATCATATCCAGCGCCGCCAATCAAACTATTGATATTTCCGCAAAACGGCTTGCATCAAAGTGGATGAGACTCGAAACGAGGTTTGTTGTAATCGCTCAATCGCCGAGAGAAAATCGACCCACCGTTTGAATTTTCAGCCATGGGAGTGTTTGCTGAAGCCAATTTCGCATCAGAGCAGGTGATTATAAAATGGCCAAGGGTGAACACCTGTCGCTCTTCAACTAGCTTAAGCTAGGTTAAATGGACACACTTTACTTTTTCCATCCTAAAACTCTCGGCTAGCTCAGCTAACAGACTAACTTCTACTGAGCGCCGCAAACAACTCTAAAACCAAAAGTTTCTTTGCAGTGAGCTGGTAAATAGTTGATTCGAGATGCAGAACGACAATCCTCAGGATCGTAATCCCAAGCCCCCCCACGTAGCATACGTCCCGTCTCCTCATCTTGGTTGAACCAGGCGATGCTGTCTGTTGGCGCTCCGTTATAACTATCATGCCAGTTATCCTGGCACCATTCCCATACATTGCCATGCATATCGGATAGGCCAAAGGCATTGGCAACATCAAAATGGTCTACGGAGGTTGTTCCTTGGAGATACTCTCCCTCAGGACCTCCGTTATAGGTATAGTAGCCGTAATAGTTAGCCAGTTCTGATGTGATCGTTTCGCCAAAGTGAAATGGGGTTGTCGTCCCGGCGCGGCAGGCATATTCCCATTCAGCCTCTGTGGGTAAACGATAGTGTCGGCTCGTATGTTGGGAGAGACGATCACAAAATTCAATAGCTTCATACCAAGATACCTGCGCAACTGGGTAATAATCGCCTTTGAATCTTGAGGGGTCGGGGTCTAGTTCTCGATTTACTTGAGGCAGATTAGCTACAAATCGCCATTGAGACTGCGTTACGGGATAACGGCCCATGAAGAAGGCAGATACTGCAACTTCATGCTGGGGGACTTCATATTGCGAACAACCAGGTTCGTCAGGGAAAGCTCCCATCTGGAAGACCCCGCTCGGGATAGACACCATTTCTAATTCGAGGGAGTGGGGGTAGTTTTGAGTTCCTCGTCTCTTCGCAAGCTTTATCCCAGAAGAAGAACCCAAAATTTCCGTTAGCACTTCAATAAATCGGTATGCAGAGTGGCGTCGGCGGCAAATTATCCATTCACCGTTGGTTGATATCTCATCAATCAATTCACCTTGCAGCTGTGATTGGATCGCTGTGCTTTGTCGGCGTTCAATTGTCGCTACCGTGAATTCAAATTGCTCTAGTTCAGGAGGAGAGACTTCATCTTCCCAATCCACAGAAATGGTTGCGATGGTGAATTCGTCAGTTTTCAGGGTGATGTCGCCTGCTATTGCTACCGCTTCCGCATCGACCAATTCCGCCTGAATTAATTCCTCCTGGCTTAACTCAGATAAAGTCGATTCAGAGCGATCGGACTCTATCGGTCGAATCCAGTTCTCATGACCACTGGCATCTTGCTCGACTTGTTGCGCTAGCTCTGCATATTGACCGCCTAAGCGGTGGAGCGTCTGAGTGGCAATTTGGGCAAACGGTAAAATGGTCGCCTTCTCTTTTTCACCCCAATCCGCATTGGGATAAAGCAAAGCCGTAAAGCTACTGGTTTCAAATCCTAGGGTGCGAGTTATCTCCTTAGACAACACATCCAGCACCGTTAGGGTTTCATCAATGGGATTGCCCCGATTGAGGCATTCCCGTACTCCTTGAAAAAACTCATAGCGGGCAAGTTCTCCAGCCTCAGCATCCCCAGTTTGTTCTAATAAGCAACTGTCATAAACTTCGGCTACATGCACCGGATCGGCCGATTCTTTGAAAAATGCTTTCTGGATCAGATGCACCACGGGGAGTTCCACCGGCGCAACGGACATCAACCGGGCCAGCCGTTTAGCTGGGGGAGAGGCAGTGGCGTTAAAGAGTTCCACCCTTGCTTCAGGAGATTGGGGTTCGATAACAGCCCAGTCTGCCTCCGCGATGCGATGGGGATCTTTCACCCAAGCCATGTCAAACAAACGAGCGGGCAGGCGTTGTTGACCCGCTGCTGCAATCACTCTCGCCCACTGCTGCAGGGCGTTGGGCGTTAAGGTCACCACAGGTAAGGTTAGGGCGTTCCCTCCCGATAAGCCCCGCCGAGCGGGGGGATTGTGAATTTGGAGCTTGGGGTTGGCGACGCCAGGGATAAAGGCGCTTACCTGGACCTTAAACCCGACATTCAATTCTGTTTGACTCCAGAGGCGTTCGGGTAAAAGCTGAATGACGGTGGTGGGTTCATGCTGACTCCATAGTTTTAACCAGTCATGAATTTTGCCTGACTGCCAAAGGCGAGAGCGGCAATCACTCACATAGAGCACAAGGGCTCGCCCCGAAGCATCAATTAGCTCTCGAGGGCTCCGCGAAATATCTCCGGCCGCCGTCGGCGACGCTGGCAACTGAGCTGGGGTTCTGGCCATTGTTTTGGGAACTAATTGAACTTCCCCTGTCTCGCTCTCAGACACTGACCAGGCGCGGACATTGCGGAAGGCCCCTTGTCGCTCCAATAAGTGCTGAAATTCCTCTAATGTAGACTCCCAAACAAAACTGAAGGGGGATGACTCGATCACCAACTCGAGTTCAAACCAACGCTCTGGGGCGGGCTGGAGAACCGGGATCCAAATGTCCTCCTGGGCAATCCGCTCAACGGTTGCGGGCTCATCCAATACGTGCTGAGTCCGGGAAGGCGCTTTACGCATCAGGGATCGCAGTGATCGTCCCATGGCCCGGGCATTGGGCAACGCTGGGGCGGCTTGGACTTCTAGCGGCAGTCCCGAGTCTGTCGTCTCGGCATAATCTGATTCTGGCTGCTGGCGGTCATCTTGCGCATAAACGGATATGGGAGGCGGTGGGGAAAGATGGGCTGGTCTATTCGCTAATTCTTCTGCGGGTCTCTCTTCAGGAAAGAGCTGTTCTTGCTCAATTATCGGACTGGAGACAGCTTGCTCCTGAACCTCTTCGCGAGCCTCGCTCACATCCGACCGTGTCTTCCCCCCCATGTGAGCGGCTAGCCACAGACTGTCGGCAATGTCTTCGTCATGAAACAAAGACTGGGCCTCGCTAAAGGCAATGTCTTGATCGCCGAGGACTAAGCCCGCTGATTGTAGCGCCTCAATCAACCGTTCAATCATGGGGTTTTCGACTCAGGCGATCGCGCTTTCAGTTTCGCCGCCAATGGGCGATCGAGCGGGGCCAGTAGGAAGCGCTCAATAAACTCATCCAGATCTTCGCCGAGCTGTTCGCGCCCCTGAGCCACCATAAACAGCGCATTTAACAGTTGGTCTGTAGCGAGCTGTTCCTTCCCTCGGGTGCGCTTTTCCAGGAAGGCGTCAATCCAATAACTAATTTTGTCCTCAGAAACCTCACAATCTCCGTCAGCGGTCTCGAAGTGCTTTTTCACAATTGCGGTGAGTTGTTGGCGATCGGGCTCATACATATTCAACCGCAAGCACCGACGCAGGAAGGGGGGTGGGAAGTCACGCTCGCCATTGCTGGTGAGAATCACTAAGGGAAATTCTTCACAGGTTACTCGCCCGCCAGTGATGACTTGTTTGCGATCGCGCTTCGTGATTTCTGTATCGTCGGTATAGGCCGTCCGCACTCGCACACTAATGGGTTCCGACGCGTCAGGATGATCCGGGTCGTCCTGCTCAAGCCGCAGTAATTCAGGAATTTCAAACCGGCCCTCTTCAAAAACCGTGAGCAAATCATTGGGCAGATCAATGTCGCTTTTGTCGATTTCATCGATTAGCAAGACTCGGGGGCGCTTGGAAGGCAATAGGGCCGTGCCCAGCGGTCCCAAAGTAATAAAGTTCGCCAGTTTTTCAGCCTTAGTTTGGCGATCGTCGACGGGCTCGTCAGTCATGCCCCGCGCTTCCATTTCCTTCACTTCCTGGAGGCGACCAATGGCGTCGTAGGTATACAGGCCGGATTTCAGGGTGGTGCGGGTGGTAATGGGCCAATAGAGCACCTCCCCCAACCTTAATTCTTCGGCCACCGCATAGGCCAGAGACGATTTACCCGTCCCCGGCTTACCCGTAATCAGTAAAGGTCGCCGCAAATACAACGCGGCATTGACCATTTTGACCTCTTCAGGTCGAGTCTGGAAGGTTTTGCCCCGACGTTTGCGACGGCTAACGCCTGGACTGACGTCTCTACCAAAAGGGCGCCAACTCGGGGCGGGAGGCAACCGGGCCTCGATATCGTCATGGGGCTCAGTGTTATTCCCCTGGAAGATTTGCCACTCATTTTGGAGATCGCGGAATGGGTCGCGGGATGGGGTCATGGCGGGTCAACTCAGGCGCGCTTAGGGGGAATCAGGGTGGGGTTGTCTCGCAGCAGCGATAGATGGTGACCGATATGGCAATCTGCCGAGTTTTTCGGTTTACGGGCCTCTCGCCGCTTATCCTGAACGGTTTGGGGTAACCGACTCAGGCTATCAGTCCGTAAGATTGTATCTAACTCCGCTGCATTGGCAATGCCCGCTTCTTCGCAGCGGCCCCAGATCGCTAGGGGCAGTCCGGCAATCAATAACTCCTCAAATAGTTCCTCAGACTCTGGGGGTTGGAGCGCCGTAGTCACTTTCAAGCCCACAATATCTTCCTCCTCCACCGCAGCTTCTAATACCTCAATCAGCTCATCTAAGTCCTGTTCACTCCCGGCTACGAACGCATGACTGGCGGTTTGATTTAGATTAGTTTGATGCCTCTCCCATAGACTGCGCCAAGGCCCCACCGGATAAGGACCGTCTAACCGATCGGCGCAACACAGCATGACTCGATGCAGCTGACCTAGGCGCTTCGGGCGTTTGCGGTCATCCAAGGGCCAATAATCCACCGTCAAATGTAAGAGTGACTTGGGTAAAAACACATGAAACTCAGGGTCGTTTTTGCATCCGCTTAAGATTTGCTTGGTTTGGCTGATCCATTCGTTCAGCAGCGACTGCATCTTAGCCTCTAGGGCGTCCTCCGTAAATGGCAGCGCCACTGGCATATCTTCAGAAACCAGTGTGTGATAACCGGTGCGTCGATTACCTTGGGTTTGATAGGTGTCTATATCTTCAATCAGCCAAGCTTCCAGTTGATAGTGGGGGATATTATCCGCTTGGGTGGTGGCTTCTTCCGCCAGTCGAATGCGAAGTAAAATGGCGGGCTGGAAATTTTCGGACTTGGGTTCAAAGGCTTGTTGAATCTGGGTATGAAGCGCCGCCCAACTGCGACCGGGATAATAGTGTCGGCCCCATTGGTTCAATGCGCTAATCAGCTCTGTGCTGTCGGTGGCGCTGGCCAGGTGCGCCACAAATTCTTCCAGAGCGCTGTACTCACCCGCAGAGCCAATGCGCCTGAGTTCTTTGACTATCGCGATCGCACTCTCCACCCATTGCGGCACATCCGTGGGCCAGTGGACCACCGTGGTTTGATAGGCCCGTCGCATTTCCGCTATCTGACTTTCATGACGCTGTAAAATGTCGAGCAGTTCATCCGTGCGGGCTTGAATTTCTCGATCCTGACTGCTTTCCCAAAGACCTGAAATGGTTGACTCAACGTGATCAATCTCATCCAGAGCGGCCATCAACCTATTCTCCAGCCCTTTTCTGAATATGGGATCAACTGTTGCGCCAATTTCTAATTTAAGCTCTGTAATCCTCTGATTCAGAACGTCCAATCGCTCTTGCCAATATTCCAGCTTCAGATTTCGCTCAACCATCTCCTATTTTTAGTGTCTGGATTGTCTGGTCAACCTCGTCGATTTCCTCTAAAAGGAGGATCTGTCGCTTTTCTAGCTTGCCCGCTATGGTGACGTCAGTAATCGCCCCGAGTTCCTTCTGCACTGAGCGTAGCTGCATTTCCAGATCTGTAAGCTTAGTCTGCAGATAGTCCAGTTTTAATTGCTGCCCCCGAGTCAGCGATCTCGCCTTACCTGCCAATGTAACAATTTTCTCCAACTGCCGAATCAGCCGCTCCATGTCAGACTGGAAATCTGGATCGGGACGGGCCAAAGCAGCATTGCGATGAGCCAGCGGCTTCAAGTCGCTGGGCAAATCCTTTTCTTCCGGAATCGTCGCCCCGCCGATCAGCAGGGGAATCACTGGAATCCCCCTTTCTAAGGCTGTCTCCACTTCAAGCCTCACCCAGTCATTGGGGTTATCTAAACGCCGATTACCGTCTGGATCAGTGATGGTTACCCAATCAGGACCGATGACGGCGACTAGAACCTGGCAATTCTGGGCTTTTTCCCTTAAGTGAATGCGGTAGTCATCGCCAAGTGGAATTGAGTAAACATCTCGGAAAACCACATTGGAGCCGAAGCGCTTCTCTAAATAGTCATAGATGCGGCCAGTAATATCTTGGCTATCGCTTCTGCGGTAGGAAATGAAGATGGAATCTGGGTTTAGCATGCTTCAACCAGAGACTAGTCTGAATCAGTCATCATCGCCAGAGTAACCCTGCTTTGTTATTAAAACCAACGCAACTCCTGATCTGCCAGTAAGTTTAGGCTTTTCCTCATCTGAGAATATTTTGAGATTGTTGAATGGGTAGGTGGTTGTCTCGGACTTTATTCGGCTTAGTCCACGCGACGTACCCCAAAATCAGCAGCCCCAGCGCCGAAGAAGGGCCGACAAAAAGGTGAAAGATCTGATTACCACTCGCAATCAGGGCAATTCCAAATCCCGTCGCTATGACATTGGCGAGTAACGGATAAAGAAAGACTCGCCAATCCCGCATGACCCAGTACCAGTGGATCACAAAGATAATTGCTGGAGGGAGCTGGGCCAGTTGCATGATTTCCTTGCCGCCTTGTACTCCATAGGTGATAGGAACCAAAACTAGACTGGCGAGGAGAATCATGTCAGTGATGCGCGATCGCCTTAACCCTAGCGCAATCAGACAAATTCCACCCGATATAAAGGAATAGAACAGTTGATTAAGCCCTGACAGACGACTGACATATATCCAGTTATCACCGATGTGCTCGGCAATCTCATAACTGGCTCCAATGGCAATACTCGCAAACCCTGAGTAAACTAGCGGCAAGGATCGCAGCTTGACCGTTGTTTTATAAAAGTGACTGCGATGAGAAAAAATCCAAATATTGATAGCGGCGACTACGTAAACTGAAAAATGGGCTGCAAAAATTGACCATTCTAAAAATTTTGCCATCGCTCCAATTAGTTTTGCCTGCAGCCAATCTACCAGATATTTAGCCTGTGAGTTTTTTGGGTTGACACCCGCTTCGCCCTAAGTGTAACGGTGAGAATAGAGCCCCAGATTTAGGAAATTTATGCCTGATAGTAAAAAAACAACTGCATTACTGGCCAAAGTCAGCCGCTTAAAGCAGATAGATGAGACTTGGGAAGGCGCCTGTCGATTGGGGCGGTGTTGGATTACCCCTAAGCGCAAACCACCCTATCGTTCTTACCTAATTTTCTTTACCCGACCTTCTGGAGCGATTCTCTGTAACCAGGTTTTGGAAACAGAACCGACGTCTAATCAAGTCTTTGAATATCTGCTATAGGCGATGCGCCGTCCAATGTTGGGCGCTGGGCGGGCATGTCGTCCCAAGCGGATTTATCTGGATAACCCCGATCAAGTGGCTGAACTTGCTCCCCGCCTAGAACCGCTAGAAATCGATTGCCAATATGCAGATTAAAAATGGAATTTTGCAGCCCGCTGAGATCACCCTGACAGTTGACACCCTCGGAACTAAGAGCCAGCTAACTGTCGGTTCGCGTAATTTTCCAGAGTTATGTGAAATCAAGGAGCGGAATTGACTGGAAGCTCCTATCCTGCTTAGCTTTCAGGACATGGGTGTATTTTAGCGAAGACTATGGTCCAG
>JASJDH010000318.1 GCA_030065175.1 Leptolyngbyaceae cyanobacterium MO_188.B28 | reverse complement strand
TCATTATGGTTTGGAGACTTTCACAACACTTAAACCCATCCATCAACGGCATCAGGGCGTCCAGTAAAATAATATCGGGGGATCGCATCTGGCAAATTTGGATGCATTGCTCTCCATTGGCGGCTTCTAGGACTTCATAGCCGTCTTGTTCCATGGCGTGACGCAAGGCAATGCGAATGACCTCGCTGTCATCGGCAATGACAACTAGCGGTTTTCCCTGTTCAGAAGCTTGGCCCTTCATCAACTGCTCCGATTGCACTATCCACGCATCACACTCCTATGCCATTTTTTAGGAGCTAATTCCCCAAGGTTAGTGTTCCCTGAAAATTCAAGAGATGCATACAGCGCAATTTGTCAATTTTCAGGCAGTGGGGAGGAACGCAGCGGATATCATGTCAGCAGTATTGCCGCCTCCATACGTCGGAGATGGAATTAATTTTGCGACTTCTTCAATTCTTGTTAGCCTTTATTAGGAAAGGTTTTAGCGAGTCTAAAGGAGTATTTCTCTCCAAAAATAATTTCCTATGGGTGTGAGTTGATACGCATGGGCTTAACTTTTGCTTTACAATTTGTGTCAACTATTGAATCCCAACCCGGATTGAACTTGCTTCAGCTTTTCTTATTCTCCCTCGCCAGCCTCTATGAGTATTGGATATTTAGCCCTAGTTTTACACGCGCATCTGCCCTTCGTACGGCATCCCGAAAGTGACTACGTCCTTGAAGAGGAATGGCTGTTTGAAGCCATCACTGAAACCTACATTCCGTTACTCCTTATGTTTGAGGGGTTGAAGCGAGACGGAATCGATTTCAAACTCACCATGAGTATGACGCCGCCATTGGTGTCCATGCTCAAAGACCCTTTGCTGCAAGAACGTTACGACGCTCACCTGGCGCAACTCGAAGAACTTGCTGAACTGGAGGTGGAGCGCAACACGCACAACGGACACGTGCGTTATTTAGCCGAACACTATGCGACAGAATTCAACCAGGTTCGCCAATTTTGGGAGCGCTATAACGGCAATTTAGTCACCGCTTTCAAGCAATATTTAGACAGCAATAATCTGGAGATCATCACCTGCGGCGCCACTCATGGCTATTTGCCGTTGATGAAAATGTATCCCCAAGCGGTTTGGGCTCAGGTTCAAGTTGCTTGCGACCATTATGAGCAGACGTTTGGCCGTCCGCCATCGGGCATTTGGCTACCCGAGTGCGCTTACTTCGAAGGCTTGGAACGGATGTTGGCGGATGCTGGGCTGCGCTACTTCCTCACGGATGGCCACGGCATCCTCTACGCGCGTCCCCGCCCTCGGTTTGGCAGCTATGCTCCGATTTTTACGGAGACAGGCGTGGCGGCCTTTGGTCGCGACCATGAATCGTCTCAACAGGTTTGGTCTTCCCAGGTGGGCTATCCTGGCGCATCAGAGTATCGAGAATTCTATCGCGATCTTGGATGGGACGCTGAATATGAGTATATCAAGCCCTACATTATGCCCAATGGCCAGCGGAAAAATGTGGGCATTAAGTACCACAAAATTACGGGTAAAGGGCTAGGACTCTCCGATAAGGATTGGTACGACCCCTATTGGGCTCGGGAAAAGGCGGCGGAACATGCGGGCAACTTTATGTTTAACCGTGAGCGCCAGGTAGGTTACCTACACGGCCTTACCCAGCGACCGCCGATTATTGTGTCTCCCTATGACGCTGAGCTATTTGGCCACTGGTGGTATGAAGGGCCCTGGTTCTTAGATTACTTGTTCCGCAAGAGCTGGTTTGATCAGAATACCTATCAAATGACGCACTTGGCGGATTATTTGAAGGATCAACCGACGCAGCAGGTTTGCCGTCCTTCTCAATCTAGCTGGGGTTTCAAGGGTTTCCACGAGTATTGGCTGAATGAGACAAACTCTTGGATTTATCCTCATCTCCATAAGGCGGCTGAGCGAATGATCGATTTATCTAAGCGGGAGCCCGCCGATGAGTTGGAGTGGCGAGCGCTGAATCAGGCCGCTCGGGAACTCTTGCTGGCTCAATCTTCTGACTGGGCCTTTATTATGCGGACGGGGACAATGGTGCCCTATGCAGTGCGTCGGACGCGATCGCACTTGATGCGGTTCAACAAACTACGCGAGGATCTCCTACAAAGTAAGGTTGACTCGGGTTGGTTAGAGAAAGTTGAAGCCATCGACAACATCTTCCCCGAAATTAACTACCGGGTTTATCGGCCGATGTAGAGGCAGTTAGACAGCCTGGCGGTTGCGGTTTTGGCTTTTTGCGGCAGTAAGGAGCAAACGGCAGGCAGGGGGTAATTAAGCTCCTTTGTCTCAATCAGATGACATCAGATAACTGTCACTTGCCTCATTTACTGCCTACCGCCTACCCCCTCTCTAGAAGCTTGTTGTTCCTATGGGAGGAGTTAACCAGCTTCAATATCAAGGAGCGATCGCCAGATCGAAAATATGCTGCCCACCTGGGGGGATTAAAGGACACGACCCCTCCGTGCAATTAGGCTAGCAATCGAGTTAGGGCTAGACCCAGATCGGCGCCTTCATAGCGCCGGTTTGTCGCTCCATCCACTTGTTGAAATACTTGAAACAACAAATGTTGTTTTTCGATCGGCGCGTCTATGTCAGTGTTGCTGGCTGAAAGCATTAGAAATTCAGAAACCTGGTCCATTGCTTCAACGACAGGTTCTGTTTTTGCATTTCCAAAGTAGACGCTAACCGCGTGCTCAGTACGATTGAGTTTCCTTTGGGAGTAAACTTAATGACGTTGGACAGATAGTGGATCAACATCGCATCACGCGCTGACGATCCACTGTCACCGTTTCTCTGAAAATAGACAGCGCTAGGAATGCTTTTTGGCGCTTCTCTTGGATTTTTAGAGCGAATTTTTAGAGCGCTTCCTGACAAATTTCCAACAGATTGACCGGTATCCTGATTCACTTTGCCTGGACAAATCCAGCGCCTAGTCCCTGGGACGGATTACGAAGTTTTATGTTATTTTCAATCGGCTCAGGAGCGCAAGGCAGTTTTGCTCCCCAGCACGCCTTGTAGTAAGGATACAGTGGATAGACATACTTCACATCGTTCACCTGCCTGGCTTCAATCGGCGCGATCGGTAATTCCAGCGGCAAGATTAAACGCGCTTGGACATCGCCAGAATCCACTGTAGCTGTGGTAAAACCCAGTAGCAGTAGAAAACCCAACGGAATCAATTTTGAGGGTCTCCCCCCTCGAAATACAAAAGAAAATAGGCGGGCGACGCCTAACTTCATCTTAGTTAGCTGAAACAATCCATAGTGGGCCAGAGATAGCGACGAGACTAGGATAAAATATCCTAATCCAAATCGGATTAAAGGCCCTTTAATCATAATAAAGGACATCCCTAAAAAACCAATCCCTATCAACCAGATATAGCCTCGGTTATTGCCATGTTCGGCTGTTCGTAGAATCCAAAAGGAAAGAACAAATGAGGCAACAAGTAAAGCAATCATCATTTGGGAATTAATCGATCCCTGTAACCATCTTAAAAATCCTAAAAGTAAAAAGGTGACGCCAGAAACATCTTCATCAACCAACTTCCACCAGAATTGAACTTCACTAGCCTCCTCAATAGCTTGCTGCTTGGTGATTAGCCATGGTGTATCGAGACACATTGCCGTTGATGGATAGAGAGGACAGCCTGATGTAATCACGCCGAATAGAATCATTGGTAAGAGCAGCAAAAAAATAGTCGTTACCCCCCCCAATATCCGTTGAATATTGATTTTTGGACCCCATATATAATAAAGAAACGTCACAGGTAATAGAGGGAAAGCGGATAGTTTTAAAGTGACTGCTCCACAAGATAAAATCAACGGTATAATCCGAGCATCTAAAATAGATGACTTAACCGCAGCAGTTGATAATTTATGACTAGATTGGCGATCATCTGAAATAATTAATATTGACCAGGCGGTCAGCCCAATGAGAAATGTAACAGCGATGTCTGCAGTGAAAGAGACTAAGATTGGCGATGTGGAAAACTTTAGTGCGTAGAGAGAAATTGAAATTGAGAAAAAAGATAGAAGAAACCAGTCAGATATCCTTGATCTTTTTTCTAGTGTTTTAATCCAGCAGATCAGAAGCTGAACAATCGCCATCCACACAATAAAGCCATTAGTTATAGCCCCAATTCGACTACCAATGGCTTCAGGCGTTAATGGCGCCGCTAAAGCAAACCAAGATGAAGTAAATCCAAATTTTGGATTAATCAAAGTAATGCCTGGGACGGCTCCATATTTAGATAGCCATTTGATGATTCCCAGATGATAGACCCCCGTATCAAACCAGCTCATCTTAGGGGTAAACGAGAGGGCGACGATGATTATCAGGGCAAAAAGGCAAAGCGTTAAGCTCGGAGTTAGACCTGATAAAAGCCAGAGCATCCTCGTTCTAACTCCGGATGAAAGCAAAGACAATGCTGTCAGTCCAAAGGCAATCGTAGCGCCAACTGCAGTCGATAAGGGTAGGATCAATGATGTTGCGAGTAAAGAGATACACAGAAGCATCAGCCCAAGCCAGAATGCCGCTATAAAATGATTACTTCTGCTGTTAAAGCAGTGACCGCTAACAATATTCAAAAATGCTGTCCCGATAACACAGCAGATAATTGTCAGGCAGATCCAAACAACAATAAAATACCCCATTCAGCAAGTCTCATAGCTGTGATTTGTTCCCGCGATAAGACCCCTGATTTTTAGACTTTAAAGTCTTGAACTAATAAAATTTTCAAGTCTTCTTGACGAAATCAGGATTTTCTCAAATAGTGCTGGGAGGGGCGTGTAGTTTAATCCGGGAAATTTAGAGCCGGTAGGAATAGTAGGAGTTAGGAGCTAGAAGTTTTGATATCGCTAGCTTCTCGCTTCTAAAGCCTAGCTCCTTTCACTAGGAATTTTTTCCGCCTTAAGTTGTACCTCCTCTTCTTTGGCTGCTAGCCTTTTTGGAGGCGTAGGCTCGGATAATTGATTGAAACGTTCCCAAAAAAAGCCCATCAAATTTGCGACTTGGGACAGCACAAATAACCCTGATAGAAGTAACTTTGATTTGTGCGTCTCCTGCAGGAAGGGGTAAATCAGTAGGTTTGAGTAGAATGACAAAGGCTCTACTTCTATTTTCCCTGCGTCTCGCTTGGCTCGTACCTGGTGAAAGTGAAAGGCTCCGCGACCATAGTTAAAATGCTGCCGCCAGAAGCTGCGTAAGGTTAATTCGTGTGCATGATTAATCTGAGCTTCTGATGCATAGTCCATGGAATACCCGTGCTGGAGCCAGCGATCGCAAAATTCTCGATCTTCTCCAGCTGCTAATGGAAAGCTGGTGTCAAACCCTCCCAGTTTTTGATAGATCTCTCTAGGGGCTGCAAAGTTGTTTGAGGCAAAAAAGGTTGCCTCTCTTGGCGGTGAGTTGTAGTACTTATAGAGATAATCAATCAGCAGTTGACTGGCGGTGGAGTAAATATTCTGAGGGAGCGCATTGAGCGTGTGACCTCCAATCAGCCCCTCAGTTTTCTGCTCAAATTTGCGGGCAAATTGCTCTAACCAGTCGGGCAGCGGTTGACAATCATCGTCAGTAAATACCAGATATCGGCCAGAGGCGTTGGCTGCCCCCGTATTACGAGCCGTAGCAGGTCCAGTATTGGACTGACGAATCAGATGAATCTGGATATGGGATCGCACCGTAGCCGCCACCGATTCTAGAGATTCCTGACTTCCGTCATCAACGATAATCACTTCCCAACAGTCGGTGGATAAGGTCTGTTGAGTCAAAGCCTCAAGACACTTTAATAGCCTCTCAGGACGATTATAGGTGGGAATAACAACAGAAAATAGAAAGGGATCAGATGGAATCAACATGGGGCAATACTCCAGGTTTGAGTTTGTCTAAAATGGCTGCAGAGGTTGCTGAATTTGCCAAAATAGAAACGAATCGGCGCTATAGTTAGCTACTCTTAATTGGTTGATGTTTTTTCAGGAGCTTGGTATCCGTCAAAATTTGACGCTGCTTACACCATCCAGTGAGGTAAACCAGAAACAACAACATCATTAGCCAAACGACTGTTTGTCCACCGGTAAAAAGGTAGTTCCACGGGGGAGGGCGTAGACGAAAACTGGCGGGAATGAGTGCTGCAGTGAGGGAAATCGCCAATATCCAGCCACACATCTGCTGGTGAAACCATCCAATAGACGGTAGCTTCATCATTCGGAATAGGGTGATCATGGGTAGCAGAATCAGGAGGTCATCGTAAACGAGGTGGTAAGTCCACAGACGTGCAACAATAGAGGTCACTCCAATCAAAAGCCAGGAATCTATGGTTCGATATCGGTATGTCCAGTAGCCCAATCCGAACAGTATGACGAGGGATGCTGGCATGTTCAGATGACTCAGCCCTGCCGCTCCTAGCCAGTCGTGAACGTTCCCGTAACCAGTGCCAATGCCAAAACCAAAACCATTCCCTCCCTTATTGCCTCCCCCTCCGCTTGAACCCCATTCAGCGCCAGAAATGCCGCTAGCCAGCCAATCTGCATGCAACGAAATCAAATCGCCATCTTGAAAGCAGGTTGCAATGGCAGCCAGGAAAAAGTACTCTAGCCCGATGAGTAAGATCAAGCGATATCGATTAGAGCCAAACACTGTTCGCCAGCAAAATGGGAGTGATAGGGTCGGTTTGATCAGAGCCAACGTCATTAAGACACTTGTAAGCAGGGTTGAATAGCGCCTACAGACAAGGCCCGCCACCAGTAGAACCATTACATGAATCGTTAGCTGTCCGACACCGATTGTTTGGCTAGTGGCATAGATCGACAGCACCATGAGGGCAATAAAGCTACGCTCTAACCAGCCATAGGCATTGCTTTCTTTAAGCAACAGGCAAATCAAAACAACCAGTGCAATCACGGTTGAGATAGCCCACAACCATCGGGCCAGAGAGAACGATCCGTGGCCCAGGAATGGCCACAGAATCACATAGCTTGCTGGCGGATAGACCGCTGTATGAACTTCACCATAAACTGTTTCCCCTGAAAACCAAGTAAGCACTTCACGATAGCGCTGATTGAGATCGATAGCGCCCATTTCGACACTAACCCAAATCAGACGGTTAAACTCCATCACCATACGGCGTATGGTGAGTAGACTCATAAATGAAATTGATAGCAGCAACACTTTGGACGCATGCTGCTTACTCAACTGAGAAAGAGTTAAGGCCCGACCTTTCATAGAAACTGTTTATATGCGACTATTTATCAATAAAATTAGGACTGCTTTTTTGATACGTAGTTGATTTGTTGAAATGCCAAAATTCCCTTTAATCAATTATTTTTTATTTGCCATGTAGGTGAAGGTAGGAAAGCACACCTATATATCAGAACAGACACATGCCTCAAGATATTGCCACTTGATGAATGCGACTGATCGCGATAGATTTGGGCTTGCTAAGCCAGGTCTTTCTCCGTCGCCGGACTTTCAATCCTCAAATCCATTTCTGTAACCTGAATCGCTAAACCAAGTTTAGAGAGTTGCTTCATAATTAGCGGCAACCTCCTGTAGATACTGCGATACGAGCTATGTCTGTGATTTTTTGAAAAACTTCTGGAGCGCATAGTCGAATCGTCGTTCCATAAGTCATCAGGCCAAACAAAGTACAAGTAGATAGAATTAGCAGCTTCGATTCAGTAATATTAGTTAGCAAACCTTTAAGGGTAAAAATAAAAAACACCATCACGATTGAACAGACTATGGGAGTAATAAATTGACGCAAATAAGTGCGCCAAGAGAAATGAATAAGTAACTGGATAGCCCATTGCCCAATGGGAAAAACAATATAACGCCGAGTTACGTAAGCTATTGAAATAGCAATAACCCCCCATTGAAAGGCTACTGCAAAGCCAATTAAATTAAGAACGATGCTGAGTAATGCCTGCCAAAGACGCCATGAAGGTTTCCCCATAGCCATTAAAATATGTCCCTTAAAGAAAGAGACTGATTGAACAATCCCAGCAAAAGCAAGTATCTGGACTATGGGTATCGAAGGCTGCCATTGCCCGCCAAAAAGAATGACTATCACCTCTGGGGCCAGGCTGGCGAGTCCAAAAAACACCGGAAAGGCAATCAAGCTAGTTAGTTGTGTAGATGTGTAAAAAGTATTTCGAAATTTCTCCAAATCCTCTTGAAGTCGCGAAAAAGCGGGTAGTGCAACTTGACCAGTTGTTCTAACCAACAATTGCATCATCACATCTAAAACACGATAGGCTAAGACGTAAAATCCCAATGTTGAGGGGCCTAGAAAGTAACCAATTAAGAAATCATTGCCACGCTTATTGAAAAAACCAATAAAGTTGAGACAAAGTAGGCTAATACCAAAGTGAAATAGCTGATTGAAATGATTTCTTGAAAATTTTAGCCCGGGGCGCCAACTGCTTGCTTGCCAAAGTACGAATGTTCCCACTAATTCATTCGTCAATTGTTGACAGACCAGACTCCAAACTCCGAATCCAGAGAATGCCATTGTCACCCCAACCCCGCCACTGATAAGCAAACCCAACAATGAACGATTTGCGATCGCCTTAAAATCAAACGATCTCTCTAAGATGGCTCGCTGGACATGGCCCAACGAAGTAATGAGAAAAAGGGGAGAAAAACACCTGATAATGGGAGTCAATAGAGGCTGATTAAATCCATTAGCGACAAAGTCAGCACTCACAAAGGCGCTACTGGTAAGCACAATGCCAATTACCAAATTGGTCCAGAAGGCTGTATCCAAATGTTCAGGTTCAAGTTTTTTACACTGAATCAGAGCTTGGGCGAATCCTTGATCTAGAAAAACATTCATGAAAGCCAAAAAGACGTTGGCCATGGATACAAGACCAAACGCTTCGGGAGAAAGGAGTCGAGCTAGCAGAAAGAAAACAATCAATGAAATAGCTTGACTTCCCCAACTTTCAATGACAGACCATAGGACGCCTTTTACTACTTTTTTTTGGATATCCATATATTTTCTATTGGCTAAGCCTATATCGCCTGAATTGCAAGCTTCCTAGCCTTACGTAAAATACCTGGATCGATTTCGATTCCCAATCCAGGCCCCCGGGGAACTCGAAGAAGACCATTTTTGGGGATGAGCGATGGCGTAAACCAAGATGGGATTTTCTCCATTCTGGCGTTATATTCTTGATGATTTCTGGGCAAACAAGATGCAAAATGCAACATATAAATGGGATCAATGCCCAGGCGAGCATTATGAAGTGTAACTGGCATTTTTGCCTGAGCCGCAACTTGAACCACGCGAAATGTTCGGATAAATCCGCCGTTGTAAATCAGATCTGGCTGAAGAATGTCTACAATCTGTCGGTGAATCATTTGCTTAAACCGAGCCAAGCTGGTTTCCTGTTCCCCACCGGCAATGGGAAGCGCTAATGAATGGGCTACTTTCTCAGTTAGATCAAATTCATCAAATGGACAAGGTTCTTCGAAAAAAGAAATGCCATAATCTTCTAGCATTTTCCCAATTTCAACAGCTTTTTGGGCGCTGTAGGAACCGTTTCCATCCACTCCAATTGAAACGGAATCTCCAAGAGTATTTCGAGCAAGAGCCACCAGCTGCTCAGTCCGTTTAGGCATGGCATCCGCATCGTGACTCATTCGTCCGCCAATCTTAAATTTCACCGCCGTTGCGCCAGTTTCTGCAAGGCGTTGTCCAACCCAGTCTACCTCTTCTTCAGGAGTTGTATCTCGGCGTAGACTGGAAAGATAAATTGGAATCTGATCTTGAACGACCTTGCCAAAGAGTTCGCCAACCGATTTATTGAAAACTTTACCTAATAGGTCCAATAAACTAATCTCCACCCAAGCCACACAACACCACAAGGCTAATCCTGAGAGCTTATAATTTGACCGAAAGACATATACTTCATCAATGAGAGATACGATATTTCTTATATCTTTGCCGATAAAGTAAGGGATTACTAACTGCTGTAGAATAGGATAAAAATGCTTGATTCTTTCATGCGCTACAGAAATACCCATCGCACCATCGGTAGATCTAGTTCGGATCAAGTAAAGCTCTTCATTGTTTCTAGGGAATATAAATGGTAGACCTATCCTTCTACGCTTTATCCTCAAAACCTCAATCGAGGCAATCTTAATAGGTTGGGATGAGAGATTAGACCAATTCGGCTCACATGTATTTAAATATGGAATAGTAGAAAATAGTGGATGATCCATAATATATGAATTCCTAATATTGACAGAATATTGACAGAATAATTCAAATATTTTACAGGGGGAAGGTGCGCCGCTAAATCCAGGTATCTATAGATTTATCCGAACAATAAATCCAGATTATAAAAGTCAACTATTTTTCAACCAAGTTTTTAAAGAGGCTATATTTCAATCTTAAAAATAAAAAAGAATTCTCTGAAGAACAATTTGAAGAGATAACATTAAATTAATTTGAGTTGACGCATTCTTTACGTGTTTTAGATATTTCTCCTACTGAAAAGCAGGCAAATAAAAGTGACAATGCCCCATTCATTTCAAACAATTCCTCTAGAAATTTGTTTCCCGCAAAATTTAAAATATGAAGATCTAACATAATGGCTATTGAATTAAAAGCAATAATTCCCAGTGAAAAATATAATGGTGGGTGATCTTTAAGAATTTGTTTTATCTTGATATCTTTATAGGTTTTCTTGATTCTTAGAGCAAAAAGTTTTAATATTATAGCGAAAAAGATTGGCAAGATAACTAAAATAAAACCGCCCAAGAGTCCGTGATTTTTTATGGAAATCATTTTATTATAAAAAATA
>JASJDH010000317.1 GCA_030065175.1 Leptolyngbyaceae cyanobacterium MO_188.B28 | reverse complement strand
CTCAATCAATTGATGTAGCCACTGCAGCAAACGGTCAAAATTCAGGCTGCCTTCACTCATAGCGCAGGTATCTGCTCAACAAAGGGTATCCTCAGGGGCCGGATGCCGAATTGTCAAGATTTTGAATTTATAATTGCTGCTCCTGACTACTGTATTCCTTACCAGAAAAAATTCCCGCTTTAGGTTGTAAGCCACTTGTCGCAAAATTCCTGATGGTCAAAATTGGGCGGATTAAGCAATCGGAGCCGATGAACGTTCCCTCCTTTGAGTGGGCGGGTGAGATGCTGAAGTCTCCTGAGTAAACGCTATGGGCAAAGTGAACCAAAAGGTGCTCCCTTGGCCCAATGTACTTTCAACATGAATTGAGCCGCCATGGGCTTCCACAATTTGTCGACATAGATAAAGACCCAGACCAGCGCCGCCTCGTCGCCCTCGTCCCTGAACAAATCGATAAAACAGCCGCTCCCTTTCATGTTCAGGAATTCCAGGCCCCTGATCATGCACACACACTCTAACGGAATCCATGACTGGCGCTTCCACCTCAAGGGAAACTCTTTTTCCGGGCTCACTCAACCGAATTGCGTTGCCTAACAAATTCTGTAATACCCGTTGAATTTCAAGTTCATCGCCATAAACGGTCGGTAAGGAGGCGGCGACATGATAAGTAAGTTTACACTTATCTCCAGAAGCCGCTTGAATCTGAACCGTGACACGGCTGAAAATCTTTTGCCAGTTCAACGGTTCTGGATTCAGATTTCGACTCCCCCCAGCCTCATAACGACTAATATCCAGTAGGGCTTCTACCAGCTTGAGGAGATCTTCGTTGGCTTGATGATATTCAGTCAACACGTCGCCCAAAGAGTCGTCTACAGGGCCAAAAGCCCCCCCTAACATAGCCTTGAGTGTGGTGCGACTGGCTAAAATAGGGGTGCGCAAATCATGGGAAAGGGTGCTAATTAGATCTTCTAACTGCTGGTTGCGGAGTTGGATGCGCTCCTGCCGAGCCATAATTTCGCGGGCCATGGTATTGAGCATCTCGGCCAACTGACCTATTTCGTCAGGCGACGAGTAGTCAAGTTGGGTTTCCAACTGACCGGCTTGCCAGGCCTGACTGACTTGTGTCACCTGTTTGAGGGGCATTTCGACCCGTCGCCGCAGCAGCCACAAGTTCAATCCCATTCCAGCGAAAATAACTACCGTGCTGAATACACTAAGGCCAATCCCAATCTGATTGAGTTGATGCAGCTGTTCGTTACGCTGATTCAGCAGCGCCTTCTCCCGCTCAAGGATACTCCCTACTAAATTTCGTAAGGGATCGAGCGAACTCTGCTCTACCAACTCAGGCTTATTCACAGTTCCTTCAAACACCTTTTGAGCGAACTGTTTTTGCCATTGGTTATGAAACACTTGGATTTGATAGAGACGAGCCAGCTGGACGTCATCCTCCTGTAATAGTTGAGACAGCTGATTTAAGCTACGATTAAAGGCTTCCTTTCCATCCTGATATTTCTCTAAAAAAATGGGATTATTTTCTAGCAAAAGGCCCCGCAACGCTGCTTTTTCCTCAAGCGCCGCTCCAAGCAATCTTTCTCCCTCTCGTTTTACTTCAAAGCTATGGGTGACTCTATCGACGGTTTGCTGTTGAAGCAGTCTCACAAAGAGGCTGACCCCCTCTTGCCCTAACAATAAACACACCAAAATCGCCAAACTCAAGTAAAGCGGGGCGAACAACCGAGTTTTTAGAAAAGATAAGTTTAATATAATCAAATTGCAGGCCGATTAAGCACTCCAATTTATAGATTCGAAGAGCTATACAAGCTATCCGCAAAGTTCCCATAAACCCTTTGTCACGTTTTTCAAAGAGAATTTTAAATTAATTGAAAGTTACTGTGATGGACAGGTAACTCAAGCCGGGACAGCCCAACAGAGAAGAATTTCTGACGTTCGATTTAAGTCGGGATAATCCAGTAGAGAAGGAATAAGGTTATTTCATCGCGATCGTCAGACAGTGTCCGACTAGGGCATAAAACTACCCACCTGGCTAACCACCTGCAGGTAGTAAGTTGCAAGCAAAATCGCAACAATAGAAAAGCGCTTTCCTAACCTAAAGCTCCACTAGCCCTCACCCAGGCATTAAACATCGGATTTGATCCAGGAACAGTGGATCTTTCGTCAACTGTTTGCTGATAATCGCAGTGCCTCACGGAAGTCGATCGTGCTCATCCCCTAAATAGTTTTTTATGGCAAGACAACGAGTAATGATTATTGGCAATAACGTGAATGCTGTACAGCGCGTTAGCCATTACTGCCTCAAACAAGGCTCAGAAGTGTTTCCGTACTATGAGATTCCCAATGCAGAGGAGATGAAACTCTTCGCCCCCGAGGTCCTAGTTCTTTGTTATCCAGTGACGGAATCCGCCTTACCGCAACTCGGCCATCCCTGTATTCTGTGGTCAGAACATCCCATATCCACTAACCTGCCTTTGGCTTCCAACGCCTCTCAACTGGAGGCGCAACTCCAGGCGGTCCGCTAAGGGATTTGCGTAAAAGTGAAGCACTCGTTAGCAGGCAGTGGATGGTCAGATGAGTGGATGGGGCGCCCATCCACTACTTGTACTTGATGGGCTGACAAATCCCTCACAGCCAGTTTCCCAACATCACAAACGCAGCCCAAAATCGGGGATGATGATAATTTCCGCGTAGGAGCGTGATTTGGGCCTGCCGAAGCGCTTCCGCCTTGGTTAAGCCCGCATTAAGACCGTGGTAAAATTCTCGCATCAACAAGGCAGTGGATTCGTCATCCACTAACCATAATGAAGCCAGGGTGCTGCGGGCTCCAGCCTGCACCGCCACTCCCGCCAGGCCGAGGGCGGCGCGTTCATCTCCATCGGCTGTTTCGCAGGCGCTCAAAACTAATAATTCCAGGGCTTCAGCCTGACTTTGCTCTCGGGCTTTAAGGAAGGTGTCTAACTGGTTAACGGTAATGGGTTGGTCCCAAGCTAAAATAAATGTCTTGTCGGATTGGGAGCTGAATTGACCGTGGGTAGCGATGTGCACCATCGGGAAGGATGACGATTCAATGAGACTGGCCAGATGGTCGCTGGTAAACTCTTGATTTAGCAACACCTCGCCAGGGATTTCCGACTTAATTTGGGTCAGTTCTAATTCAACAAAGTCTAATGGGGGAAAGTCATGGCGCGATTGACTCAAGCCCGCAGTTAACGCCCGCAGTTTAATTTGGGCTAACGGTTTGGGTTCAAATAGCTGGAGCCCCAAGGTTAGGGCTACATTGTATTTTTCCACCAAATACTGTTGACCGTCATAAAGTGCGGTCATGGGAATATTTCGAAACGCGTCGTCCAAGACAAACACTAAGGTTTCAACGCTACTTTCCGCCAGCGCCGCTTCAGCGGGTTGAATCAGCCAAGTATAGATCTGGTGAGAAAGGGGGTTAATATCCTTATCTGAGGTATAGGGAAGGATTAAGTTTTGGCGCAAATCCGCCACGAGGGTTTCTACTTGCTGCGGCTCCACTGGTGTGGCGTAGTGACGCAGGGGTTGACCCGGCAGTGAAATAATCACTTCCAAGCGATCGCTCAGTAGAATCGGATACACCACGGCCGCTTTCTGATCGATCTGGTCAATTTGTCGGAGCGGTTCTAGACATGCTGAACGAAAGAAATTTTCTAACTTCGCTAACTGCAGGTCTTCAATCACTTCGCGCGCTTTTTGGAGATTGGCTGGGCGAGTATCGGCTCTCAGAAGCAATTCAACCAATTCTCGATAGATGGGCTCGACCCCTTCCCGAAAGGAAAACTGGATCTCGGGGTTCGTCGCTAATAAGTCCTTGCGGATAGACCGGAGGGTTTCGAAGGCGTCTGTGTAAGCTGAGATCGCTTGTTCCCTCAACGGATCGGAGTCATTCCCAGAAAGGGATCTCGAGGCTTCAACCTGGTCAGCTTGGTGTTTTAGAACTCGACCTAGCTGCCACTGCCACCCATAGGCAATGTCTGAAGCGTTACTGGTTTGAGCCAGCGTTAGCGCCTGTTGAGTCAAGTCTTTAGCCGCTTGCCATTGCTGGATCTGCTCATACAGACTACCGAGTTGTCCTAGGGCGTATGACTCCGCCCGGGGATCTTGCAACACTCTAGCCTGTTGCACCGCCGTGGATAAAATCTGGGCAATGGTTTCAGGCGCAAACAGTGAAGAAGACGACAAGGCGGATTCGCGGGACGGCTGGTCGGCGATCTGCATCAAACTAGCCGCGAAATTGACCTGGGCGTAGATGGCGCGACGGCTGGGCGCGAGTCCCCTTAACTGAGGCTGAATTTGTCTGGCCGCCGCCAGCGCCTCTGGCCACTGCTCGGTTTCAATCAAGAGGCCTAACTGATTCAATTGGGCGTTGAGACGAGAGATCGCTGTTGGCGCCGCCGCCGCCGCCTGTTGATAGAGATCTAAGGCTGTATCCGTATCCTTCAATGCCCTGAGGGTATTCGCCAGATTGAATAGGGTGTCGCTCACAGCTAAAGGGGGATCCAACCGTCGCGAAATCTTTAAGCTCCGCTCTAACGCTCCCTTAGACTTCTCCAAGCTGCCAGTCACCTGCCAAACCGCGCCCAGACTTTTCAACGCCAGCGCCTTTAGAATTGAATCAGGCTGAGCTTGCAGCTGCGCATCCACCTGTCGTAATAGGGTTTGGGCGCGACGATACAGCCCTGCCGTTTGCAGTGCTTGCGCTTGGTTAATCTGACTGCCGAGCAAGCCCACTGAATCTCCCTGCTGGGCGTAGGCGTCAGCGGCGCGGCGCCAGGTGTCGAAGGCCGCCTCAGGCCGCCCCATCGCCAGTTGGATTCCCCCCTGAGTATTGAGGACTTGCGCCAGAACCGCCAAGCCGGTTTCCCCTAAGCTGGGTTGTGCGGCTAAGCGATCCAAACTGAGTGCGATCGCCCGTTCTGCCTGTCGCCAATCCCCTAACTTTTGATACGCCAGCGACAAATAACTCAAACTTAAAGCCTGATTAATCCAATCCGCTTGCCTGCCAGACGCCTCAACCGCCTGGCTCCAAATCGCCGCCGCCTCCGAAAACCGGCCAGATTGGTAGAGGGTAAACCCGTGTTCGATAATCCCAGAAACATCCCCAAGCGTCTGACTGATCGGGGGAGATGGGGAATTTTTCACCGACGCCGCTCGATTCTCAGCTGGCGGAGCCGACTGAATAGCCGCTATTCCCGGAACAGCCGTCACCCATACCAGAATAGTTACCACAAACAAAAGAAAATACGGCGGAAACCCCTCCGTTCTTCTCCGGATTGCTCTAAGGATTGTCCTAATGGATAAGCGTCGACGCATACGGTTTGTCAGCTTGAAAATGAACTGCAGTCTAGATCGACAGCCAACTTGAACCCGCCGGGGAGTCGCCATTACTCGACTAAGTTCGCTGCACAATGAGGAGAAGGACGCCAAGATTGGCTAGACGTCCATTCAGGCGCCTGAGCCACTAATCTCACCTGTCCATTGGCTTCCACAACCCATCCCCGCGCCTCAACGATAGGCGCCGAGGAAGAAGAATTCGAGAATTGGGGAGAAAGGGGGGAAGATGCTGAATTCACTGCCTCCGAATGGTTTCTTTCCTCCCCCTGCGCCCAACGTTGTCTCTGACCAACGCCCTGCGCCAAGCGGAGATCCTCCCACACGGTCCAATCCCTTAGCGTCTCATCAGGGGCTTGGGGAAGGCCGCCTCGGCCCGTGACAGTAAATTTATTCTCCTCCGTAGTCCTACAAGCCGCGGTAATCTGATCGCTAGAGTTCGTCAAATTGTCGGGCAGTTCGGTCAAACCCCGACTCGGATCAACGTCTGGCGTATTCAGTTCCACAATGCCACTAAACTCAGCCCCCAACGCAGAGGAAGCGGTAATATCGCTCTCAGGCGTCAGTTGCTCTCGAAACTCAGTCCCGAAAATACTTTGGGCGTTCACAATCACCCGCCCGCCAAAGCTTTGTGCTGCATTCGCAGTAATGTCACTGTTTTCCAGCGCCACTAAGATATCAGCATCAATGATGATATTTCCCCCCGTGGCTGTCCCCCGGGCATTGGTGGTGATGGCGCTGCTCCGCCTTAGCACAATACCGTCATCTGCCTGCAGATCAATAAATCCCCGGTCTCCCACAGCGGCTTCAGCTGTGAGGATAGCTTCATTGTCCAGTAGGATGACTCCAGCCTCTACCTTCAAATCGCCAGCCGCCCCTCGTCCTGGGGGAATATTGGGGTTACGGCTCGAGAAGTTGCTGACACTGATGGTGGCCCCATCTCGAACCCTTAATTGATCGGTAATGACCGTCAAATTTCCCCCATCCCCGGTACCGACAACAGCGCTCGAAAATAAGCCGCTGCGACCCATCGCTGAGCCGCCAACCAGTTCTACAGATTCAGAGGCCTCGACTAACAAATCGCCTGCATCGCCACTGCCTCTGGTCCCAGCCGCGATCTGGGCTCCATCGGTTAACAGTAGGCGTCCGGTGTCAATGGTCAAGGCTCCAGCGGCCCCATCGCCCAGGGTGAATGCTCCGATCTGGGCGCCATCTGAGATGCGCAATCGCTCGGTTTCAACCAATAAATCACCGCCCCGCCCGGTAGCCCCCCGCTCAACATTGGCGAACAATCCACTTGGCCCCCCCGACCGCCCCGTCAACTCCACTTCAGTCGCCCTTACAGTCAAGGCGCCCGCCTCGCCTGAACCCAGCGTAGTTGCAGATATTTGAGCCCCATCGCTGATCCGTAAACGGTCGGTTTCAAACTCGATAGCCCCGCCCTTGCCTGAAGCGCCCGACGCTACATTGGCGAACATGCCGCTCGGACCAAAGGGCGAACCGCCAATCACCTCTGTCTGCTCAGCCGAAACGCTTAATATTCCCGCATTAGCTGAGCTAAATGTACTGTTGGATATCTGAGCCCCATTCGCCACCAGCAAACGCCCAGTTCCAATTGCCAATTGTCCCCCCTGACCTGTCGCGCCTGGCGCCGCATCGGTTGACAAGCGGCTGGGGAAAAACCGATTCGAGGGCGAAAGCGAGAATCCACTAACCTGCACCGCGTCCGTCGCCTGAATTTTCAGTATTCCCCCTGTCCCCTGCCCCAGGGTATCCGCCAACATCGCCGACGCCTCGCTGAGGATTACGCGCCGACCCTGGACCTGGATACTGCCGCCGCTATCGCCGCTAGCTTCGAGAGAGGCCGCCTGAGAGAGGGTGATATCTTTGAAACCATTTATATTTTCATAGCCTAGCGTCCAACCAGAATTTGCGGGCGTGAGGGTCACAGTCCCAGTGTCCACAGCGCCCAACTCCAGTCGCCCGCCCGCCGCTGTCAGGTTACCGCCCTCTAATGCGATCCCCCCCCCCACCAGCGCCAATGTTTTCCCCGTATCCACCTGGAGTCCAGATGGCCTCTCCGATCGATTGACGGACTGATCCTGATTGAGATTGAGATACAAGTTATTCCCCGTCCCCCGCACCGTAATATCCCCTGCCGTCGCGCCATATTGCAATCCCACAGGAACATTGACGGTGAGCAGGGAGGGCGCTTGGGGATTGATGGCGCTGAATTCACTGCCGTCTGAGAACTGGATGCTATGGGCGGTGCTGCCCACAAACGAACCGCCAATATTCAGGGAGGCGTCGGGGCCAAACACAATCCCGTTGGGATTCAGTAGAAACAAGTTGGCGGTTCCATTGGCCCGGATTTCGCCCTCAATATTTGAGGCGGTATTTCCCGTTACGCGACTGAAGATATTTTCAATGGTTAGGGCGTTGTCAAAGGAGGCAACCTCCCCAATCGGCACAGAGAATTGATTAAAGCTGTGGAAGAGCGCGTTGCCTACAGTGACGCCGCCGGTGATGTTAGCGTCGGCGCCATTGGAGGTGACTATAGAATTATTGGGCAGCGACCCATCGGGAATGACTTGCGCTGAAGCGCTCAAGGGCAGTTGCGCCACTGGATAGAGCGCCAGCGGCAGGAGTAAGATCTTCTTGCTGGAGGGGCAAGACATGGGTTTAGCGGCAGTAGGGTTTGTGGCGACAGAACATACAAAAGGAAGACATTACACGATAAAGTGGTTCGACTTTAATTCAGCAGCGGCAATATCCTGTAGGGTCAAAAGGTCTTTAAAGGGATCAGAGTCGGACTGGGGATTTAACTTCACCTGTACAACTGTCCCTGTCCCCATTTGTTTCCATCGCAAGGCCTGGTTAAGGAACTCTGGGTCTGAGTGAGAGGAGCCCTCAAAGAGTTGGCTCACATCAATCACATCTTCATCCAGACTGAAATCTGTGATGCGATCGCCTTTATCGTGAATGGATTGATAGACAAAGCGATCGTGGCCTTCTCCCCCGGTCAGGAGATCCCGACCCTGACCACCGACAATAGCATCGTGACCATTGCCGCCAATCAATTTATCAGCGCCGAGTCCCCCCTTGAGGAGATCGTCGCCATCATCGCCATACAACGTATCGCGGCCGCGATTGCCGATCAAAACGTCGTCGCCTAAATTCCCGTACAATTTATCCCGGCCCTTCCTGCCCCTGATCAAGTCATCGGATTCTGTCCCCTTTAGTAAGTCACTGCTTTGAGCCCCCTCGATCAGATGAAAGTCTGAGGGAAATTGCGAAACTTGAGGACCTGAAGTGGATATCGACGAGTCGCTGGTTAATGGAGACTCATTCTGCGCCGACGATGGGTCCATCGTTTGTACTGAGAAATTTTGCCACAGGCCATTTTCCCACCAGAAATCGCCAGTCCACCCCCATTCATAGACCTTGCTTTGCTTGACCATCGTTTGCACATCCTTAGTGCGATCTTGGGTCAAGTCCTGTGCAGAGTCCGTTGGGTTCGCTTCTAACTCAGTCACCGTGACGCCTAACTGTTGCGCCAAGTTTTCCTTGGCCTGGTTTTGTAGGGCAGGCAGGTCAATGTCTGACGTTTGACGATCCCAACCGATCACATCCATCGCCAGAAGATCGAGGTTGGAGAATTCCCGACGCTCACCCGCTTTAATCACGGGCTCCATCATCCCTAAGGCTCCATCCTGTTGCTTCCAGTGACTCGCTTGGTCGCCATCACCGCCAAGCCCCGTGTTTTCTCCTGTGGCGAACTCTCCCAACTCTGTTTCTCCCCCATCAATAGAGAAGAAGGGATTGCCGCCAACCGACAAGTCAATCACGCCATCCGTCTTACTCTGATCGGTATAACGGAACATATCTAAGGGATTAGCGCTATCCCGGAGGAAACTCCCCTCGTCATCATCTCCCCCCAAGCCGTCATCATCATCATCGTCGCCGGCTCCAACCTTCAAGACGCCAGGATCGTCAACTCCACTGACGAAGCCAAGGATATGACCAATTTCATGGATCGCCACACTGAGAAAATCCAGTGTGTTGCTGGGAACCGTATCGCCCGTATAATCATAATTCCAACCAACCGACTCATGGGTTAGGTTGCTCATCAGGATGACGCCGTCTAACGCCTTCTGATCGGTGTTGATCATACCCACGGCTTTGGCGTTGGCCCGGGTCATTCTCAGTTTGGAATTCTCTTCGCTCTCTGTTCCATCAATCAGCGCCGTGAAGCCGTCATCATCATTTTGTAAGTGGGCGAGGGCAGTTTCATCGTCAGTTGAAGTTTGGTCATTCGCTAAGTGATTCCGCCAGGAATTATAGCTCTGATTCACCTTGAGACCGGGCAGCGCACCGCCAATTGCGGAGCCGGGCAATTGATCCGTGGTTTCGACATGAATATTGACATTGACGTCGTCCCCTAAATACTTAGACCAGATCTGACCCGCCATTTCAAAGCCGATCATTTGCTCCAGCGACGTTCCAGGGGCATAGCTGAAGTTGACTTTCATATCCAAACCTTTCACAGTGAATGAAAAAAGATAACCTTTGGTAGAGCGCCCTCATCCCGGAATTGTCACAGTCTTGTGGTTAAATTCGTAAAGTTTAATCTCTAAGTGGAAACTGGCTCCGAATAAAACAACCTGCCAGAGCGACACCAGAGCAAATACATCCGATTGACAACTCAATCCAAAGCTTTTTAACAAGAAAAGTGAATAGGGAGATGCTGTTTGAGTAAACAACACCACCATCAGCAGCAGGATCCATATTCAATTCACGATACCAGTGGTATCACTTAGATGACAAGATCGAAAGATTACTTTAAGGGTTCAATAAATTAGGATTTCAGTCAAGCGTCGATTGAATTTGCTTGAGGTAGACGCCCTTTCTCAACAATCAAGAAGCGGTGTATCTGCACTTCTTGGTCGCTGGTCAGCCATTTCAACACGAGGTTCAGCAGCCTTCCGACACCCTGGATTCACTAGCCTTCTCTGTAATACTTTTGTTGAATTGCGATATGGCGTCGCCGCTCAACGATAGGTATTCAGATGAAGTTATTTACGTACATTTACTGAACTTGTGTGGGGTGAATGTATTATAACCCATGACTTGTGTTTCGTCTTTTTCACCGAATACGCCTTGATTCCGATGCGCTCAAGTCCACCACTAGCAAATAATCTAACGGTTTTTACTTATAGCGTCTACTACATATTATACACTCTTCAGTGTATGGCAAGTATTTTTCCCTCCCCAAAAGAACAATCCAAGTCATGATCGCCGTTGAAAGAGGAATAACCTACGCGTTTTTTCTGTGATACAGGTCGACGATAAAATGGACGACCCCAAATAATGGGATGTTCCGCGGTGTGGACTAACTCACCCTCTAACCATAAAAAAACTCGGAGAGAGACCTGCGCTGAGCATTTGTCAACTCTCCGGGTGGATGTAGTCAAGTATACTTTTCTAAATAGATC
>JASJDH010000316.1 GCA_030065175.1 Leptolyngbyaceae cyanobacterium MO_188.B28 | reverse complement strand
GCCCCCACCCCCCTTCCCGAAAGGGATGGGGGGTGGGGGCAGAGGCGGATGGGGGAGATGGGGAAGATGGAGAAGATAGGGGAGCCGTAGGGCATTGCCCACACGCCTTATTTCAGCACAATTTGGAGCAGAAGGAGCAGGGGAGGGATGGTAGAGTTGATTCTCTAGTGTGAGAAAAAACTTGCTGGTTAATTCAAGGGGACTTCTTGACAGAGGCATGGGCAGTTGGATAATGCCTCAGGTCGAACAAGTCGGATAGTTGCTAAACAGTCCAGTCGAGGATTTGTAGGGGCGATGCATTTGGCTGTGAGTCTCCAGGCATTTCTGATGCTCTTGCTCCAAATGCATCGCCCTTCCATAGGGACATCACTGATCTGCAAACTTCCAATAGCTCTAAGATTACTCTTCCGTAAGAGAATCACCCCTAGGGGAGGTGTGGAAGAAAATCAAATCTAAAATCCAAAATCCAAAGGCATGTCAAGTCTCGCAGACAAAGAGAGCATCAAAGATGGGTGATCAAGATCAGGTGATTGGGATTGATTTGGGGGGAACTGCGATTAAGTTAGGGCGGTTTAATCGGCAGGGGCAGTGTTTGGCCTCTTTGTCCACGCCGACGCCGCAGCCTGCTGAACCAGAAGCGGTGATGGCGGCGATGGCGGCGGCGATCGCACAGCTCGACCCAGATCATGAAGCAGCGGCGATTGGAGTGGGGACGCCGGGCCCAGCGGATGCGAAGGGACGGATCGCGCGGGTGGCGATTAATTTATCGGGTTGGAAGGATGTGCCGCTGGCGGATGGGTTGGAAGCAAGGACGGGGCGGCCTACTATACTGGCGAATGACGCCAACTGTGCGGGCTTGGGGGAAGCTTGGTTGGGGGCGGGGCGTTCGTTTCGGGATCTGATTATGCTGACCCTGGGGACTGGGGTGGGGGGCGCCATCATCCTGGATGGCGAACTCTTTGTCGGGCGACAGGGGACGGCGGGAGAATTGGGGCTGATTACCCTTAACCCGGATGGACCGGAATGCAACAGTGGCAATCGGGGATCGCTAGAGCAGTATTGTTCGGTGCGGGCGGTGCGGCGAGAAACGGGGTTGGACCCGGCGGAATTGGCGGCGAAGGCGAAGGCGGGGGATGAGGATGCGATCGCTTTCTGGCGCAGCTATGGACGAAACTTAGGGGCGGGGTTAGCCAGCCTGATCTACGTACTCACCCCTGAAGCAATCATTTTAGGAGGCGGCATTAGTGCTGGCTGCGACCTTTTCTTGCCCACAGCGCGACAGGAGATTGAAGCCCGGGTGTTGCCCAGTTCGCGGGAAGGCTTGCAAATTTTGAGGGCCGAGCTTGGGAATGAAGCGGGCGCGTCGGGCGCAGCAAAGTTGGCGTTGCAGAAATTCTTGAGTTGAATTTGGCTGTCCACTAAGGGAATTGCGTGAAAATAAAGTCCCATTAAATGGCAGTGGATGGGTGGATGGGTGGATGGGTAGATGGGATTTTATTTATCTGCAGATCCGTTAAGTGAGCCCTTCTCCACTGGATTGTCCCGCTATAAATTTAGTACTCGTCATTTGGTTTAGAAAAAGAATTTAGCCTGCCATCCTAAACTACTTGTAAAAATCGCGTTGGCGCTTTTTGGGAATGCATAAACGTTGCAGGAGCGCGAGATTTATAAATCAATTGGGAACAGCGTATTTTTAGCTGCAAGATGTCTAGTTTTATGGAGTGGAAAGGTTTAGAGTAGGAAAACTTACGATAGGCTCTCACTAACCTTTTGCAGTGGCAGTGAGATCAAAGGGCGATGGCGGCTAAACAACTTAAATTCGGCCTTGTTAAGCTGTCGGGCAAATTTTCTCTGCGCTCGGTGCTGGTAATTCCGTTCATTCTGCAAATCTTTACCGCAGTTGGACTCACCGGATATTTCTCTCTCCAGAACGGACAACGGGCTGTGAATGATGTCGCCTCCCAACTCCGCCTGGAAATCTCTAATCGCATCAAAGAGCGACTGATAGACCACTCAGAAATTCCTCACCTGATTAACGCCGTTAATGCCGACGCCGTGCGCCGGGGTGAATTAAAGATAGGGAGTTTAGCCAGTGAGGGTTATCTCTGGCGGCAGATGCAATTTCTGGACAACGTCACTTGGCTATATTTCGGCTCAGCAGCCGATGGAGCCTTTATTGGCGTTACCCATAACTCAAATGTATTGCAGGGGGTCGCTAATGACTCCACAACAAACTTCTTTGGCCACTATTACAATCTTGACGACCAGGGAAACCGGGTCAGCTTAGCTAGGGTGAGTCGTCGAGTTTATGACGCCCGCACCCGTCCTTTCTATCAAATCGCGGCAGCAGCGGGTAAGGCGGTTTGGAGCAAGGTTTATCCCAGTTTTGCGGCCCCTCAACTGATTGTCAGTGCGGTATCGCCAGTTTATGATTCATCCGGAAGCTTATTGGGGGTCACTGGGGTTGATTATTCCCTGGATGACATCAGCCAGTTTCTACAAAACCTTGAGATTGGCAAGTCGGGCCAAGCCTTCATTATGGAAAACTCCGGCTTATTAGTTGCGAGTTCCACCGGGGAAAAGCCGTATCAGATTTATAACGATGATCAGCCGCTACAGCGGATCCAGGCGACGGATAGCCAAAATCCGCTGATCCGCGAGACCGCTCAATACATTTCTGAACAGATGGATTTGGGGCGTTTCAGTGGCCATACTCAATTAGATTTCAGCCTTCAAGGGCAAAAGCAGTTTGTCCAGGTGTCCGCCTTCGAGGATCCGCGCGGCATTAGCTGGCTGATTGTAGTGGTCGCGCCGGAAGCTGATTTTATGCAGCAAATTGCCGCCAACACCCGCACAACGGTTTTTCTCTGTCTGTTGTCTCTAGTGATTGCAATCGGCGTTGGCGTCCTCACTGCCCGCTGGATTACTCGCCCCATTCTGCAATTAAGTCAAGCCAGTCAGTCCATCGCCCAAAGCACTTGGACGCAGGAAACCGATCATCCCCATAAACTAACGGTGGAAACCCAAGGAATCCGAGAGATTGAAATCCTGGCCCGGTCATTCAATCGAATGGCCCATCGCCTCCGCTCTTCTTTTATGGCGTTGGAAAACAGCAATGAAGCGTTAGAGCAGCGGGTCCATCAGCGCACAGCGGCTCTGCAGCAAGCTAAAGAAACCGCCGATATGGCCAACCGGGCGAAGAGCGAGTTCCTGGCTAACATGAGCCATGAGCTGCGCACCCCCCTGAACGCTATTCTTGGCTTTGCGCAGTTGCTTCTGCGGGATGACACCCTTAGGTCTGAGCATCGCGATAACCTGGCGATTGTCAATCGCAGCGGCGAGCATCTCTTAGCCCTGATCAACGATGTGCTGGAAATGTCGAAGATTGAGGCGGGTCGAACGACGCTCAACCAGCAAGATCTTGATTTACAGACACTCCTGACTTCGCTGGAGGAGATGTTGCGGCTGCGGGCCGAATCAAAAGGTTTACAGTTGGTCTTTGATTGCACCCCAGAAGCGCCTAACTATATTTGCACTGATGAAGGTAAATTGCGTCAGGTGCTGATTAACCTTTTGGGCAACGCCATTAAGTTCACTAAAGTTGGCTGGGTGAGATTACGCGTTCACGTCCCTTCCTCTGACCCACACACCCTCCATTTTGAGATCGAAGACACCGGCCCAGGCATTCCATCCTCTGAGTTAGAGTCAATATTTGACGCCTTTGTCCAAACTAAAACGATCGATCGGAGTCGGGGCGGCACCGGGTTAGGACTCGCCATTAGCCGCCAATTCGCCCGACTCATGGGCGGCGATATTCAAGTCGAAAGCGTTGTGGGCCAAGGAACCATTTTCACCTTTCATATTCGGTTGACCTTGGCTGATCCTGCGGAAGCCTCTGACCCATCAGCTCCTTCAACCGTCATCGCCTTAGCCCCCGGTCAACCCGCCTATCGAATTCTGGTGGTGGATGATCAGGCCGATAATCGCCTGGTGATGTGTCAACTGCTTTCCCAGGTCGGATTTGACGTGCGCTCGGCGACCAATGGAAAAGACGCGATCGCCCTCAACCGCACCTGGACCCCTGATCTGATCTGGATGGACATGCGCATGCCGGTGATGGATGGGTATGAGGCGACGAGACGGATCAGGGCAGGGGAGCAGGGGAAGCAGGGGGATCCTGTAGAGACGCAATATATTGCGTCTCGGGGAGATGGGGGAGATGGGGGAGATGGGGAAGCAGGGGGAGATAGGGGAGAAGATGAAAGAGGTAAGGAATCCAATCCCAAATCTAAAATCCAAAATCCAAAATCTAAAATTCCTTCTTCTCCTGTCATCATTGCTCTCACGGCCAGTGTGTTTGAAGAAAAGCGGGAAGCAGTGATGGCTGCTGGCTGTGATGACTTTGTCCGTAAACCCTTTCGGGAGGCGGTGATTTTTGAAAAAATGGCTCAGTATTTAGGGGTTCGATACCTTTACAAGGAAGTGCGGCAGTCGCGTAAAGGCGCCCCTATGCCTAATGGCAGAAGCAATGAGCTGACGTCAGATTCGTTACAAGCGATGCCAAAGACCTGGATCCAGGCGCTACACCAAGCGGCTATCCAGGTGGACTCAGAGGTCATCATTCAACTGATTCAACAAATTCCTCCGTCCCAGTTATCGTTGGCGGCCGATTTAAGGGGGTTGGTGGAACAGTTTGACTATGACGCCATTATCGAGTTAACCCAAACAATTCACTAAACTCCTGTTGCTTGAGTTCGGTGATATCTCGCGACACCCAAATCACACGATTATCCGGCATGAGGGAAATGCTAGCCAAAAACCACGATTCCTGGTGAAGATTATCAATCTTGATCGGCAAGCAATATTCCAAGCTGACGGTTTTTCCAGTATTCAAGGTTCGTTGGATATGAATGGCGAACAGGGTGGCTTGTTCCAACGGAAAGATGTCGTAGATTGTCTTGCCGATCCGATCAGATGCGGGACTATAGAGAAATTCTGTATTTGTGGAAACAATTTTGAGATAACGGCCTTTAGCATCCAGGATGGAAATCGCATCCGGCATCGCCGCAAACAAAGTGCGCCATTCCGCTTCTGTTTCCTGTAGCGTCGATTGGGTGGCTAGATGTTCTGCAATCATGCCCCGCAGTCGCTGGTTGAGCTGCCTTAAGTTGGTCGTTCGCTGCGTCACTTTATGTTCTAGCTCCTCATTGGCTTGGCGCAAAGCCGCCTCAGTTTTCTTACGGGCGGTAATGTCTTCCACCGTTCCTTCGTAATAGAGGAGAGCGCCGGTTTGATCTCTGATGGCGCGGGCGTTCTCAGAAATCCAAATGACCTGACTGTCCCGGGAATACACTTGTGACTCAAAACAAAGGACGGTATCCTGCTGCTGAAGTAATTGAGCAAATTCGGCGGATCGATTTGCGTCCACATAGGGACGACGACGAAGGCTATTAAAGCTCTCAATCAATTCCTCCGGCGAATCGTACCCATAGATTTTCGCCAGGGCGGGGTTAGCGCTGAGGTATCGCCCTTCTGGGGTGATTTGAAAAATACCCTCAATAGCGTTTTCAAAGATGCTGCGATACTTGGTTTCAGTTTGGCGGAGGGCCTCTTCGGCATATCTTCGTTCGGTGATATCAATGCCCACGGTTAAGGCGGCCCGCCCCTGATCATATTTCTTAGCGACAATCAAGTAGTTTTGGGTGGCGCCGCTGACTCGAGCCGACACTTCGCAACTGGCGTCTTCAATCGGACTGGCGAAAAACTCCCGCATGAAGTCGCTGAATTCTGAGCTGGTGTTTAGAAATCCAATATCTTGATCGATAAAGGCGGTTTGAGGCAACCGAAAAGTTTGAGCCAGCTTCTGGTTCACGCCCAGGTATCGCAAATCGCTGCTAATCCAGGAGACAATGCCCGGGACAACTTCCAAAATCGCCTGTAGTTGCTCATTAGATGCTTTGAGGGCCGCCTCGGACTGTTTGCGTTCGCTAATGTCCTCCACCATCGCGGCGGCGTACTTAATTTCCCCACAGGCGCCGCGCACTGGAGAAAAGGTCAAATTAACCCAGACGCAGGAGTCATCTTGGCGAATGTAGCGCTTCTCTAGCGAATAGGTGGGAAGACGATTGTCTAAAACGGCTTCTACATAGCGCGATTCCACCGCAAGGTCATTGGGATGGGTAATGTCTGCATAGGTGAGCGATCGCAACTCATCTTGTGAATACCCCACGATGTCGCAGAATTTTTGGTTTGTCCAGGTAAAGTACCCTTCTAAAGTGCAGTAGGCGATTCCCACAGCAGACTGTTCAAAGGTAGCCCGGAAGCGTTCTTCGCTATCTTGCAAAATCGCCTCGGACTGGCGGCGTTGGAGCCGCTCCTGCTGTAGCAGTTCGGTTTGCGCCTGGAGTCGCTGTTTTAGCTTGGACAGGGTGATGTGATGTCCGATTCGGGCTAGAACCTCTTCAATCTGAAAGGGACAGCGAATATAATCGGCGCCGCCTGCATCAAAAACTTCCTTGATATTCTCTGTTTGCCCTGGATCACCGATAAAAATAATCGGGATTTCCCAACTGTGCGCTTCGGTTTTGAGAGATTGGCGCACTTCATAGCCATCTGTAAGCAGCTTTGGAATGTCGAGCAGAATCAGATCTGGGGGAGCGGCTTGGACAACCTTCAGCGCTTCCTGCTCGTCCTGCAAAGCATGAACGGTATAGCCATAGTCACTGAGTAAATCAGACAGACTGGTTTGTTCGTCAGAAACTATCAGGATAGTTCCTTTCGAGGGCTTAGGTTGAGTGAGGATCATTATTGAGAGTGTGTAGAGTCAGCTCCACAGGGGGAACTCGATGAAGAGTTCGTAAATTCCGCTTGCAAAAAAAGTCAGCGGCAAATCCCTGTCTCGTTCCGTCAGTCAGGAGATTGGTCAAACGGTAGAGGGGCCTTTTGAATGAATCTCTTAAGTAGACGGGTTACATGAAAGACCTCATAACAACTGTCAAACGGTTTCCTCACACCTCAAAAACTGCAATACTAACTGCTTTGCAATGATAAATATATCGGCGAAAGCACCTAGACTAAGTCTTAGGAAGTATTGACTATTTATTTTTGGGTAATGCTAGCATATGCATTGCAGATGCTCAATATCGAACCCAATAGCAGTTGGGGATATTCAGGAAATTAATTTAATGACGATGAGGCGCGCGATGATGTTCCATTGGCGCAGCGAATTGTAAGAATCAGATTTTTTAATTGTGATTTTTTTAGAAAGAGGGGATTTTAATTCATGTAATTCAACGAGATCTCTGCTATCGCAGGTCAATTTCTTTAGCTATGCTATCTCGCAAAATTGGAGTTAAATCCGGCGTTTTGAACCAATAATTGCTTTGGTTCAATTTGGTTAAATGCTGTCACCTCTTTGTCACTTTTCGAATGCTACAGTAAATTTACTCGAATTAACGCATGGTGTGTGTCTGCAATGGAATGTATTTGAGTTTCATTCTGCATTTTCCTTTGTTCTTGCAAGCGGAGTAATCTCCAGGCCACCCGTTTGGGGCGGCCTTTTTTTTTGGGGGTTCATCCACTAACCCTAAAAATGAGAAACTCTACAGGACATCCATAAGTCTCTTATGTTATAGACTGACCAAACTTGACTGGATCAGTCCGATTTATGTTGGCAATTTCACTATCCCTAATACTCTGAGAAAGCAGAGCGTTAAACTCGGGATTGTTGAATCCGCCCTCTATTTTTGGAGGGTAGGATACAGGAGAAAGCAATATTTTGCAGAACTTGGGTGTTTGATTTAAGTCGGTATAATTCTGCAGTGAAAGCAGTCAGAGGGTGTGCAATTTAAGCTGGGGAATTTTGATAGAGAAGGCATACAGAATTCAGAAATCAGAAGTCATAGGGAACTGAATTCGAATGTATCACTCTCGCCAAAACTCAAGAGTGATAATTGTAGTGTGTCAATTAAGCTGTAAATAAATTGGCGGGGAATGTATCCAGAAGCATTAATGGGGGTTAGAAAGGGGGGCGCACAGAGATTTAATCTCTCATTGAAAAAATTGGGCGGTATGTAAAATGAAATGGACTATGATTGGCTTTATCGGTGCATTTTCTATGATTGCGGGCGCGATCGCAATGGTTGCCGGCGCGATCTTATTTCACGCGTCTCCTGCGTTTTCTGAAGTTTCAGGCGTAGTAAAGCTCGGCTTTAATACATTAGGTCTTGGGACTGTTATTTTAACCACTGGCGTGGTGTTTCTTTTAATTGGCAGCATAAACGCCATTAGAAGCAACGATAGACTGCAGCGATAAATCTCTATCCATCTGCTTAAATTCTGAATTCAGATTTTTATTCTCACTTCCTTCATCCATTCTTTCATCTATCCACTGACGCCTATCGGGATTTTATTTTTACGTTAATCCCTAAATATTGATCCAATATTCGCTGACTTGAAATCTGGCAGGGGCTCACAATCAGGAGCCCCTGCCAGATTTTATTGTATAATTCGTTACATATTGTAGTGAGACTGGGGGCTCTCGTTCCATGCATCTACCCAAAAAACAGTCCCGCTTGAAACCTCGGCTCACCTATATTCGCAAACAGAGCCCAAAAGGGAGTGCTTGGTCAAGGCGTTCTCCCACGAGTATCCTAAGATTTTCAAGTATCCTCTTTGCCATTGCTGGCGGCATCTTGTTGGCGTTGAATATCGAAGCCAGTCGATATGGCTTTTTAGTCCTGGCGGGGAGTTCCGGACAACTTCTGATCGCTAGTTTGTGGCGCCGCGATCGCACCATGATCGCCTACTCCCTTAGTCTCTTTCTTTGTGTTGATTGCTTAGGAGTATGGCGATGGATTCTTCACCCCTAAGGAATTTGCGTAAATGTAAAGTCCCGTCAGAAGGGGGTGGATGGGTGGATAGGTGGATGGGTGGATGGGTGGATGGGTGGATGGGAGATGGGTAAATGGGATGCTATTCAACTATCCCTAAAGGTAAATTCCGCTTAACTTGATAAGCGAGCTATTGCTTTTTAGGAGATACGTCCCAAGTCCGTAAACTTATTTAATCCGTAAACTTATTTAAACAGAATCTACGGTTTTCCTATCGGAATAGGATACTTTGGAACTGAAGTCTAAATGAAGAATTTGGTAAAATTCGGCAAAACAGCTTATTTCCCTTCAGCCTATGGCCTTCCACTCAGTTGATCACACTAGTAAGATAACGGAATCTCTATTCCAGGAACTCAATCACAAGGAATCCAACTTCTATTACTTCGCCTACGGGTCCTGCATGTGTCCAGTGGATTTGAAGCGATCCTTAGGCGAAAAGACCCATCACTATGTCATTGGCCCAGCTGTTTTGAAGGGGTATCGTTTAGGATTCTTTCGCCGTTCTCGTCGCCGAGAATGTGGCGTCTTGGATGTGGTGAAGGATTCGACCGCGTCTGTTCATGGCGTTCTGTATCAACTGCCTTGGCGATTGAGCGATCCGCTAGACACTCGGGAAGAAGGCTATCGCCGCGAGACGGTGGAGGTGGAATGTCAAGGAAGACGCTACCAGCGCACCCGTACTTATTCAGTCATGGCGAAATTGACCAGGGAACTGGCTCCGAATGATTGGTATTTCAATGTGGTGCTCCGCGGAGCCCTCACCTGCGGTCTTCCCGAAACCTATTGCTGGGGACTGTTCCACCACATGCGCCAACTTCAACAACAAACTTGGCGAGAGCAAATAGCGGTTAGCGATTATCTTGGAAGTCAAGTAAGCTAACAAGCAAAACTATGACAAAAACACGAGCGGTCCCTTCCCTCACACTGTTGCTGGGTGTCGCCCTCTTCCTTGGAGCTTGTGACTCTGAATCTAGAGAAGGCGCAAAAGAAGGAAGACCGCCTAGCGGCAAGGTGACCATTCTCGGTACGCTGATTGGGGTGGGAGAGGAAAAACTGAAAGCTGCGATCGCCCCTTTCACGGCGGAAACGGGCATTGAGGTCTCATACGAAGGAACAGACGCCTTTACCACCCTGGTGCCGGTACGGGTGGATGCGGGTAATCCCCCCGATATCGCCTTATTTCCGCAACCAGGTTTGATGGCTGACTTTGCTCGAGAAGGGAAAATGGTTCCCCTCGACCCGTTTCTGGATCGAGACCAGTTATTGGACGCCTATTCCGATTATTGGCTTGATCTGGTGAGTGTAGAAGATCGACTCTACGGCGTTTGGATTAGGGCCTCAGTCAAGAGTCTGGTTTGGTACAATCCTGATGCATTTGCTGCGGCTGGATACGACATTCCCGCCACTTGGGCTGAATTGCAGTCGCTAACAGACCGGATTGTAGCGGATGGCGGCGTCCCTTGGTGTTTGGGCATGGAAAGCGGTAAGGCGACCGGTTGGGTTGGCACGGACTGGGTCGAAGATATTCTCCTCCGCACGGCGGGGCCAGAAGTATACGACCAATGGGTGACTCACGCCATTCCCTTCACGCACCCTGCGGTCAAAACTGCTTTTGAGCAGTTTGGAGAAATCGCCCTCAATCCGAAGTATGTTCTGGGGGGGACTACAAGCGTTATTAGTTCGCCGTTTGGCGATTCTCCCAGGCCGTTGTTTGACAACCCGCCGGGATGCTACATGCATCGTCAAGCTAACTTTATCACGGCCTTTTTTCCCGAAGAGGTGAACTTGAGCAAGGATGTCAGCATTTTTCCCTTACCCCCCATCAATCCAGCCCAAGGATCTCCCCTATTGGTGGGCGGAATTGTGTTCGGATTGATGAACGATACACCTGAAGCGCGTGCTTT